>CANLJX010000012.1 GCA_947491545.1 Deltaproteobacteria bacterium
CTTGCCGCCGCGACTCACTGGAAAGGTGCGGAGCGTCGCGGTCCTATCTCCTGATGGATCGAGGACTCTTCAAACGGGGAAGTACGCCGGAAACGGCAACGGCGAGCGGGAGCACTTCCGCTTCTCGAAGCCAGGCGGCGACTTCCCAGATGGCAGCATAGTCCTCATCAAGCTGGCTGATGGCTCCCGCAGGTACATGGCGATTCGCGACACAGCAGCTCGACTGCAGAAGTAAGGAGTAGAGCGACACGTCCGGTTGTGGCTTGGTCAGCGCACCCGAGCAATTGCAGCCCCCAGCTCCGGCGGCTTGATGTTCCAGACAACGACGTGCCAACGCGAATCTCGGAAAACGAGCACGCAGGCAGCTCCCGTGCTCACCCCTGGGGCTTTGAGCGGATGGCCCGCGAGGTCTTTCAGCATCCGGCCGATCTCCCGAAGCCGTCCGTTGCTCGTGACGGCAACGGTGAGACCACCAAGCTGCTGAAGCTCCTCTAGCAGGCTCTGTACCTCTTGGCGGACAGCCTGCTCAGAGGGTTGGAACTGCACTTTGGCTGGTCGCTCTCCGCGATCACGCCACGCCGAAAGCTCTTCCAGACCGAACCGTGCCTCGATCTCTGCGTCCGAGAGTCCGCTCCAAGCACCGTAGTCGAGTTCGTCGAGCCGAGCATCAATTCGCGCCGCTTCTTTACTCTGGGCTTTAGCTGCTATCGAAGCTGCAAAAACTCTCGTGCGCTGTAGCGGTCCTGAAATGACCTGAGCTAACGGAATTAGGGCTGCTGCAATCGCTTCTGCGACAGCATCCGCCTGACGACGACCTTCTTCGGTAAGGGGCATGTCCTCACCTCTGCCTACCCAGAAGACTTTTTCTCCCTTGTTGAAGGTGTTCCCGTGCCGGCAGAAGATCGCGACCGGGTTCATGCCAGCTCCCCTTCACGCGCAATAATCTCTTCGCAACGGGCAACATCTTGCGGGTTGTCGACCGACCACATCGTGCGCCCCTGCATCGAAACTTGCACAACACGGATCGGGATCCCGTGCTCAAGTGCGCGCAGCTGCTCAAGCTGTTCAACGGCTTCGAACTTGCCGACTGGAAGGGTGATGTACCGCGCGAGCGCCTCTGGCCTGTAGGCGTACACGCCGATGTGCTGGAACACAGGGCTCTGATTGCCGCCCGGCGCCGAGCGAATAAAAGGAATAATTCCTTTTGAGAAGTAGAGAGCATCTCCGCTCGCCCCGAAGGTAACGGTGGTGCCAGACACAATCCCCTGCCCCTTTGACTTGAGCATGCTTTCGTACTGCGCCGTAGAGAGGTTTACCGCAGGGGTCGCAATCTGAACTGAAGGGTCACGTCGCATCTCGTCGACCAGGGCTCCGATCACCCACGGGGGCATCAACACGGCATCCCCCTGCAGGTTGACCACGATCGATGGCTTCTCGGTTATCTGTGTGAGGGCCTCGTGAACCCGCTCCGAGCCATTTGTGCATGTCGGGGACGTCATCACGGCAACTCCACCGAAGGAGCGCACGTGCGCAGCGATCCGCTCGTCATCGGTGGCGACGAGCACCCTCGAAATTGACGGGACAGCTTGAGCAATGCGCCACACCCTCTCAAGCAAGCTGCGCCCCGCAACAGGGGCGAGCGGCTTGCCGGGGAAGCGCGACGACCCGTAGCGGGCCGGTATCACCACAATGGTTTCCATAGCAACCGTCGTGTAGTATCCCCCAAGTGAGACTGGCGGGAAACCTCTGTAAAGCGGTTGAGCCGCCAGGAGCGCAGTCGCCTAGCTGGCGACAGCGGGCAGGCAAGTGCCCGTAGCAACGTTAGCTTGGAGCGATCCGGGAAGCGCCTTGGAATCGGTGTGCCCCTGAAGTTTTACGGTATGACCAAGAGGGTAGCCTACCAGGGAATTCGAGGCTCTTTCAGCAGCATGGCTGCCCGTGCCATGGCGCAGGAGCCTTTTGAGCCGGTCGAAACCTCGCGTTTTCGGGAGATCTTTGAGCATGTGGCCGCGGGACGAGCTGACCTCGGAATCTTGCCGATTGAGAACGCACTTGCCGGCTCCGTACATGAGAACTACGACCTGCTCGGGGAGTTCCAGCTCTCAATCGTGGCTGAGCACTACCTTCCAGTCGAGCTGCACCTTGTGGCTCCGGTCGGCGCAGAGCTGGTCGGTGTGCGTCAGGTGTCGTCGCACCCAAAAGCGCTTGAGCAGTGCTCAAAGTTTCTTGAAGAGCGTCCCCAGATCGCAAAGATAAGCAGCTCCGATACGGCTGGCGCCGCACAGGAAGTTGCCCGGCTCAACGACACTTCGATGGCAGCGATTGCCAGCGAGGAGGCTGCCTGCGAACAAGGACTTCAGATTCTCGCTCGTTCAATTCAGAACCATGGCATGAATGCGACGCGCTTCGTTGCTGTCCGAGCGGCGCCCAATACAACGAGCGCTGCTAACAAGTGCTCCCTGCTCTTTACGCTCCCTCACCAGCCAGGTAGCCTAGCCCGTATCCTCACCGCAATTGCCGATGCCAACGGCAACGTGACAAAAATCGAATCGCGGCCGATAACCGGCAAGCCCTTCGAGTACGGCTTCTACATCGACGTGCAGGCGGCAAGCGAGATTTCTTCCGTTGCTCGGGCAGTGGAATGCCTAGCCTCATCTTCTAGAGTGCTAGGGCTGTACGAGGCTGCTGCGCCCCTCTTCTAGTGCCTGGTTTAGAAAGTTTTTTTCACCTTACGACGTTGCAGGCTCGAACGAGGCACTAGCCATATTTATAGTGTTTTCGGCGCGTAAGGCGCCGAAAACGAGCAGCCCTAGCGCTGCCCTAAACGGTGTCCTGGTAAAAAACTTTTTGGAAGCAGCACTAGCAGGCAAAAGAGAAAGGCCCGGCAGCATCCCTGCTACCGGGCCTTTCTCCACCAGGCTACAAAAACAGTGACCCGATGTGTCGAGGCGATTAACGCTTCGAGAACTTCGAAGCGATTAACGCTTCGAGAACTGCGGACGCTTACGAGCCTTATGACGGCCGTACTTCTTGCGCTCTACCTCGCGGGCATCGCGGGTCAGCACACCTGCCGACTTAAGCGGCGGCCGCAGGCCAGCATCAGCCTGAACCAACGCGCGGCCGAGAGCCATGCGCAAAGCGCCCGCCTGACCGGTCTTTCCACCGCCCATGACGTTCGCCAGAATATCAAACTTCTCGCTCGTCGCTGTCTTTACAATCGGCTCGCGGAGCAGGATGTCCAGAACTGCGCGACCGAAGTACTCCTTCGTCTCGTGCCCGTTAACGAGGAACTTGCCAGTTCCCGGCCTGAGGTAAACGCGCGCTACCGCAGTCTTGCGGCGCCCAATAGCGTGAAATCCACCACCCTTGATCATCGTAGCTCCTTACTTCTTGTTGCGCTGAAAACTAACTGTGAATGCCTCTGGCGACTGCGCCGCATGCGGATGCTCGCTGCCAGTGTAGACCTTAAGCTTGCCGAGCAGGCGATGTCCGAGGATTCCCTCTGGGAGCATGCCACGAACTGCGCGCTCGATCGCCATCTCTGGACGATCCTTGAGCATCCTCGCTCCCGGAACTTCCTTCAGTCCACCGGGGTACCCCGTGTAGTGGCGGTACACCTTTGTCTCGCCCTTGTTGCCGGTCAGAACAACCTTGTCGGCGTTCAACACAACAACGAAATCTCCCCCGTCAACGTTCGGAGTGAACGTCGCCTTGTGCTTTCCGCGGATCAGATGCGCAGCTTCTGTCGCCAGACGCCCAACAGGCACGCCGGAGGCATCGATTACCCACCACTTCGAGCTCTCGCGAGCTGCCTCAGCCGAAACAAATACAGTACTCATAACTACTTCTCTAAACTCTTCCGCCCTCACGCTTAACGCGCGTTTCACGAGCCTTACACACAGTTCCTCCGGGGTAGCCTCAACAACCAGCCTTACGCCTCCTCGCCAAAACGGCAGACGACACCAGCAGAGTGGTAAAAACGGGAAGCGCGACGGGAACGCCCACCTCGACCCGGAGAGTGGCAGAGGGTACCACAACCGCCAACTCGGTCAAGCTCGCGGGATCTCAAGGGATTAGTGCTGCTGGAACCTGCCTAGGAGGCTACTTTCGAAACAAATTCAATATATTGCACGACCGGCTCGTGGAGCTGGGTGGCTATTGAGACAGCCTCGGGACCGAGCAATCTGACAGTTTCACGCAATGCGGGCTCGCGACCAGCCTCCGGATCCCCGGGAAACCGGACGAAGGTGTCGTACCAGAGCGCAGTGCCCGCTTCGGCCATCCCCCATAGGTCAACCAGCGCCGTGGAGATTCCTGCGACCTCTACTTTTCGCTCGGAGACGCGCTTCACCGCGAGCGCCGCACTAACCGAGGTGCTGTGCAGCACCGCGAGAAGCTCCGCCGCCGTATCGACTTTTCCGGGCGCGACACCCGCCGCTGAAACGAGCGCGACCCGCTCACCGTGGGTTGCCTTCGCTTGGCTTAGAGAGTGCTCCAATGGAAAAATCGCGACAGTGCTCGCAGCAACTGCCGTCTGAAGCTGCTCTCGACTCTGATTGAAACTCGCAAAATCCATTTTCCGTCCCTCTCAGCGGAAACAACCGCACTCGTTATGGGCTCATCCCGAGAACGCCGCTATCACCTTCATCGTTCTCCTCTGTTGGCTCGGCGATTAGTCCGAGCCGCAGCACTTCAAGCTCAAAAGCCTCCTGCCCTGGCGTCGACGCGACGTAGTTGCGTTCGTCTGGGTGTGGATTGTCTCTTGAGAACTCCTTGGCGCCCTGCCAATTGTGTCTCCACAAGCCGAAGAACCGCAATCCTTTTGAGTATCCTTCTTGAACGAGGCTCTTAAGTTCATCAGGCGAGATGCCCAACGCGGCAGACTCTCCTGGGTAGCGGAAGCCAGTGCCATCGAGCGTGAAGCCATCTCCTCGCCGCAACTCACGCATCTTGTCTGGCTTATGCTCCTCGCGCGGGTCGCCAGCAGTGTCAGCGTCGCTGCCGCGGTCATCCGGACTCACGCAGCGCAAGCAGGTGCTGCGAATAAAGCCAGCCGTTCCATCGAGCTGCTGAGCAGCAAGCTCGCGCATGGTGCGGTAGGCGCCCACGTCGAGATTGTCCTCAAGCATCACGCTCGCAATGTGCTGATTTGCAGGGTTCTGCTGCTTGCTGTACTCGAAGAGGTCCCTAGCCCGGGCCGCAATCGATGAGAACTCACGCTTCAACCCCTCATCGAACTGGATTCGACTGCGGAAGACCAGCGGAGCAATTGTTACGAACGGAGCGCGGATCGGTGTTTTATTGTACGCCCTCTGCGTTGCACCGTTCGTGAGGTAGAGCTCAACAGTCAGGTTCCTATCAACCGAGAGCCGCGAGATCACTGTCTTGAGGTACTCGGTGTCTAGGCTGAAAGTGCCATCCACCAAGACCCCGATGTAGGGCTCACGAATCTGGGCGGCGAGAAGAGTCGCCACGTTGCTCTCAACAACAGCGCGCGCACCGGGCTGCATCGCATACAACATCGCGTAGCCACGCGCCTGTCCTGACACCCAAGAGCCCGCATTCGCAGGCGGCTCTTGCGCTGCCGACCCACTTCCCAGCAGGCTCGGCGGCCCCGAAGACCTTCCACCACCGATGAACTGGTCCCCGGTGCCGAAAGGCTCACTCGGCTGCGCGTCAGAGAAGACAGCGCGCGCGTCGTCGTCATTCGCTACGCCTGCAGAGTCTTGGCTCGCGTCTGAGCTGGGAGCTGTCGCACTAGGAGCTGACGTTGCCGGAGTCGTCGCATTTGATCGCTGCGCGTCGCTCTGATCACCCGAAGCATCTTCCTGGCTCAGAGAGTTAAGCGCGAGCAACGCATCGTCTTCGTCAATTGCCCCGGGTGCAACTGTTTTGCGAGCGGCAGGAACTTCAACCGACAGCGGTGCCGTCACAGTCTCTTGTCCTAGCTCTGGAGACGCCGATGTTTGCGGCGCTTGCGGCAGATGAGGCGCATTATGGTTCTTGAGCGCTGATGCCAACGAGTATCCCAGCCCGGCGATCAGGACGATGTACAGCAGGAGTCGCCTTTGCGGGATGATAGGCATACCCCCTGATTATCTCACGCAAATAGGGCTGCGGAAGATCATTTGTGGGGCTGAGCCGAAGTTTGTTGCCATGAGCGCTGGATAAATCCCTCGACCAAGGACATGAGCATCACCGGCTGCCCGAGCAGCCGATGGTCATCGTCAAGGAGCTTAAGCTCAACTCCGGGGTTGCGCTTGGCGAACCTCTCGCTCTGCGCAGCGCTCACCGTCTCATCCCTAGTGCCGTGAACAACTAATGTCGGCACGACCGGCACAATATCCATGTTGGCAACTTCTTTGAGCTCTTCCACAAAACGGAAATGCACCGGAACTTGCTCGCGACGCTCAAGGTCTTCAACGAGCATGCTACCCTCTCGTCTCCAACGCTCTTCAACTTCCGGCGAAAGGAGCTTGCTGCCGCTATCCCAGGGCTCAATCACCGGAGCGAGCAGCACTAGAGACTGCACGTGATGGCGACTCTCTTGCGGCAACCGGAGGAGGCTCTGCGCTGCAACAAAAGCACCGAAGCTGCTGCCAACGACCGCGAGCGGCGCAGGCCCAAGTCTAGCGATCTCATCAGCGACGAATTCGACGATGCTTCGCGGAGACAGATCAGGTAACGATGGGATAGCGAGGTCAGGAATCTCAGTTCGAATCCCTCGAGTGGCGAAGTGATTTGCCACCAGAAGCGCCTTCGATGATCGCGGCGAGCCACCGAGACCGTGTAGGTACAGTATACGGGAAGGCTTAAGCATCATGTTTCCCTGAATAATTCTTTCGACCCCCCGTCTTTCGTGCTACACCACCCTGGCACGAAAAGATCATTTTAAGAAGATTGTTCGTATGCAAATGACCCACCCCCATGCCGTGAAGCCCCCGAAAGCTTTCCTCTTTTCCGCAGTATTCGCCGCACTCCTGCTCTCCCCAACAAACCCAAAGGCCGAGGAGGTTCCAACTCTTCCTGGCTCTCAGCTCGCCCAGGAGCTTTCCGAGACCTTTGAGAAGGTTGCCGAAAACATCACCCCCTCTGTCGTTACGATCTCAACTGAAACGAAGTCAAAGAAAGCGAAGAACCAGAAGAGTGCCGATGCCCTGCGGGACTTCTTCGGCGAGGATTTCATGGACAAGATGGTGCCAACACCCCAGCGCGGTCTCGGCACCGGAGTAATCGTCGACGAACAGGGACACATCCTGACCAACAATCACGTTATCGGCGAAGCGGATGAAGTCACGGTTCGGCTCAACAGCGAGAAGACCGTCAAGGCCAAGGTCGTTGGAGTAGACCCGCGCACCGACCTTGCCGTGATTAAAATTAAGGTGAAGGAGACTCTGCCTAAGGTAGCCAAGCTCGGAGACTCGGACAGGCTCAAGATCGGCGAATGGGTAGTGGCTGCGGGTGCCTCATTCGGGCTCGACAACACCATCACAGCGGGGATCGTCTCTGCTAAGGGCCGTGCGATTTCGGGCAACGGGCAGTACGAGGATTTTATTCAAACGGACGCTGCCATTAACCCCGGAAACAGCGGGGGGCCGCTTGTGAACTTGCGGGGAGAGGTGATCGGAATCAACACGGCGATCGTCTCTAAGTCTGGGGGTTACATGGGGATCGGGTTCGCAATACCGATCAACATGGCGAAGCAGGTCATGGAGAGCCTCATAACAAAGGGCAAAGTAACTCGCGGCTGGCTAGGCGTTGGTATCCAGAACCTTTCGGAGGACCTCTCCGACACGTTCAAGTTTGAGGGCACTGAGGGCGCCCTGGTAGGCCACGTGGATCCTAAGGGTCCCGCAAAGACAGCTGGATTCCGGCAGGGAGACATCATCATCCAGCTCGGCAAGGAGAAGATTAAGAACGTTAACCAGCTCCGTAACTCAGTAGCGGCTATCAAGCCGGGAACCTCCATCCCCCTCACTGTTATCCGGCAGGGAAAGAAGATGGTAATCGATGTGGAGATCGGCGAGCTGCCCGCTCAAGTTGATGAGCCCGTTAGCACCCCATCCGGCCAGAATGAGGAGTTGGGCCTGACAATCGAGGAGTTTGACGAGAGCGCAGCCCGCAAGCTTAAGACATCCCGCTCAAAAGGCCTGGTCATCACCGAGGTGGACCCTCAGGGTCTCGGGGCAAAGGCAGATCTTCAGCCTGGCGATGTAGTAATAAGCGTCAATGATGTTGAGGTCCTAAGCCTCGACGAATTCAAAGACGCGGTGGAGAAAGCGAACCCGAAGAAGGGCGTGCTGCTGGTGGTCGAATCACGCGGAATGGAGCGGTTTGCGCTGCTAAAAGACTCGTCTGAGTCAGAATCAGAAGATCAGGGTGACGAGTAGGCTTAGCGCCAGCTTTCCAGCACTGTCGTCCTTTTACCCCTGTCGTATGGTGTGTTATCCTCCCGTCGTTTCGCAAGGTCATCTTGCCGGAGGGAACATGCAAGCTTCTCGTATCGTCTCTTTACTCACTCGAGCTCTCACTGTCGCTGCGCTCCTCGGATTATGCTTCGGGGCGTCGGTCAGGGTTGCCAAAGCCCAGGACTCGAACCGCGTCTGGACAGTCGAGGAAATCATGGCGGAGCGCCAGGATCCGACGAGAAACAGAACAAGGTACTGCAACGGCCAAATCTTTAAGCCCTGCGTGTGCGCGAAGGACGTCTCCAATCTGGTTCAGTACCGGCCCTCAGTAAAAGAGTGCCGCAATCGGGCGGCTATCATACTTTCCGGGAAGTATCTCCACGTGTTCAGCGTTGTAGTTCGCGATTGGCTAAATCGCGACCGTTGGCCAGTCGAGGGAGTGAACAACTGCACCCCTTACGAGCGCGATACTCTCGGCCTCAACAAGTGCAGCGTGTTCAAGGTGCAGAAGATCATCAATGTTTCAGACTCGGAGGGTGACGCTGAGGTGCACTGCCTCGGGGCAAGTGGCTACTCTCCCCTCTTCTCGAAGGTCACTCGAATCACGGCTAAGCTTTCGGACGTCCCGGACTCCAACCAAGATCCTTTGATCCGCTGGTGCCTAGCCGGACCCACTAAGCCTCTCAACTAGGCCGCGCGGCTTTAGCCGCAAGTATCAACGGACACGCAGAAGCAACCTTAGAAAAGTCCCTTCGGGCTGCTGGTCATTATCTCGTGACCATCCTCGGTCACAAGAACCGTGTGCTCCCACTGCGCCGAGAGAGCACCGTCGACCGTTCGTACCGTCCAACCATCAACTTTTGAAAGTGAGGTCTTGGCGCTTCCGGCATTAATCATCGGCTCAATCGTAAAGGTCATGCCTGGACGCATGAGGTCACCAGTGCCGCGCCGACCAACGTGAATGACTTGAGGCGCCTCGTGAAATTCGCGTCCCAAGCCATGCCCTGTGTACTCGCGCACAATCCCGTAGCCCCGTTTGGTGCCTTTGATGAACTCTTGAATAGCGGCGCCAATATCTCCGATCCTCTTGCCCGGCTTCACCTCGCGGATGCCAGCCATCAGCGCCTCGCGGGTGGTCTTCACAAGCTCGCGCGCCTCGGCTGAACACGAGGCCTCTCCGCCAACGAAGAACATCCGGCTTGAGTCACCGTGGAACCCGTTCTTAAAAGAGGTCACATCGACGTTCACGATATCCCCTTCTTTAAGAATCACAAACGGAGCCGGGATGCCGTGGCAGATGACGTCGTTGGGAGAGATGCACACCGACTTAGGGAAGCCCTTGTAGTTGAGTGGCGAAGGTATCGCGCCTAGCTCCGTTGTGCGGCGGTGCACAAAGGTGTTGATCTCCTCGGTGCTAATGCCTGGCTTTATAATCTCTACCACCTCGTCGAGGATGGTGGCAGTCACGCGGCAGGCCTCGCGCATCAGCTCGATCTCTTGTGCAGTCTTTATTGTTATACGTTCAACCACGGACTTCTCTTCTAGGATCCTAGCGCTACGATAGCCTTAAAGTGCTTCTCCGAAACTGGTATAACGCTCAGGCGGGTGCCCGGCTGCAGTAGAAGTAGGCCAGCAAGCTCTTTCGAGCGCCGTAGCTCCTCTAGCGGAACGAGTCGACGCAGCTTCTTTACGAAGCGGACCTTGGGGCAGAACCACCTCGGCAAGTCCTTGGTTGCCTTCGGATCGAAGTACTCGCTCGAACGCTCAAACTGAGTCTTGTCGGGGGCTGCCTTCGCCGCTATCGAGCCGATCCCAACAACACCGGAAGGCTCAGCGTTCGAGTGGTAGATCAGCACTCGGTCCGACACCGCCATCTCCTTGAGGAAGTTGCGGGCCTGGTAGTTTCTGACACCGGTCCAATCCGTATCCCTGTCACGAGACAGGTCGTCTATGGAGTACACGTCCGGTTCGGTTTTTACGAGCCAATGAGCCATCCTCCGCATTGTCAGGCGACAGGCAGCAACTTGCAAGAGATTGAAGCCTCAAAGAGCCAGGGGATCCCCAGCTCAAGCCTGAAAGACCACCCCGGTTCGGCCCTAGGACTGGCGGGCAACAAGCTCGCGAATGCCCTCAAATCCGGCCAGTGCCATCTTGACCTTCGCAGTCCGGCTGCCGATCTGCGCCAGGGCGTTTGCGTCCGAGAAGGTAAAGAGCTGGAATGCTACCTTCGGCCACGTTTTCTTGAAGTAGTCGCTTGAGTCCCCGTACGCAAGGTCGAAGGCGCGGAAGCCGTACGTCTCAACGAGCTCCTTAATGATGCTCTTCTGGGTTGGCGTCTTGTCAAGTCGGCTCGGAATCGCGACACCCCCAAATGAGTCGATCACGGAGAGCACCTCCGGAAGCGGCTTCTTGACGAGGTGCATCGCCCTTGCAGCGGCATCTGTCGGCACCTCCAAGGCTCGCAAGAACTCGTTGATTCGCTCACCGGTTACGGACTCGCCGAACAGGCATGCAAACACGACATCGTCACAGCTGCCAACACGGCAACGAATTGAAACTCCGGGGATAACCGTAAGTGGAGAGTCCTTAGCCGCCGACACCATTCGATCAACAAAGTCGGCGCTGAAGAGGTCGGTGATTGCAATAACATCGAGCCCCTTCACCTTTGCGAGCCGCACAATGGCGGGGGCTGAATCGAGGCCTTCAACGCCGAGGTAGCCGCGAGATGCTGGGCTCTTTACGCGCAGATCGAGCACGTAGCTCTTGCTGCGCGTGCGAGTCTTCTCAATCTGGCCTGTCAGCCCTTGCGGAGATCCTGCGGCGATTCCAGATGACTCTTTCCTGCGTGCCATACGTTGTTCCTCTCGTAGGTACTGCTGTTCGCACTACTCCGAGCTTGACCTGATTCCTTCCTTCAATTTTCTGCTCTGCTCCTCAGCGGCATCCTTCGTGTCTGGCTGTCGCTTTGTCGCGCCTAGGGCTTCTTGATCCTCTATCAGCTCACGCAGCATCGACTTGACCGCGCCCAGCTGAATCTCGAGCCTTCCGATATCGCTCGATGTCGGGATGCTTCCGAACATCGAGAGCACTCGATCAACTTTCGTCAGAAGGCCTGTGACTTTTGAGGTGAGAAGATCCACCCTGCCCTCCAGCAGGCGCAGGTCCGCAGTCGAGGCGATTCCCATCATGCGGGTCACGGTCGCAGCACTCACTTCCACGCGCGGACTTTCAGCCGCTGCGGATGCAGCCGGCGCCGCCGCTTGCTTCGGCGGCGAAGACATCACTGTTGGTTGCGGGGATTCTCCCTCCGGTTGCGCCGGCACCGCGGACACAACCTCCTCCGTAGCCTCTGGCTCAACGCCAGAAGCTTCGGTCTGTGGCAACTGTGCGAATGGGTCCTGCTCCATGAGAAACTCTCTGCGTTCCCTTAAAATCCGATTGCATCCTGGGTCGAGAGTTGACGAATCCCGACGGAAAAACTGCGAGTAGTGCCGGGCGGACCACGTACACTCGGTCTGCTGATGCCCGTATAAGTAAAGATGAGCGGAGTAACGGGAACGATTCGATGTAATTCGCTAGCGGCGACGCCCAGAGCTAGAGTTAACTACCACTGACGATTGACCTTCTTCAGAGTCTGGCCGTTCCTCCTGAGGTAGCGTCCGGAGCATGACTCGCGCGATGCGGTGCTTGTGCACCTCCGAAACCGTAAACGACCACCCCGCAAAATCGAAATATTCTCCTTCGGTAGGTAGCCGTCCAAGATGCGCCATGATGAATCCTGCCACCGTATCGTACTCGCCCTCCGGGAATTGCACTCCACACGCCTCGGACACGTGAGAAGTTGAGGCTGTGCCTTCGAACAGAAGAGAGCCGTCTCGCTGGGCGCAAAGCGCTCCCCGCTCCGCAGGAGAATCGAACTCATCGAAGATGTCGCCAACGATCTCCTCCACCAGATCTTCGAGCGTAACAATTCCCTCAACACTGCCATGCTCGTTGAGAATGACGGCCAAATGGATTCCGCCTTGCCGCAGCTCTTTCAGGAGATCGTTAACCGGCTTCGTGTCGGGCACAAAGTAGGCTGGTCGAAGGAACGTGCGCCACTCAACACCAGTCAACGACTTCCCGACAAAAGGAAAGAGATCTTTCGCCAGAAGCATGCCCCGCACTTCGTCGAGCTCTTTGCCACACACGACAACTCGTGACACCCCTTCTTTTGTGAAGAGCTCAACCAGCTCCGTGACCGATGCGCTCTCTCGTGCCCACACGACATCGCTCCTGGGAGTCATAACTTCTCTTGCAACCCGATCTGAGAGCTCAACAACTCCTTCAATCAGGGCCTGCTCATCCTTCTCAATTGTGCCCTTTTCAAGGCTCGTTTTCACAATTTCACCGAGGTCATCAGCAGAAATTGCTATCTCACGCTCATTCGAAGCTTCAATATCAAAACGGTTCAACACGCCAGAAACTGCTTTGTGGGCGAACATAAGCAGAGGGCCGAAGACAGAGAATACTGCGCACAGCAGCCCAGAGAGGCGACACAAGGTCTGCTCAGGCCGCTGAAGAGACACTGCCTTCGCTACCTGAACGAGCACCAGGAGCCCTGCCAGCACGGAGAAAACAACGATACCCGAAATAACAAATGAGATAGGATGAGCAACACTCTGTTCATCGCTGAGCAGCTTTGAGATAGCTCGCACACAGAGCGCCAGGCAAAATCCTGCCGTGATCGATGAGAGCAGGCGACCGAACTGAGTGCAGAGCAGGTACTGTCCAGGCTCCCGCAAAATCTTAATTGCTCGACCCGCACCCGGGAGCTCGTCCTCAAGCATCTCTTCAAGTCGTGTCATGCTGCTGCGTGCAATGCCGAGCGAAGCCGCGATGAAAAAGAGGTACGCCGCCGCGGCAACAACGAGCGGCAACACGGCAGTAACGAGCAGCGACAGGTGTGTGAGCTGGAGAAACATATGAGGAAAACCTTAGCGCCGTGCGGGTGAACGCTCATCTAGGCAACCGAACGTGGATTGCCGTAGCGCCGTAGTTTCTGGGTTAGGCGAAATGCCCATAAGGACTTCCTTCTATTGTCCCCGGGCGGTCAAGCCACTGTCAACTTCGGGATCAAACTTAAATATCATTAAATCTCAGTAGGTTAAGCGTTTCAAAGGAGCTCTCCCCGGTACCTTGTCTAGAAGCCCCCGCGATCTAACAACGCTCATGGGCCTAACTGCCCAAATTATTAAGACCGCTGGTGCGAACAAAGCGATGCGTCTACTTTACGCCGTATGGAAGCGACCCGGGAAATAATGTGGAATCTCAATACCCTGCCTAATGTGGTAGGGCTCTACGGCCTGCTCGTTGTGGCAGTAGCAATCGGCTTAAACGGAGTCCTCCGAAGAGCCGAGTTGTGGTCCAGCGGAAAGCGTTCTGACGAGTACCTAGGGAATTGGTTCTCACGGCTCGACGACCTGATTCAATGCGGCGTATTCCAGAAGAAAGTTGCAAGGGGCAAAGGCGGCGCCCCGATCGCGCACCTGCTCGTGTACCTCGGGTTCCTAGTGCTGCTTTTCACGACCACAATGGTGTTCATCCACCACGACCTCGGCATAAAGATCTACCAAGGCCAGTTCTACCTCTACGTGACGATGTTCAGCGACATCTTCGGTTTGTTGCTGCTGGGCGGCATCCTCTACTTCGGCTACCGAAGGTTCATCCAAAACGCGGACATGGTGCACAACACGCCAAACGACACTTTCATCCTGGCGATGTTGGCTATCCTCTGTGTGCAAGGATTCGTTCTTGAGGGCCTAAGAATTCACGTAACAAACGATCCGTGGGCTCTCTACTCCCCGATCGGGTGGCTCTTCGCGAAGGCGGTTTGGTTCCTGCCCGACGATCAGGCTCGGCACGTCCACTTCGCTACCTGGTGGTTCCACACCCTCACCGTGTACGCATTCGTCGCGCTCTTTCCGTACACTAAGTTCTTCCACATGCTGACAAGCCCTCTCAACCTCTTCTTCGCGCGTACGCCGCGACCGAAGGGCGCGCTTGAGTTTGTCGGGGATCTCGAGAAGATGATGGAGAGCGGCGAGGAGTTCACGCTCGGACTCGGCTCCATCAAGGATTACTCCTGGAAGAACCTGCTGGACCTCGATGCCTGCACGCAGTGTGGCCGTTGCCAGGACGCCTGCCCTGCGTACCTCACGGGCAAGCCCCTGTCGCCGAAATGGATAGTACTGGACACGCGAAACCACGCCCTGGCGCTGCACGCTAATGGCGAACTTGGCTCCTCGCGCATGCCGGCCGCTGCCCGGGCGCTTGATGCGTCGCTCTCTAAGGGTGTTCTCCTGCCCTTTAATGGTCTCTCAAAGTCGGCTGAAGGCTACTCAAGCGCGGGCGAATTTCGGGCGCAGAATCCGCTGGTTCAGTCGGCCGTGCGCACCGTCGGCGGATCCGCGGATGCTGCCATCGCGGGAGACGTGATCGATCCGATGGCTTTCTGGAGCTGCAACACCTGCATGGCGTGTGTCGAGGCGTGCCCCGTCGGAATCAACCAAGTTGACCAGATCGTCGGCAATCGAAGACACATGACGATGATGCAGGGCCAGCTTCCGCACGAAGCGCAAGCTACCTTGCGCTCACTTGAGAGCCGCTCGAATCCCTACGGCCCACAGGAAGACCGCATCAAGTGGCTCGATGGCTTGAACGTGAAGATCCTTGAGCCTGGAGATGCTGTTGACTACCTGTACTGGGTTGGATGCGTCTCAGCTTTTGACCCGCGGAAACAGAAGATCGCAAAGTCTCTCGTGTCTATTATGCAGAAGGCCGGACTCTCGTTCGGTGTCCTTGGCTCCCTTGAAGGATGCACTGGAGACCCGGCCCGCCGGCTCGGTGAAGAGAACCTCTTTCAGTCGATGGCGAAGCAGAACATTGAGCTGCTCAAGTCAGTGTCGTTCAAGTTCCTCGTGGCCAATTGCCCTCACTGCTTCAACACCATCAAGAACGAGTATCCACAGTTCGGAAACCTCGGGGAGGAAAGGCAGCCTGAAATTATTCACCACTCGGTCTTGCTGAAGCGGCTGCTCGCCGAAGATAAGCTGCCACTGCGCGACGGGGACCTAAAAGACGTAACGTTCCACGACCCGTGTTACCTCGGACGCTACAACGACGAGTACGATGCCCCACGCAGCACCCTCAAGAAGGTGAAGGGCTTGAACATCATCGAGATGGAGCGCAGCCGGGAGAAGGGGCTATGTTGCGGCGCTGGTGGCGGCCATTTCTGGATGGATCTCAAGATAGGAGAGCGGGTTAACTCCGTGCGCGCACAGGAGGCGGCCGAGACTGGGGCATCGACAGTCGCCACAGCCTGCCCTTTTTGCATGCAGATGATGGAGGATGGGGTTAAACTTACTCATAACGAGGCGAAACTGGACGTCCGCGATATCGCTGAAGTCATCGCCGAGAGGCTACAGTGAAAGCGTTCCCCTACTACGCAGAGCACGAAAACTTCATTGACGCGGTGACAAAGCTGGTCCAGCAGGAGCTGGTGCCGCACGTAAGCGCTTGGGAGAAAGCGGAGCACTTTCCCAACGAAGTTTTTAAGACCCTGGGAGCTCAGGGTTACCTCGGGTTGCTCATCTCCGAAGAGTACGGCGGTTCTGGCGGCGACTACAAGCTCGCTGGCGCCTGGTGTGAAGCCTTCGGTGAAGTGCCGTCTGTTGGGCTCACTGTTGCCGTCAACATGCACTCGCTCGTTATTAGCCACGCTCTTGAGCGCTTCGGCACTGCTGAAGCGAAGGCGAAGTGGCTGCCAAAAGCCGTTCTCGGAGAAGCCATTGGCGCCTACGCCTTCACCGAGCCGGGAGCCGGAAGCGACCTGGCTAGAATCCGTACCGTAGCAACACGGCGCGGCTCTAACTGGGTCATCAACGGCTCAAAGACCTTCATCACCAACGGCGCGCGCGCTGACTTCATCCTCGTCCTCACGAAAACCGATCCAGCAGCAGGGTACGGCGGCTTTACGACGTTCGTCGTCGACACGAAATCAAAAGGGTTCAAGGTTTCAAAAAAGCTTCACAAGCTCGGGTGGCATGCGTCCGATACGGCAGAACTCACCTTCGAGGACGTAGAGGTGGGCGAATCGTGCGTGCTCGGCAAAATTGGCGAGGGCTGGGGCCAGGCGGCGTCAAACCTCAACTGGGAGCGGCTAATGCTCACGCTCACGTCGCTGGCTGGAGCGCGCATGTGCCTTGACTCATCACTCCTCTACGCAAGCCAGCGTGAAGCGTTTGGGAAAAAAATTGAGGCTTTCCCTACACTAGCTCGTTACCTGAGCGAGATGCGAAGAAAGATACTGCTCGGCGAAAGCCTAGCTCACCACGCGCTCGATGTGCTGTGTGCAGGCGGCGACTGCCGGGTGCTGGTGGCGATGGCGAAGCGAATGATGTGTGACGATGCGGTCTGGATTGCGGATAAGGCCATCCAGATTCACGGCGGCTACGGCTACACCACCGAGTTCCTTCCAGAGCGCTGGTGGCGTGACTTGCGGCTAATGCCGATTGGCGGTGGCACGAGCGAGATCATGTCGAATATCGTCATGAAGGAGCTGAGCAGGTAGCAGCGATCAGCGCTGCGCCACACGCCGTAGCCTCTCCCCCATCCCGCAGGGTCAAGCGAACTCCGAATGTGCGTCGCACTATCTCTTGCAGCAGTGGCGAGCGGCACAAGGCGTTGCCGCTGCCCACAACTTCTTGCCGTCCCTTGAGAAGGCCTGCCGGGAGCGCCCCGTGGAGGTACTCAACAAGACCTCTGCTCAAAGCGGCAGTCAGGTCTCCGACCGAAAAATTATCGAAGGTGAGATTTGAGAAAGATCCGCGCATGTCGGGTGCGTACCGCTCGCCGCTCAGGCTCGGGTTCGCCCGGAGGTCAGTGTTGATCGCAGCCAGCCCACTCTCGTGCATTACGGTCTGCACCCGATCGAGCGTCACATCAGAACCAAGTCCGAGCTTCTCACCGAACTCTTTGATGGCTCGCCCCAGCGCAGCCAGGGCTCGTCCGCCTGTCAGCGAGGCCACAGTTGCAATCTGCCGTTCGTCGACGTAGGGACGAAACTCGTACGGCTCGTTGCTGGCAGGCAGCGGCTCTGGCAGTCCCCGAACTACCACCGAGAGCTGAGCTCCAGTTCCGATTGTAAGTGCGATCTGATCGGCAGGATCTGTGAGAGAGCCAAACAGCGCAGCTTGGCTGTCTCCGAGAGCATTCCCGACCGGGATTCCCGCCGGAACTCCCCATCGGGCTGCAACGGCCTGGCTCAGCAGGCCCACTGTTGCTCCGGAAGGAGCAAGAGACGGGAGCATATCTCTCGGCACTCCAGCTCGCCGCGCGGCAGCCTCATTCCAATTCCTGCTGCGGAGGTCAAAAAAGCCCCAGCTTGCCGCATCTGAAGGGTCAATGACTGCCTCCTTCCGCCCTGTCGCGCGAGCGACAATCAGGTCATGAATCGTGCCGGAAGCGTTGAAGCGCCCGAGGAGCTTGGGCTCATATTTCGCGTACCAGGCTAGCGTAACTGCTCCGAGACCGGTCTGCGCACCATTTTCGCCAGACTCCTGGCGAAGCCACTGCAGGAAGTCGTCGTCGCAGCACCGTTGGTCCTGCCACGTTACCAGGCTGGAAGTCTCATTTCGGGAGGTGCTCCAGAGCACGACCCCATGCATCTGCCCCGTTGCACCGATCCCGCCAACGCGGCTACGGCTCTCCTGCGGGAACGCACAAATGCAGCTATCGACGGCCTCGAGGATCAGGCTCACATCCTGTTCGCTCCATCCCCGCGGTAGTGCACGAATATCACTGCCGTGGGGCTGCGATGCAGTGGCGACAGACTCTCGACTCTCGACCTCAACGATAGCAGCCGCCACTTTCGTGGTTCCAATGTCGATACCGAGCGCAAATCTCGGCGAAGCTTCTTTCATATGGGGCTGTATACCATGCCACGGTCCGAAATCCCTCGCATGAATCGAGCGGGAAGCACTATGAGACGTGAGCAAGGTCGAACAGCAGGATTTCCGATGCTTTGCTCGCCTCGATCTTTATCTCGCCGGCGCCAGTGTACCCCACGGCGTCTCCGGACCTAAGGGTCGAGCCATTAGAAACGACCTCGCCACGAGCCACGTGCAGCCAGGCAACTCTCTGCGCAGTCAGCTGGTGGCGAGCCGATGCCCCGGGGTTCAGCGAGCTTATGAACAGGTTGGCGTCCTGGTTAATCAGCAACGCACCATCATCCGCAACAGGGCCTGCAACTCGACACAGCCGGTTTCGGCGAAGCTCCTCAGCAAAAACTCGTTGCGCGTAGAAAGGGGGCAGCCCCTTGCGGCTCGGCTCTATCCAGATCTGCAAGAGATGTACAGGCTCCTCTGTTGAAGGGTTGAACTCACTGTGACGGATCCCGGCTCCTGCCGTCATGACCTGCACTTCACCAGGCACTATTACTTCACCATTGCCAAGACTATCTCGGTGCTGAAGAGCGCCCGAGAGGACAACGGTGATAATCTCCATGTCTCGGTGTCCGTGCATGCCGAAGCCGGACCCGGGAGCAACGATGTCATCGTTGATGACGCGCAATGAATAAAAACTCTGCCATCGGGGGTCCCAGTACTCTCCGAAAGAGAACGTGTGTCGGCTCGCAAGCCAATCGAGCTGAGTCGAGCCTCGATCTGCGCTAGCGCGAACTGCTACTTGCGTCGCTTGGTCCATGCTACTAGGGCCTCTCCTGCCTCGAGGGGGGTTTTTCGTCTCGCTACGCACTCTTCCGCGAGTGCATGCACCTGCTGCTCAGAGCCGCGCAGCGCGGATTGAGCTATCCACTCAGTTGCAAGGGCAGCGATCGTCTGAGACACAACCTGAAGCCGGCGGCTCTTCCCTTGGGATGAAGAGTCGAGCCATTCAAGATGCTTTCGCGAAGCGTCTACCACCGCCGCTGTCCCCTCACCTGTCGTTGCCACGGTCTTGAGCACCGGTGCCTGCCAGTGGCCTGCCGTTCCCTCAACCAAAGACAGCAACGTGAGCAGATCTTTTTCAAGCGCAAGCGCTCCATCGCGATCAGCCTTATTGATAACGAAGGCATCCGCTATCTCCATAAGGCCAGCCTTGATAATCTGGACGCTGTCTCCCATGCCGGGAACAAGCACTACGATGCAGGTGTCGGCAGTTCTAACGATATCGACTTCAGCTTGCCCAACACCAACCGTCTCTACGATTACCACGTCGAAACCAGCGCAATCGAGAACGTGGACGCTCTCAAGAGTCGCCTTAGCCAGGCCGCCTAGGGAGCCTCTGGTTGCCATACTGCGAATGAAGATGCTTGGATCCTCGGCGGAGAGGTTCATGCGGATACGGTCACCGAGGATTGCGCCACCAGTAAACGGGCTTGAAGGATCCACTGCCAGGATTGCAACGGAGAGCCCCCTCTTTCGGTACTCTCTCGCCATCTGGTCAACGAGTGTGGACTTGCCCGCGCCTGGGGAGCCGGTAACGCCAACGACCTGGGCCCGGCCTGTTGGCCTACGCAGACCTGCAGCTAGCGTCCTAGCCTGCGGGTGCCCAGATTCAACTCGTGTGATGAGTCGGGCGACGGCGCGGAAATCGCGCGCCAGCGTGCCGGAGAGCAGCTCATCGTCAGTAAACTTCATGTCCGGATGGTACTGCTCTCCCCGCTATTACGCCAACTGGATAATTTCGTTGAGGAGCTGGTTAATCGTCGTGATGATACGCGAGCTAGCCTGGAATCCGCGCTGAAGCGTAATAATCTTAACGAACTCAGACGCGATATCTACTGTGGAGAGCTCAACGACGCCGGACTGGAGGGAGCCGAAGTTTCCGCTCTCAGCTCGGCCGTACACCGGCTCGCCCGACGCGGTCGACAGCGAGAGCAAGTTTCCTCCAAGGCGGGTCAATCCCTCAGGGTTTGAGAAAGTTGCCATTGCGAGAGTGCCGATTACTGCATTTTGGCCGTTGGTCAGCAGCGCTGACACCTCTCCGCCTGACGACACCGCGAGTGTCGTAACCGCGCCGATACCCTTTCCGTCCTGGGTGATCGACAGGATGTTCGATTGAGCGGAGTACTGTGTCATTGGCGAGAACGTAAAGCCGATTTCTCCAGCCTCCGACTCGTTATTCCAAGCGATGTTGGTCGCAAAGTCCGGCGTGCCCTGCACTGGAGCCGGGTTGCGCTGGCCGTTGCCGCCGAAGGCGAGAACCTTCTCACCCACGAGACGGGGATAGCCGGTCAGCGTGCCCGTGGTATCCACTTCTTCGTTATTCACGTAGGCACGGAGCGTATATTCGTTGATATCGGTGTGGTAGAAGAAAAGGCTTACGGTGTGCTTCTCTCCGAGGGAATCGAACACATCCACTACAGAGGAGTATGCAGCGAAGGCATTGAGGTCCGAGTATGTCACAGTCGGCGGAACCACGACTCCAGGCACCGGGATGTTCGCAGTATCCACAAGGGTCGTAGACGCATCGAGGTTGCCCGCGATTGCGACCTCGGTGCTCTCAATCGAGCCCTGATCGATCGTGTTAAGGTTGATCGGCTCCAGCGCTCCGCTTCCGTTTGCTGGGAAGCCGAGCACCGCTAGTCCGTTCTGACTTACGATAAAGCCAGCCGAATCCACCTTGAAGTTTCCGGCTCGGGTGAAGAAGCGCTCGTCGTCGCGGGCTACCACGAAGTATCCGTTTCCAGAGATACCGAGGTCGAGGGGGCGGCCAGTGAACTCTAGAGTGCCCTGCTCGAAAAGCGTCGAAACCGACGATATCGAGGAGCCTGAGCCGAACTGGCGTCCGACGACTCCGGTTCCAGCAAGCAGGTCCTGAAATTCCGCTCGAGTCGTTTTGTAGCCGATGGTGTTAGCGTTCGAAATGTTGTCGCCGGCGACCGCGATTGCCGAGCCGTGACTCGAGATGCCTGCGCGACCTGCGAAGAGTCCGTTGATGATGCTTGCCACGTGTTCCTTCCATTTCTAAAACGGAGCGCAGCCTGCCGCTTTATGCGTTTGGCTGAGCTCGGTTAACCTGCGCCGAACAACCTTCTCTTGCTTTTCTTCCTTGAGGAACTGCGCGGCAGAACGGTCCCTGTCCTGCATCAAGCGTCACAGCGTGAAGGCTCCCCCCTTGCGCCAAGCTCAGGCTAGGCTGAAGGGATTGAGACCTCCTTAATTTCACCAACCGAAATCTCTCTCCCATTTACAATCAAGCGTGGGTCGGGGCCTGGGATGAACCCTGACACAATTCCTGCCGCCGCAACGGGCACACTAAACTCCCCGGCACCGTAGCGGCTGGAAGCCTTAACCTGAACTCGGTACTGCCCATCTGGAACTGCTATGCCATCGAGGCTAACGAGCTGCTTGCCCTTTGTGAGCTGGTCAACCACCGTCTGGCCAAGCACGGCCCCCTTTGAATCGAGGAGCTGGACCCTGATATTTTTTGCATCCTGGCTTAGGTCGATCTGCACCTGGCCGCCATTGCGCGATTTCACCTGCACATCTTCGGAAGCTAGCACTACCTTGTTTCCGAGGTACCCGGTCATCGACGACATGTTTTGAGACTGCTTGCTGAGCTGAGCGTCGATCGATACGAGCTTCTCTACCTGCGTAAACTGCGCAAGCTGCACCGCGAACTCTTTGCTGTCCATTGGAGCCTCCGGGTCTTGGTACTTAAGCTGCGTAACGAGCAGCTGAAGGAACTCGTCGCGACCGACATTGTCTTGCTTCTTCACCTGTGTGCCGGTCGTGCCGCTCATATTAGCGGCTTGTCCTGCACCTAAGTATCCAACGCTCGGCATGTCTCTAGCCCTTCTCGTTTAAGCGACCCAGTGATCCGAATCGGCTAAATCAGCCGACTTCGTCCCAACAGCGTCATGTTTTGCAAGTTCGTTGCCAATCGTGTTTTCAGCAACTTGGCGGCCGTCGTTCGGCATGTTGTTCCGCTCCTCCTGGAAACTCTTGCCGTTGTTGAGCTCCCGGCCAAAGTCCGAGAGCTCCTGGCCAGTCTCGGAAGAGACAGTGACCGTAACCGAGTCAACATTGAGCCCAAGCTTGCGCAGGGCGCTCTGTAGCTCGTGGGAATGTTCCCGAAGGGCTGCCAGGACCTGCTGGTTCTCAGGAGTAATGCGGGCATGCAGTGTCCCCTCGCGAAGCGAAACATCTACTTTGACCCGCCCCAGCTGCACTGGGTCAAGCCTAAGGGAGATCGTCTTGCCATCCCGGCTTCTAGCTGCCTCCTTGAGAGTGCTTTCGACCCGATCCAGCATGCGGCGAAGCTGAGGTCGGGTGAGCTGCTTAGCACTCCGATCGCCGGTGTCGGTGGAGGCCGTCTTTGCCTCGGCAACGGTTCCTACTACAGAGACCTGCGACGATGACTGTCGCTGCTTCGAGTCAAGACCGTCCGCTCTCTGCAACCGCAGGGTCTCGAAGGCCTGCCGCAGCAAAGTCATCTGAAATGCTGCGTCGAAATTCGCCGAGGCTGCTCGTGGGCTCTCGGGAGACATCCCGCTTCCCGTAGAGTCGGATTCGACTTTAATCGCCTGAACAAGCTTCGATACGGACTCACGTTGCCGCTGCAGGCGCTGCTCAAGAGCCGGCCGGCCCTCACCTGGCATGGCCTTAAGATCTCGCTCCTCAGATCGCGCCACTTCTTGCCCGGCCTTAGACTGCGCCATCTGAGCTGCACCGGCATTTTCGGTATTTTCTGCACTTTCTTTGGCATTTTTTGCGTTATTTGACTTGGCCTGACGGACCTGCACATCGTCGGCGTTGAGCATCACCTCAGAAGAGCTAGTGAAGTCTCCTTCGGCGTCTAATCCATCCTCGCTCTCGTCGTTCGAAGAGTCCTCGTGCCTGTCAACAACCGCTGCTTTCTGGATTACAGCTACAACCTCGGCGTCTTGATGCTCAAGCTGCTGCTGGTCAAGAGCGCCCGAATCAGAGAGCTGTTTTAGCACTACCTGGCTCTCTGCTTCCTCAACCGCGATCACCTCGGCATTCGAATCCGACTGTCTAGCGCCCGCCGCGAGGTCAGAGTCCTCTTCCCCCTCTGAAATGAGGGCTGGACCGAGGTCAAGCGCTGCCGTGACCTCCCTCTCCGCGGAACCTTCGTCCTGCTGAACTCCGTCTCCTGTCGTGGCGCTAGAATCCGCCTGATTTCTATCTGCCGTTTGCACGGCGCCATCGTCCCGCGAGTCTAGGACGAGGCGGGGGCCACTGTCAGAGGCGTTGCCATCGTCAACCGTTACATCAAGGGCCTGCTCCTCGAAATCTTGCTGGCTTTCCTGGCTTTGGTCGCCAGCATCCCGATCTTGGACCCCCTGTTTAGCCTGCTGTACCAGCGGAATAGCCTGCGCCAGCGCCATTCCGAGCGCCATCACCTCATCATGGGCCGCGGCGATTGGCCCCTGAACTTGGTCTAAAAGGCGCGAGAACTCGAGCGCAAGCTCGCTCTCTCCCTGATTTTCCTGATTTTCCCCCTCTTTTCCGGGGGCCTGAAGGCGCAAGGCACGAGAAGCCTCCTCAAGGTGCAGGCGTCGAAGCATAAAGATCTCTCTCTAGTTCGGGGGCGGCTTAACCTTAAGCCCGGGGTTGCGTCCTGCACCATCCCACCAGTATGTTTGTTTGCTTTGTAAGCAAAGAGGCTGCCAACCACGCCGCTGATAGGTGTCGAGTGGTTAGGCGCGCTCGGCTCGGCACAATGTGCCGCGCGAGGCAATCATTTCCAATTCGGCAGCACTGCAACACGCAGCGAGGTCCGGATTTTTAGGGCGTCCTGTCAGGAAACAACTTGAGCAACTACTCCTTAATTGCGATCTGGGTAGCTTCGCTGTGCCTTATCACTGTCGGCCTAGCGGGAACCGTCTTCCCGGCTCTTCCCGGCTCTCCGCTGATCTTTGCCGGAGTGTTTCTCATCGCGTGGTGGCAAGACTTCCAAACGATTAGCTGGGTCCCGCTGTTGGTGTTGGGTCTCCTTAGCGTTGTATCCATGACTGTCGATATCATCTCTTCAGCTCTTGGAGCAAAGCGAGCCGGTGCAAGCAGCTATGCGATCTGGGGCTCATTCCTCGGCTCGATCGTTGGCATTTTCTTCGGCCTCCCTGGGCTGCTCATCGGTCCATTCCTTGGCGCCTTCGCCGGGGAGATGATTGCGCAGAAAAACATGCCCAGAGCAGCCCACGTAGGCTTCGCCACCTGGCTCGGCATGCTCGTCGGCACTGTTATCAAGGTCGGGATCGCAGCTTCGATGCTCGGGGTCTTTGTGTTCGCCCTGCTCTGGTAGCCTTCCAGCCCAGCTTAGCTACCCGCCATCACCTTATTCTTCCCCCCCGATTTCATCGACCAAGCCTCGCCCTTCTTCCCAAGTCCGCGTCGATACGTGGTCCCATCACTCAGGGAGTCGTCATGCTGCTTGCCATCCTGAGCAAGCCCAACGAGAAAAGGCTTGTTCGTGTCGATCCCGGCGATAGTGACTCGTTCGCTACCGTGGTACAGCGTGATGCGCCGGCTCAGAGTCTGCCCGTTGCCCGCAGGGCTTGTTTCGACTGTAACCTTGTTGGCGCCGAACACGAAGGAGCTCTGCTCCTTGAAGTCCCACTTGCCACCATCACTCTCACTTACGTGTGGATCACCCCAAATGCGGGTGGCGCGCCCTTCAGGACCGATGATCTGCCACGCCTGCTCGCGCCCTTCGGCCTTGAGCTGAAATCCATCAGGCGTTCGTACGGTAACAACACCCTTCTCGTCCGTTAGTGCCTGAAGTCCAGCCTTCGCGGTCGGGGAACTTGTGGCGGGGCTCGCCGGAGATGTGCCCGCTGATGAAGACGGACTTGCAGAGGGGCTAGCTCCACTCCCTGTTGTCGGGGAACCACTGCCTGAAGATGTGCCCGGTGAGGCTGAGCCGCCTCCCTGAGTCTGCTCCTTTTTGAGTGGCAAGAAAGATGAGATAAGGCTCACAAGCGATGACACAAGGCTCACAACCGCCTCGACTAGCCGCGCAACTCCGGCGTTGCCACCGCTTTTTCCAGCCTTCGATGCAGCTTGCCGGGTTTGCTCAAGGGCTGTTTTCAGCCCCTCCGAGGCGGCCTCAACAGGATCACCCCCCTCGGTCGCAGGTGTGGTCACAGCCGCAGCAGAAGCGGGCGTCTCTGCCACCTCCGTCTCACTGACATCCTCCGCCGCCGATTCCGAGAGAGTAGCTCTTACATTTGCTGTGTTATCTACCGTTGTCATCTTCGCTCTCCTTGAGATTACAGCTGATATGGCGATAGTTGTTTCACCTCATCACCACGCTCACACGTCTGGATGAATGATTCGGATGTTGGAATTTTTAGTTGCGGGGAATACGAGTGAACCGAATACCAGCGCTCGGAACCATTCAAAGCTGAGGGGCAGGCTTAGTTCGCACCGCAAAGTGCCCATGTGCCTAAGCGCACCAACATGTCCGCATAAGTTCCTGATTTCATGCTAACCGTGGTCCAAAATTGCGCTCCTCACTTCACCTTTGGTAACGTCCCTAGACCATGCGCATTTCGCTTCTCGTCTCCGCCCTGCTTTCGTTCCTTACCATAGTCGACGCCTCGGCGTGCCCTAAGGTTGGCAACCTCCCGGACTTCAACTGCGACGGCGAGATCAATATAGTTGTCATCGGCGATAGCCTGGTCTCGGGATACGGCGACACCGCAAACAACAACAAGGGCGGCTACGTGCTACGAGCTCAAAGCTCCCTGCAGCAGGCAACCGTCAAGAATTTCGGCGTTCCTGGACTCAACACGGTCCAGCTTCTTCTCAATCTGGGGAAAGCTTTTCGGGGCACAAGCTACCTTGCACTAGCTGCAGCTCTCGTCGAGGCCGACTTGGTGGTGCTCGACCTCGGGCGCAACGACCGGTGGTTCTTTGGGGTCCCCCTGCAGACCTTCCGGCGCATCAAACGCGCCGAATCCCTCATTAAATCTGAGGTTACAGAAAGGACTGGACATGCTCCCTTGGTAGTTACAGCGGTGCTTATGCTCCCGAACCGGGGCTCGCAAGGCCCCTGGGTTCTTGAGTTGAACAAGCTGATTCAGCGCTCTAACTCACCCGAGGCACCCGCGGACCTGCACTTTGACGAAGTGAGCAAGCGGCTCCTCTCTTCCGACCAGATTCATCCGACCCCTCTTGGGTACAGAGCCCTAGCCAATGTCTTTACTAACTACGTCAAGAAGACCTATCCGGCTCACGTGCGCTTCCTGCGCGCTGACGAGGATCAGGACGGGCTGTATGATGCCTTCGAGCCATCGGTTTTCGGCACCAACCCGAACGACCCCGACTCAGACGACGACGGGCTCCTGGATGGCGAAGACCCAGACTCCTTCTCCTAGCTCCATTTCGGCATAAACACTGTATTGCCCCGAGCAGCTGTGCTTCTACGCCGCGGAAGGCTACCCTGGGTGCCGGATCCCCAAGATTGGCGAGGAGCGATGACCACACAATCACCGGGCCGGGAGTCGGAGCGAAAGACCACGGCTTACATCTCTGGAATGAAGCGCTTGCCCCTGCTAATCTCGGTTCCCATAGCGTTTATTTTCGCCGGGTGTTCGATGGGTTCCTACGCAGCTCCACAAACATTCGCTTCGCCAACGATCGCGCAGAAGCCTTTTGGCGTCACCCGCAGCGGTGTGAAAGTTGATGAGTACACACTCTCTAGTGGAGCCGGTGTCACAGCCTCAATCATCACCTGGGGAGGCATAGTTCGCTCCCTTCAGATCCCCGATCGCAACGGGAAAATGGCCGACATCGTCCTCGGCTTCGACGAACTCTCTCCGTACGAAGCTCGCCACCCCTACTTCGGCACGCTCACTGGCCGTTTCGCAAACCGCATCGCAAAGGGCTCATTTATCCTCGACGGCAAGCGTTACTCTCTGGCGGTCAACAATGGCCCCAATCACCTTCACGGCGGCCTTCAGGGCTTCGATAGAACAGTCTGGAAAGCCCGCACGCTGACGAGACCTGACAGCGCCTCTCTCATTCTCTCTCACACCAGCGCCGACGGCGACGAAGGATACCCTGGAGAGCTTTCTGTCGAGGTCACGTACACCCTCTCCTCAAACAACACGCTCCGGCTCGACTACGCCGCAACAACGACGAAGGCCACGCCGATTAACTTGACCAGCCACTCGTACTTCAATCTTGCAGGTCACTCATCTGGAGACGTGCTCGATCAGAGGATCGAAATCCACGCAGACCAGATCGTTGCAGTCGACGACACCCTCATTCCAACCGGAGAGCTTCGGTCAGTTGCGTCCACAGCCTTCGACTTCCGAAAGCCTCATACGATAGGCGAACGAATCTCTGAAGTACCGCCGGGATACGACCATACCTACGTTCTTCAAAACTCTCTTGGTTTCCGACGGGCAGCCTACGCATGGGACCCCGACTCGGGTCGCGCCCTTGAGGTCGTCACCTCAGAGCCAGGGGTGCAGTTTTACACGGGCAACTTCCTGGATGGGTCGCAGCGCGGAAAGCAAGGTGTTGCGTACCATAAGCACGCGGGATTCTGCCTCGAAACTCAGCACTTCCCCGATTCGGTGAATCATCCGAGCTTTCCCTCGACGGTCCTCCGACCTGGCGAGACATACCAACAGTCGACCGTGTTTAAGTTCGGCGTGCACAACTACTAGCTCGGCGAGTGGCGAGCAAATGCCAAAAAAGTGGGGCTTTTTGGCGAATCCAGAAGCTTTGCTCCCGTTTGCTTGCACCTGGGTGGGCTGCCGTGTATAGTCTCGGTCCGCTACTTGATGCGGGGTAGAGCAGCCCGGTTAGCTCGTCAGGCTCATAACCTGGAGGTCGTGGGTTCAAATCCCACCCCCGCTTCCAATTGATCCCTAGCTCGACTTGGCTGCGCCAAGATCTCGCTGTCGGCTTAGGGAGCGTTCCCTAAGAACCCCCGCTTCCAATTGATCCCTAGCTCGACTTGGCTGCGCCAAGATCTCGCTGTCGGCTTAGGGAGCGTTCCCTAAGAACCCCCGCTTCCAATTGATCCCTAGCTCGACTTGGCTGCGCCAAGATCTCGCTGTCGGCTTAGGGGACGACCCCTAAGAACCCCAGCTTGCGTCTGATCCCTGGCTTGACTTGGCTATGCCGCGGCAACGGTATCGGGAACAGCGCTGGGAACGGTTCCGGTTCCGGAAAAAACCCTGCATAGCTAGACCAGCCCAAACCTCTCCTGTCGGTTACGTGCACGTGCACGTTTAAAACCCTGGCACTTTCCTAGGGTTGGCTGGCGCTACGTGCTTCTATCCTCGTCGTCGTCGTGCTGTGGGCTTGCGACCCTGGTTCCCAGGTCGCTTCGATGAACCGCGGCGCTCTTTGCTGTATGGGCCTGCGCGATTTGGGCGCTCTTCTCGGGAGAATTTCTCTTTGCTTGGGCCGCGCGAGTGCTCTGATTTAAAGCTGCGTCGAGTGTCGCCGTCTCCTTCGCCTTGTGACATCACCGTCCGTCGTGCCTGCTGGTACTCCTTCATGGTGAGAACCCGGGTCTGCCCAACATCGAGCTTGCCGAGGCGGAAGGGGCCGTACTTTGTTCTGCGAAGCTTCATTACTGGATGCCCAACCTTCTCGAAGAGGCGGCGAACAACTCGATTACGCCCCTCGCAGATGAGCACTTCAACCCAGGTGCTATCGCCCTGATTTCGAATGATGGTGGCTTCGGCCCGTACCATTCCATCGGAGAGCTTTATGCCCCGGCCGATCTTTGCGATCAGCTCTTCGCTTACAACTCCCTCGACCCGCGCTTGGTAAATTCTCTCGAATCCATAGCGTGGGTGCATAAGCCGCTCGGCGACCTCTCCGTCATTCGTCAGGATCATCAGGCCGGTTGAGTCCCAATCCAAGCGACCTACCGGGAAATACGAGCGATAATGCTTGGTGAGGAAATCTGCGACTGTGCGCCGCCCCTCGGGGTCGCTTAGCGTGGAGACCACTCCTCGCGGCTTGTTAAGCAGCATGATTCCCTTCGGCGCTGCCTTCACTGGTATTCGGTTAACCTCTATCCTGTCTGTATCGGGATCTACTTTTGCCCCGAGCTGGTTCACCACCTTGCCGTTGACGCGAACACGCCCCTCGGTGATGAACTCTTCCATCTTACGGCGAGAACCGACCCCACACTCGGCCAAGAACTTCTGAAGTCGGACTTGAGTCATTTGATTCCCTTCTCTGCCCCTAGGGCAAAAACGATACTAGTGGGCTGTCGTCTCCCCGCCCTCTTGCGTTGGCTCTGATGGAACCGGCTCTTCGACCGCCGGCTCCTCAATATCATCATTCTCGGCAGACGCCTCGCTCTCAAGCGCCTCGCCAGGCTCCTTGGCGAGTGCCTTCAGATCTCTCATTGCTGGCAAAGCGGCCAACGACGACAGGCCGAACACCTTAAGGAAGTCCTCAGTGGTGCCGTAGAGAGCCGGCTGGCCCACCGAGGCCTGGTACCCGATAATTTTGACTAGGTTGCGCTCTAAAAGCGTTTTGATGGTCGGCGCCACATCAACACCACGAATCTTGTCTATTTCGCTCTTCACTACGGGCTGTTGGTAGGCGATCACCGATAGCGTCTCAAGCGCTGCCTGAGAGAGCCTGCGCGGACGCACTGCCATCAGCTGACGCACGTAGTCTGCGTAAAGAGCCTTCGTCCTGAGCTGAAGCTTCTCGGCAACAACGACAACCTCTATGCCGCGATCCTCGGCCGAGCAGCTCTTCTGCAGGTTGTCCGCGAGCGCTAGGACATCTGCTTTCGAGCAGCTTAAGATCTCCTGGATTCTAGCAATGGAGATCGGATCGCCGCTCGCAAGCAGGAGCGCTTCGAGCAGTCCAGCCTTCTGCTGCTCTGAGAGCGCCGGACGGTTCTCTGCCGCCTCGTTCTCCGCGGCAGGCTGCGAAGCTTCTGCGTCTGCAACAACGTTCTCTTCCCTCTCCTCGTTCGCCTCGCTCCTGTTTGCCATAGCAAATTCCTCCGAATACCAAAGAATGGGGTCTCTTCGTCGCTACGCGGCGACGTCCTCTAGCGCCAGGTCAGCGTCATTTGCAGCCTCCTGGTTGAGGCCTGCGATGCTAATCTCAATCTCGTCTTTCGGGCCAGCCTGTGACACCGAAACGACTCGCCGTCGACACAGCTCGAGCAGCGCACAGAACACGCCAATCGCAGTGGCACGATCTTTGGCTGTTCCCAGCAGCGTGAAGAAGTTCGACCTGCCTCCGGCTGACTTCAAGGAATCAACCACCATGCGCATGCGCTCAACGACGGAAACAGAATCGATAGTGATCGAGAACACCGAGCTCTTTTCGCCAAGCTTCTGCAGCACTCGCTGGAAGGCCTTTGCAAGAAGCTCTGTCTCGTGAACAGCTAGCGGGATGAGGGCTGGGTCTATTTTTGTTGCCTTTACCGGGGCTGCGAACACATCGTGCCCGAGCGCAGGACGCGCGCCGAGATCTGTCGCTGCGAGGCGATAGGCCTCAAGCTCTCTCAGTCGCTCAAGGAGCTGCTCATGGGGATCGACTAGGTCCCCATTCTCATCTGGAATTAGCTCTACTGGGTCGTTGAGCAGAACGCTCGCCTTAACTGAAAGCAAGGTCGCCGCAATCACCAAGTACTCTGCCGCAACCTCTACGTCGTAGTACCGCAGCGCCTTGATGCACTCCAGGTACTGGGCCGTTACTTCAGCCAGAGAGACTTTTTCAATCGGAAGTTCTCTCTTCTTGACGAGGTGCAGAAGCAGGTCGATCGGACCGTCGAAAAGGTCCAGCCTAACCTCGAAGAAACGTGAGTACTGCTCAACTGCTGACATAGCCCTGGAGGTTACCTTACTTTAACTTGCTTTAACATCCCCCAAGTTGGCGCTCCGGACCGCCAACGCGTGCAACATTAGCGCAGTCGCTTGGGAGACATTGAGGGAAGACACAACGCCGCGCATCGAGATGAAGAGCCTGAAATCGAGCGTTTTCTCTATCAGCGGCTGAATACCCTCGCCCTCTGAGCCCATCACGATCGCGCACTTGCGCGGAAACTCGAAGCGCTCTACCGAGGTGGCGTCTGGTGAAACAACTGCCCCCGCTAGCCAAACGCCAGCGCGCTTAAGCGACTCGAGCGCTTGGTGCAGATTCGAGACCGCGCAGAGAGGCACGAGCTCGCTAGCACCAACACTGGCTTTAGAAACTACCGGGCCAATGGGCGCGCAGCGGTTTTTTGACCAAAGTACTGCGTCCACGCCAAAGCACTCGGCCGCACGCAGAATAGCGCCGAAATTCTGGGGGTCCAGAACTCCATCGAGGGCAAGAATGCGGAGTGACTCTCTCGATTCAGCCTGCTGGCGAAGATCGTCCAGAGAGAGCATCTGGCGCGGAGACACCTCTGCAACGATACCCTGGTGAGAATCCGAACCGACCATCGCGTCCAGCTCGTGGCGGGAAACCTCCGATATCGGCACACGAGCCCGCTCAATCTCACTTTTTAGCGTGCCGCGGCGACTCTCGCCGGCCCTTCCGTCTGACTCTCTCAGCTGCTCAGCCAGAAATACGCGCCGCAGCCTCGATGGGCAGTGCCGAACCACCTCCGATACGCAGTTGCGGCCCATTATCAGCTCACCGATCGGACCAGAGCGCTCCCTCTTCGGCTGCGAAAATTTGTGTCGTTTTGGCATAGGAAAACCGCGGCAAAAGTACCTCTTTTTAACGGCGTTGGAAAACACCGCGGAACCTTTTTGAGGGTTACACCTTAAGGTGCCGAATTTTATAGCTAGTGCCCTTTCTTGAAAGCCCGTATACTCTTGAAACTAGGTCGAGGCAGCTCACGCAATGTCCCCGTTCGGGGTTTTCAAGGGCTGTCCAGGTGGAGGATTCGGTTGGGTGCCGCTGCTTGCTGGCGCATCCTTAACGTGAAAGACGAGAAAGGGCTCAGAACGGAGTTTGCTTCCCGGGCAGCTTCCAGGACTAAGCTCTCTGGCGTCATTCAGTAGCTCTTGCGCAGGTATTCATGCTTCCAAAGGTCTCGGAGATGAGTTCCTTCACCGGCACGCAGAACAATTCCTTAATTGAGTCCAGTGCGCCACACCTCGTGATCTGCTGTCCCTGTTGCCGCACCAAGTTTGCAGTAGAAAGCTCGACTATCGCTTCTCTTGAGGTGCCGCGTTTTCACTGTTCACGCTGCGACACCGTGTTCTTGATGCAGGAGCCAGCAGAGATTCCTTCTCGTGGAGCTGCCCAGGGAGTGGACTCAGGATCCGCGCGCTGGGTACTCGCAGACCCGGCCAAGACCATCGAGAATGAAGATTCTGTTCCAGCTCCTACTCCCGCTCCGGCGCTGCGCCCCAACGAGTTCTCTATCGGTATCGGCAGGTGGGAGGCAGAGCCTTCTCCGCAGGAGGCTACACCTCCGCCAACGATGAAGCCCCAGAATACCCCTACCGAGTCGATCTCGATGAGGTCAGGGCTTTCGCTGCTCGACCAAGGGCAGACGAATCTCGACTCCCAACGTCCCGCGGGTGGATTCGCTGCCTCGACAGCGCCTCGAACGCAGCTACCTTCTGCAAAGGTCAACCATCGCGCGGAGAATCCTCTCCGTTCGTCCAGCTCAGCCGCTGTCATCCCGGAACCAGCGAGCCTTTCAGAGGAAAACCAGGATTTACTGGCAAAGATGGGTCGTGACGCGGAAACAGGCATTCTGCGCCGCTTGGCCCAACGGTTATCACCCCGCTCACGAGGGCTCATCAAGCTGGCAGTCCCGCCCCTTGCCTCGCTCATGGTCCTGCTGCTGGTCTCTTACTCCGCTCGTATTAGCCCTCGCTCCACGGGCTCACTGCTAGAACTCGTAACACCATCGACGATCTCTGATATCGTCCCGCAGCTTCCACCGAACGATCTCACCATCCGCGATCTTTCCCTCAAGTTCGTCCGAACTCCGAGCCGAGAGACGGTGGCCGTCGTGTCTGGAAAGCTTTTCAACGCCTCGTCTAAAGCGATCCAGGATGTCACACTTGAGGCACGCGGCTTCAACGAGAGGGGCGAGACCGTCATCGCAGCCAAGGCGCCGCTCCGATCAGCCCTCGGCAATGAGAAGGTATCAGACCTGGAGCGCGAGACGATCGTGAAATTTCAGCATGCTCTCGGCGCGAAAGACTCCTCAATTGCCGCAGGAGAGTCAGTGCCCTTCTCTGTGGCGCTTCTTACCCCTAACGATGCAAACGAAAGCTCCGAAGGCAACAGCGCTAGGCTGCCTACCGTCAAGTTCTTCTCTGCTCGAATTTTCTCAGTGAGATAGTGGTAGCGGAATAGTGCGGCGCTACTTCTGGTCGCCGCCTTGCTTCTGGTCAGAAGGGCCCTTCTGTTCGGACGGAGTAACGTCGATCTCTGAGCCGTCACGGTATGACTTTTTGAAGTTGCTGATCGCCTTTCCTAGGCCAGCTCCAAGCTCAGGGAGCTTCTTCGTTCCGAAGAGAATAACCACCACCAAGGCAATTAGGCCGATCTCCCATGCGCCAAACGATCCCATACGCTCTCCGACTCTCCTGTTTAGAAACTCCACGCTGGGACACCGGCTAGGGTGCCAGCGGCCGCTGTCGCCGTCCGGGACTTGCGACCCAGGCTTTCGCTGTGCCCCGAATCTCTGTTACTAGGGGCAACCGTTTGGTAACCTTACGCCAACCCATGCTCGCCTTCAAGTCCAGCCCCCTTCCCCGAAAAGACCCCTTACGGGTAGGGATCCCGCTCTCCCTGGTGCTGCATGCGATCTTGCTTGCAGTTATCCTCTCTTCCAATGCCCCCCACCCACCCGAAGTTGGCATCATTAACGTCAGCTTGGAGATGCCGAAATCGCTGCGGAACCAACCCAAGGAGATCGTTTCACCCCCCTTACAGAAGTCGCTGACGCCGCCAGAGAATACCAATAAACTTTCAGACTCAGACTCTGTCGCCGTCAAGGAGCAGGTACGTCGAGGAACCGAGGGAGGCGCTGCAGGTGCTCCATCCACGCAGCCCCAGCAGCCGGCGAAGCGAAGCGATCCGCAGCAACCGAGCCAGCCTCAGCAGCCACCTCCCCCTCCTCAACCCAAGGAGCAGCAGCCTCCTCCCCAGCCCAACAAGGAACGAAGCTCATCGAAAGGAGAGCATCACTTAAAGAGCCTAAAGCTCGATGATGCGACGTTGGCGATGAAGTTCGGAAATCCTTCGGCGCAACGCTCCTCTCAGTCGAAGCCATCAAGTCGAGCATCGAGTCTCTCTGAGTACCAGGCGTTTTCGCGACCACCAGGTTCGGGAGCCGCGTTCCTCGGAAACGGCGGTACCAACGATCACCTTCCAAATCTTCCCGATGGCGACATCACGATGCTGAACGCAAAAGCGAACACCTATGCGAGCTTTGTGCGGCGAGTCGCAGTGCAGGTCTTTACTCAGCTTCGATCTCAGGGTTGGGAGCGACTGAGTCGTCAGCAGATTCAGCAGCTCGGCGATTTTACCACCGTCGAAGCAGTCCTCTCTCGGCAGGGCACCCTCATGGGGGTCAGGATTCACGGCACATCGGGCAGCAGCTCCTTCGACTCGGTGGTGCAGCAGTCCGTAAAGGCTGGAGCGCAGGATCCGAATCCGCCGCCTGGCGCGGAAGCCCAAGACGGTAACATTCACTTCATATTTAAGGCGCGAAGCTGGTCGCAGATGGGAGTGAATCCACGCTCTGGCATACCGAGCGAGCACCGCTGGCTTCTTCTCGCCACCGGGCTCGAGTAGGGCAACCCCTCTTTCTTACTGAGGAAATATAAAAACCGCCCATAAAGCACAGAAGCTGACTAAAGTGCCATAACTGGCTAATATGGGGAGGATCTAGGCTAGGCTATGTCAGATAGAACTACGCTCAAAAATCTTGACGCTGCGCCGGAACATGAGAGCTCTCAGCTCAGTGAGCTCCGTGCATCGAAGGACCTAGCCTCTAAGCCGGAGAACAGCGATCTTCCGCTTGCTCCGGCGACCGATCTCTCTCAAATCTCGATTGCGGCTGCGGGTGTTGAGCGCCTGAGCGCCCGACCTGGCAAACGAATAATTAGGCCAGGTCATCAGTCCGCCTCTGCCACCGAGCGGAGCGCGCAAGGTGCTTCACCGAAGGCCCGTTCAACCGGCGAGATTGGTGTTTTTAAAAATCCCTACTACCCTTACCAAGGAAATGCCCTCGATCGGTTCGTGGCCCTGATTGCGAACATTTGCAAAGTGCTTGAGAAGCTGCTGTTAAAGCTGTTCGGCGGTGGTGACGCTCCGATTCCTAAGCATGCTCCCAAGACTACTCAAGCCAAAAAGGATTCCACATCCGAGCAAGAGCAGGAGAAGAAAAAGCAGAAAGAGCGGGAAGCGAAGCAGCGCGAGCTTAGCACCCACCGTTCGTAGCTGCCTCGCCCCTCATAGCGTTGAGACTACGCCGCTTGCGGTGCCTCGGACGCTGCCTTCTTGAGGTCGAACAGCTTTAGATCGTGCTTGCGAAGAAGCAGGAATCCGATGCTCACAAACAGCACGTACGTCACCAGGTGCATCACAATCGAGTAGGCTGAAACAAACGCCCAAGCCCCGTATCCAAAGAGCTGGAAGGCAGCCTTGCAGCCAACCTGGAATGTGCCGAAGAAGCCGGGCGCACTCGGAGCGGCGATAGCTAGGGCTACAAGCACACCTAACGCGACGCTAAGCTCAAGTGACTGCTCCCATCCCTGATCCCACGGGAAGACGTACAGCATGGCGTAGAACTGAAGCCAGGCGAAGGTCCAAACGATCACTGTCAGAAGCAAGATGACGAGCAGCCGGCTCGGAGTTTTGACCACTGAGGCGCCGCGGATCAGGTCGCCGGTAAAGTGGTCGACCATCCCGGCTAGCTTTGCTGGCAGAAGGCGGCTGCACGCAACGACGCACCTCTTGGTGAAATCTGGCGCAAGGCACGCCAAGACCAAGAAGACGAGTAGCCCAGCGCTCATGACTGCAAGCGCTGTCGCTCCGGCCATAACCTGTGGGCTGACTTGTCGCGACGCGATTATAAAGGCAAATGACAGCAGCACGGTCGCCAAGTCGAAGAATCGTTCGATGACAACGGAAACAAAGGCGCTTGAGAAGGTGTAGTTGGTCCAGCGCGAAAGGATGAGTGGGCGGATGAACTCGCCTAGCCTAAACGGAAAGATGAAGGTCGCCAAATTGCCGAGCATCATCGAGTCGAAGAGCTGCTGAAGCGAGACCTTACGCTCTCCTGGCTCAGCAGGCAGGAGGTACCGCCAGCGTAGCGAGCGGAAGAAGAAATGGGCGGCGAAGCAGAAGAGGAATGGGAAGACTGCCGGAAAGACCTTCGCCTCGCTAAAGCTCGCTACCAGCGCGTCGCAGCTCTGCCCGTCAGCGACGAGCCCGAACACGCCCGCCACAATCCCGCCGAGAGTTGCGTTCTTTGCCGCACAGTCGACGAGAAACTCGCCAAAAGCCCACCAGAGGGCGACTGCGGTGATAATGAATGGCAGGAGGATGCGGAATGCTTTCTTCATAGGGCTGCGCAAGCCTAGCCTGAGGGTGGCAATTCAGCAACTTACAGTTCGCTCTCTCGAGGCGCAGGCTCTCCGGGCGCAACGATCCGTTCACTGTCGAAGGCCCTCGGTGTGCCGTATGCGAGGAGTCGTGACGTTTAAGTCGCGACTGTAACCCGGGTAGTCTGTCACCCGGGCAGTCTTTCTATTAAGGAATCTACTCGTGCTGGGGGTACACACGCGCTTTCGATCTTACAGCCCGCTTTTGAGGAATCAAAATACTTACCAGTTCTTTCAGCGCAACCCACAGAGCCGATTGAGGAAGCATCGCGTTGAGGTTGTGTTATTGGAGATGACGGGTTCAATAACTAGAGGCACCACTCACGTCCGATAGGGTGCGGTTCAGCAACACTCATCAGTGACACATCGAAGGATGGGAGCCTAGATGGAGTATTCCTTGGCGAAGCCCAGCGGAGCCGGAAGGGGAGGACCTCCAAGCAACGGACCCCTACCGCGCCCGCAACCGTGCTTGGAGCTTGCCTCCCTCGGAATATAAAAGTGTCGGATATTGCTCAATTTAGGTTGAAGCCTTGCGCTCTCTTTCAAAAGACGAGCAACGCAGGGCTTCAACCTTCAAAGGAAATTAACTAATCTTATCTCCGGAAATCTCAAAAGTCTTGCTCTGAGCAAGTCCGAACGTGAAGATGTTCACGATAATATCGATGGGTTCCTGCTTAATCTTAACCGAAACATTTTCGAATTGGTGCCCTGAACCGTAGCGTTCACGCAAAACCTCCTGGACATCGACAGCTCCGGTATAATCGAATACCAGTCGGTGTTCGATCTTGACTACCTCGCCACCCGATTTCGTCGTGTCGGTCATCGACACCGAGTTACCAGAGGTCGAATAAATTCGAGCCAAAGTGCACCCTGAGGACATGCTGGCAATTAAAGCGAGCATTACAAATAATCGTAGCTTCATATATTCCCTCCCCCTAAATGTGGATTAGCGAAAACGGTACCGAAGCACCGGCTCACCCGCAAGCTGATAAATATGTACGTGGCTCCCCGATGTGCCTGTCAGGCCTCTGCAGGTCTCTGTACCCGGGCTACCGCACAAGCAAGGGTAGCAGAGCCGCCATGGCTGTGAGCAGCAGCTGGCTCGAGCCATCCTGCAACGGCGGCGAAAATCGCCCTGGACGGGACTGTGGGTACACGTGTCCGCTACGAATCGGAGACCGCAAAAATCAGGAAAGTAGAAAAACTAGCACCCAAGCGCGTTAGCGAGCTTCGGCATCGAGGGTGGACACAACCCAGGGGGATATGGAACCGAGACATCCCCCAACTTCCACCTCTCTCGAACCGCTCTCGCCTTCTGCATAAGCGCTCTGAAAAATCTGATAAACTCGACTCGCACACTGCGCTTCTCTGAGAGACACCACATGCGACGGCCCGTGCGTCTGGGACGGTACGTGGTGTCAAATACCTGTGCGACAAGGCGCTCTCGGCCAAAAACGCGCTTCTTGTCCTGCTCTCTCTTCCTCTCAGCTCGCGCCTCAAGGAGTCTGATGCGAGCGATCATCTGCTCGTTTATTTCCTGCTGTTGTGCGGTCGACCGATAGCCAAATGCTTCCATCCAGGCGTTCGGCTCAAGAGTAAATGTTTGCACCTCCTTTGAGGCGGTCATAATCTGCTCCGCGCGCTTTGCGTATCCCCGCAGGTTGTTGGCATCCCGCGGGATCGGGGTGAACTGGGGGCGTCTCAAACGCTTCCACTGACGGGTAAAATTACCTGATTGAAATATCTTCCAAGAGGAGAACCCGGGGTACCTGTCGATAGAGGTTTCTAAGTTATCTTTAGCCGGATTCGAGTAGAGATACGCTATGGCAATTAAGGCTCTCGTAGGAGTGAGAACGATCGGGCTGTCGTACCCCTCACACCACAGAGTCCGTTTGTCGCGCCCTAGGAGCCCGTTAATCTGGTGGGCTGACTCGGTTTTAAAATGACGGACAAATGCATCAATGTGATCGGGATTTATCACCACTAGAACGAGGTGAACGTGTGTTGCCTCGACGAGGATGTGGCAGATCCTCACGGGGTAGAGCTTCCACGCTGCCGCGAGGCAGCTCTTCACGATCGCCATACACAGTGGATTAGCTAAGAGTAGCAAACCCTCTTCCAGGCTAAACGTGCAGAACAAAACGCTCCCATGGGGATGGTATTTCATCTTCCGGTGCATGAGGAGGTATTCGGAGATATGAACGAGAGGTTGCGGAGGAAAGCGGGCGGGAGTAGCGCCCCTACAGGGGAAAAACAGCGGAAAGTCAGTGCAATCGTCATCTCCGCTTCGAATTGACTCAAGTCTCGTCATTCAGAGACCGACTGAACATAAGAGGAGTTACCTTCGGGGGGTATGGCCAATCACGACCACAGTAACGGGCGCCCCAGAGGGGCTGACCGAAAGGCGCCGGGTGCGCCTCCGATCCGACCAGGGCAGCCTGCAGAAGGCTCAGCCACTCAGCCGTTAGCCAAACTCATGGCGGCTGACCGCCTAGCGATGCACGATGCTCAAGCGCCTGCGAGCCCCAACGTCTTTAAACTTAAGACCGAACTAGTTCGCGTCCCGATGGATGACGACAGTAAGCTTCAGCCAGCGCAGCAGCGGGTGCTGCGGGAAGTTGCCCATAAGGTCATGGGTGCCTTGGTACGGCTCTCAGAGAAGCGAGAGGCTGCATCGACAACAGAATCGACTCCAGAGCAGCGCTACCGCCACGCCTGCGAGTTTCTAGAGTGCTTCCCGGAGAACCTGATACAGCCACTAGTTACCCAGGCTCGTGCAGCACGGCTCGACCTCTCGAACGTCGACAGAGCGCTCTCGGAGTTCCGCAACGAGTACATCCGCACAGACTGCAGCGACGGCTCTACTCCCATACCTGCCCACATGATCGGCAAGACCTGCTCAATCCTTCAGTCAGTGCTGTACCCGGCACTGCCGGTTGAGGCAGACATGTTGCTGGCGCGAGTTGAGAAAGGCGTTCAAAGCCTTGAGGGTGGGGACAGGGTCGGCTACCTGATGTTCGGCACGCGCCTGGCCTGGAGCGTGCTCCTGATGCAGCCAGACATCTTAACCCTAAGAGGCCAACGCCAAGGGGAACCGCTCCTTGACCCAAAGCTCGCGCACCGACTCTCCATGGTGCCCCTCCATCAGAGCGTAGAACAAGTAAAAAGGCCAGATCAGCTTAAGAAGCTGGAGCGATTCCTCGCAAGCCTGCCCCGCGGCTCAGGCCGCGACGGTCCGTCGCAGGAAGACCTGCAGGTTTTTTCTGAGATTTTCAGCCAGCCCATCCACACGCAGCCCTTCTACGAGGGCAACCACAGGACCGGCTGGATTCTTGCCAACCAATGGCTGCTTCAAAACTGCGGAGCCTACATCCCTTGGGACAGGGAGCTAAGTGACCACCTGAGGGAGGTCTCCTGCTTCAACGGCAGCAATCTGCCCTTCGCCCCAAACTTCGTAGAAGACTATTTTAGGTACCGGCACCAAAAGGTAGTTCCGCAGAAATTTGCTGAGCGCCTAGAGAGAAAGGTTCAGCTGGTGGAGGACCTTTGAGCTTTTTGAGTAAATCTGCGCTAGCGCTCTGGAAGCCGCTACCGCAACCGCACACAGCGCAGCTGAAACGCTCCGATAGATCGG
>CANLJX010000013.1 GCA_947491545.1 Deltaproteobacteria bacterium
GCGGAAGTAGGTCGAAAGCTCAAGTGGGCACCGGACTCCCTTCGGGATGTAGCAGAACGACCCGTCAGTGAAGACTGCGGAGTTGAGGGCCGCGAAGAAATTGTCGCTGTGAGGGACGACCGACCCTAGGTACTTCTTAACAAGTTCCGGATGGTGCTGAATCGCCTCGGACATCGAGCAGAAGATAACGCCAACCTCTTCGAGCTGCTTCTTGAAGGTCGTTACAACCGACACTGAGTCGAATACTGCATCGACAGCAACTCCTGCTAAGGCCTTCTGCTCGTGCAGCGGGATGCCTAGCTTCTCGTAGGTCTTGAGGATCTCAGGATCCACTTCTTCGAGGCTAGCAGGCCCCTTCTTCTGCTTCGGCGCTGAGTAGTACACGATCTCGTCGTACTTCACCGGTGGGTAATTCACGAATGCCCAGTGCGGCTCCTTCATCTCCTTCCAGCGCGCGAAGGCTTTGAGGCGCCACTGAAGCATCCAGTCGGGCTCGTTCTTCTTGGCCGAAATGAAGCGGATGATATCCTCGTTGAGACCAGGAGGCGCCTCGTCAGCTTCGATGTTCGTGTAGAAGCCGTACTTGTATTCCTGGCTGGTGAAGTCTTCTAAAATCTCTGTGCTCATAGCCGCTCGAAACGGGTACTCTCTTCCGAAGTTCTCAGGTCGCTATCTGCTGCAGGGACCCCAGGCGACGGAAATTCGCGAGGCATCCTTTATTTTTGAGGCTCCACAGGATACCGGATTACAGAACCTAAGTCCCGCCACGGACCCCGACACCTCATTTAGCCTTCCGGATTTGGCAGAAGGTAACAATCTTGAATCTTTTATTCAAGTATAGGAGGCAAGTTAAGTGTCTGCAATGCAAAGATATTTTGGCTGATATGGGCAACAAAGGTTACAGTCGAGCGTGGAGTTTCGGGGTTCCTTAGTCGGGAGATGGGGCTCAGAGATGGGGTAACTAATTGCTAGGACTCATTAAATTATCAGTGTTTGTGGGGCGTTCGGGCGACGTGACGGTGTTGGAACGGGAGCCGGCTCCGGTCCGGTGCCGTGACCGGTCCCGGAAATGGTTAGGGGGGTGAAGGGTTGTTTATCCGACAACGGAGACCGAAACGCCGGGGAAAACTGGGGCGGCCGACTCGGGGTCCTGGAAGAGCCAGCGCAGCAGCTCTTGGTAGAAACCAAAGAGCGGGATCTGCTCGGCTACTCTCTGGCGCACCTGTTCGCGCCGGCTCTTGAAACCAGCGTGGCTCTCTCGCGTTAGGTGCTCCCTCTCACGCCAGAAATTTCCGAGCGGCTGAACCTGGATCTCGAACATCTTTCCACACCACAGCACTACCGACTTAACAGCTTCCCAGCCGCTCTCCTTCTCTGCCTCGCGCAGGTAGTTCTTGGTCTCGATGAAGGCAAGTCGCTCGCTCTCAGGCGTACGCGGCAGGGAAAGCTTGGCGAGAGCCGCATCATCCCACTCAAGGGACTGCAAGGCTGACTGCAGCTTCGCCGCCTCAGCGGCTGACCCGACCACGATCTTAATTCCGAAGATATCTTTTACGTACCGACTCAGGTGACGCAGCTGCTTGTCACGCCGCACGAGGGAATCGAGGCCGAAGATCTCATCGACTACCTTGTTCCAGATCTCCTCTTCCGCCTTGATGCGGCTGATGAGCTTGTGAACCCCGCGCTGGTTGGGCTCGACTGGCTGATATTCAACAACATTCGCCACTAGCTGCGGAGCAACCCAGCTTGCGCCATCGTAGTACTTAAGCTTCCAAAGCTGCCGAGTGCCGAGGTCTAGGTCGATCGTGGAGTACAGGTCAGCGCGGGAGAGCAGCTGAGATAGCGTGAATCGCTCACCGGTCGTCGGCACCTCGCCGATTGCAACCGACTGCAGGTGGCACGGCCCCACGAACGAGGTGCAAAGAAGCTCGCACAGGCGATGAAGTGCCTCCTCACCTCGGATGATCATGCGGTCGAAGGCGGCTCTGCACTCACGCAGCCGGTCGCGAGAGAATCGCAGCTCGTGCGTTACGCCAGGATTTTTCTGAAGCTCGCCTCGAAAACGGCCGAGGTACAAGACTAGCTCATTGAGCAAAGGCTCCTGGCTCACCATCCACAGGGGCGAGTGCGCATTGTCATTTGTGTGCGTTTCCGCAACCAACAGCTCATCGAGCGGTGTCATGGTGCTGAGAGGTATCACTCCCCTGCGGTCGAGAGAAGAGAGATTATCCGGCGGCGGATTATAGGGGTTGAATGAGACCTAGCTGCTTAAGCAGCAAATTGGGAGAAACCGTGTGGGATAATGCACGGTCGGAGGGAATCGAACCCCCAACCTGCGGATTTGGAATCCGCTGCTCTACCAGTTGAGCTACGACCGTAAGTACGGGGGATGGTAGCACATTGGAGGCGAATTGAAACTGATGTGGTAGTGGGACCAGGTATGCATCCCGCGCTCCGACACACGACACGGGAACGGCCACGGCTCCGGATACGGCTCCGGCCTCGGCTCCGGGAACAAACCTGCAATCCCCGCCCCACCCCAGTGCCAGTGCCGGTGGTGCCGGTGCCGGTGCCGGTGCCGGTGCCGGTGCCGGTGCCGGTTAGAGTCTATTTGAACCCTGCTGGGAACAGATCCCTCGAACGAGGGAGGAGAAAACGAGGGAAGAGAATTGGTGAGAGAGGGATTCGAACCCCCGTAGGCCGGAGCCAGCAGATTTACAGTCTGCCCCCTTTAGCCACTCGGGCACCTCACCAGATGAGTGGATTGAAACGCGAGCCCCCAGTAACTCCCCGGGTGCAGGGGCAAAACCCCTGCCCATCATTCGAATCTTGGCAAAGCCAAGTTCGAATAGAAGCAACACCGTCATGCAAATCTTGGCAAAGCCAAGTTTGCATAGAAGCAACACCGTCATGCAAATCTTGGCAAAGCCAAGTTTGCATAGGAGCTCTCCTGAGTGCAGGGGCAGCGCCCCTGCCCGTCATGCAAATCTTGGCAAAGCCAAGTTTGCATAGGAGCTAAACAGCCCATGACGGAACTCGAATCCGTGACCTCTTCCTTACCAAGGAAGTGCTCTACCAACTGAGCTACATGGGCGTAACAGTCACGTTCAACGGGCCGCATTATGTTCAATTAGGGGGATCAAGTAAATACACTAGGGACTTACCACCCTTAGTAATTGAAATTTCGGCCAAGCTTTTATAACCTGAGGGTGTTAGCGGGTTTGCGTTCGCAGGGCCCCCTTTGCTGGCATAGCTCAATTGGTAGAGCAACTGATTTGTAATCAGTAGGTTCCCCGTTCAAGTCGGGGTGTCAGCTTTCATTCTTCCCTCCCCGTGCGTGGGCCAACTGCTCTGAAATCATCCTGGGTTAAACCGTGGGCGCCCCGGCAACTTCAAGGCAGCCAGCCTCAGTGTTTCTGTCTCTAGCAACCTGAAGAGCGCTTGAGAGATTGTGCTCCGTTGATCTCGCGTGATTGAATACTGTCCACCAATGGGCACACAACCTCCCTCGCACGACGCGCTCAATGTTCCCTCGCACGACGCGCTCAATGTTCCCTCGCACGACGCGCTCAATGCCGCACTCGCGTTCATCCCAATCTTCGAGGAAGGCGTGTTTGAGAATGCTTCCTCCGTCTACATAACGACCGGCGAGTACCCACTGCACGTCAAAGAGCTCCTCTCTCTCCTTACCGCGCTTGAGATTCAACCAGACGGTTTCGACTGGATGTCGTGGATCGATCAGGCTCGACCGTACCTGCAAGACCCGAAGAAGATCTCGGAAGCCGACGCAGAGGCGGTGTCACGGCTCACTGCGCTAGCGGTTCAGTCGGACCGATTCAACAAAAGTCTCTTTCCGCACCTTTGCTCATCAGGGGTGCTGCATCAGCTCCTGCTCAGGCTCCGTACGCTCTGCGCGTAAAGCAGGCTAACCGGGCTCATAGCGCCCGAAGCTTTCTGTAAGCAACGTGCCCTGGACATGCTTCCGCAAGAGAGGCGGCGCGGAATTGTCTGCGCCGCCTCTCCTTGCCTTTCATGCCTACACCAGTAAGGAGATACCGTATGAACCGATCCACACGATGCGCCGTTCTTGGCGCTGCACTGAGCACACTACTCCAGATTCAAGGCGCGATGGCGGAGGAGATTAAAATCGACCGCTCAACGCGAGCTTTCAAGGAGGCACAGGAATCCTTGAGCAAGTCCACGCAGCTCTACAAAACTATCTCTGAAGGGAAGATGGGCAAGGTGCCCCAATCCGTGCTCGACGCCACGAGGTGCGTAGTTATCTTTCCAGATACCATGACCGTGTCAGTTGCGCTCGGCGGGACCCACGGCGATGGCGTGGGCTTCTGTAAGTCGGCTGCAGGCACGTGGCAGAACCCGATGTTCTTGAACCTGATCGGCGGAAGCCTGGGCATCCAGGCGGGCGTGAAGTCGGCTGATATGGTGCTCTACGTCACTGGGGACAAGGCTGCTGAGGCTCTGAAGAAGGGAACATTCAAGCTTGGCGGCGAGCTGAGCGCTGTAGCGGGCACGTTCGACAAGACCTTCTCGGCAGGACATGCAGAGGTCGTTGCATACCAGCGTGCTGAGGGGCTCTTTGCAGGAGCGAGCTTGGAGGGGATCAGCATTTCGCGCGACGAGAGTGATGAGCGCGCCTTCTACGGAACTCGCGAGGCGGTCTTGACTGAGAAGATCCCCAGCGACCTTGAGAAAGATGTGAATGAGCTACGAGAGGTCCTGCCGACGCACGTTGGCTAACCCGGATGGGCTCGCTGCAAGAAGGCTTTTGCAGCGAGCCCTCGCTAAATCCGTGAGGGGAATATGGAGTCAGTCTGGATCGTCGTCTGTGGCCTGGTCGTTGGCCTTATCGCGCGAGCGGTTTTGCCTGGGACGGACCGAGCCGGGTTCGTTGTAACGGCTCTCCTAGGTATCGCAGGAGCGCTGCTCGGCTCGGTTGTAAGCTGGCTACTCGACATCTACAACCCGAGAACATTCGTTGGTGTGGCGATGTCGGTATTGGGGGCTGTCGCCATCTTGGCGCTCTACCGTAGGACCGCCCCTCTGGCGAAAGCTCCTCGGATGTAACGGGGCTGCGTTAGCCGTCTGACTCGGCTGCATCCTTTATGACGAAGCGAGGCTTGAGCCTCGCAACAACCGACGCCAGGCCCGCCAACTCAACAGACCTCAACACCTCGCAAAAATCCTTGTAGGCCGCAGGCGCCTCGTCGAGCGGGTACGCTCGGCAGTTGCTTAGCACGTCTAGCTTGTCAAGCTCTGCATCGACAGCCGCCTGGTCCAGTGCCTTGAACGCCGCCCGCCTCCCCATTGCTCGACCGGCACCATGATTGACGCTGTAGCAGCTCATTCGAGCCCCCTCTTCCGCCACCATTACCACCGAACCGTCTCGCGGATTCCCCGGAAGCAGGATCGGATGCCCCACTCCCTCAAAGGGAGAGCCGCGTAGCGCCGGATGTCCTGCAGGAAATGCGCGCGTTGCGCCCTTGCGGTGCACCCACATCTCTAGCCCTCCGACCTCTTCGCGACGAGCGATGTTGTGGCTGATGAAGTAGACGAGCCTTCCCGTTGTCCCCGGAATCACTTCACGAAACGCATCAAGCACGAGCGCATTAATCAGCATGTGGTTGACAGTGGCGAAGTTTGCGCCGAGAGCCATGTCATCCAGGTAGTCGTTCGCCTCTGCTGAGCCGAGCGGCGCGTACACAAGCTCTCGGTCGTTCCCGGGAAGCGGGATGTTCCACTGCTCGAAGTGACGCTGCAGGAGCTGAAACTGGTTGCGTGCGAGGATATTTCCGAGACCTCGCGATCCGCAGTGCGAGAGGAAGGCAACGTGACCATCCTCGAGCCCGAAGTGCGCGGCTACATCCCTAGCGCGCGCCGAATCCTCAATAGCAACTGTGCTGCACTCACCGAAGTGGTTCCCGCCGCCGTACGAGCCGAGCTGGCTGCACTTCTCCGCAAAGTTTCTGATCACACCAGCTTTGAGGAGCGCCACAATTCGGTGCCTTAGCGCCGCCTGAGTGCCATCGTGCCCCACGTGGTGAGCGTCCTCGCACCGACTCGCCCACTCGACTGGGATGCCGAGCTCACGCAGCACGGCCTCAGAGGCGCCCTCGGTCAGCGCCTGCATACCAAGCTCCTCGGACACCTCGCGGCCCATCGCCACAGCACGTGCCCCCTTCCCGGGGCCGGTGGGTATGCGCTTGCAGATAGCATCGATGATCGCTCGACGGATTGGGCGAGCAGAGATTGCGTCTGCCGGCAGGTCGAGCTGCAGAAGGCTCATCGAGCACTTGATGTCCACTCCGATTGGGCCTGGGTAGATGTGAGTGGGCGATGCGAGCACACACCCAATCGGAGCGCCATAGCCAGCGTGGGCGTCGGGCTGAAGCACGAGCTCGGCCACTCCGGGAGCGGCGCGAGTAGTGAGCGCCTGTTTGAGACAGGTCGGGTCGAATCCCCGTCGGATCTCCGGCGTGCCGATCACTACCACGGGCTTGCACTGGGAGCCTGGAACTGGAAGGAGCGCGACGGCCTCGCCTTTGGGGACAAACTGATGCTCGGCTTCGTTAGTATTCATACGAAGAGTATCGTCTTGAGAGCGTTGCGAGTCGTGCGAACTCGATCAGGCGCCCTGCCCGGCCTGAATCCGGCGCAAGGCTTCAACCGCCTCTTCTGGCAGGTGCCCACGCCGCTCGGCTATCACAGTAGCGTGCCGGACCAATTCCCGATACAGCGATGCTATCTCTGGGTTTACCTCGCTCAGCGCCGAGAGCTGCCGCTCCACGAGCGAGGCATCTCCGCGAACTACAGGCCCAGTCAGGGCCTCAGTTGTGCCCAGGGCGCAAACGTTCTCGACTGTGCCTCGCACAATCGGTGGCAGCATCGTCTCGGCGACCTCGACCGGAATGCCTGCCTCTTCGTAGAGGCGACGCGCAACATCGACGACCGTCACGAGGTAGTTGCTGGCAAAGACATGCCCGGCGTGGCAGATCATTTTCGCTCGGCTGTCGACTTCGAAGGGCTTCCCGCCGATCGCCTCCACCATCGTTCGCAGCTCAGCCCTAGCGCTCTCGTCTCCTTCAATCGCACAGGCGGTGCCAGTGAACGATGTAACAACAAGCTCTGGGCTGGCGATGCTTCTTACTGGGTGGAGGCTCCCCAGCCGGGCGCCTCGTGCACGCAGCGGCTCTAGCACCTCGGAGCTCTGAGCGCCACTGACATGGAATACCAAGTTTCCCTCCACGAGCGACTGCTGGGCCACAAGTAGCTGCGCGGCTTCTTGCACGGCGCTGTCGGCAGAGGCGATCATCCACGCGTCACACGGCGGCATCTCAGCGATAGAGTCAACGGCTTTTGCCTTCGGAACAAAAGCCGCCGCCCGGCGAGAAGACTCCGGGGTGCGGTTGCAGACTGTCACACGCGAGAAGATCGAGTGGCGCACGAAGAGCGAGCCCAATGCCCTGCCCACGCGACCACACCCAAGTATGTTGAGGCTTCGGCCCATCTGCCGAGCTTAGCGCAAAACGAGGAAGAAGATCACGTTTATCAACACTGGAACGAGTGCTGAGGCGAGGAGCGCAAACTGAGAGAGGCCACCATCAAAAAACCTAGAAAGAATGGAGTTTCCTATCGGGTTCGGGGCGTTAGCGATGATCGTCAAGCCTCCGCCCGCGATCGCCCCTGACATCACAATGTAGCGCACCTCCTCGCTGCTGTTCGGAACAAGCGAAGCCAAGTAGGTGATTGAGGCGTTGTCGTTAAAGGCCGAGAGCCCCAGGGTAGTGAAGAATAGCGGTATGTCGCTCACGCGCTCGAGCACGGGCTCAATCCACCAGGTTTGAAACGAGCCGTGGATCACGAGCCCCGCCAAGAAGAAGCCAACCAAGAGCGGAGCGCGGAGCGAAACCGCCCGCTGAAAGTGTCGAGTGGCATCGACGAAGGCGAGGAAGAAGAGCAATCCAACTACCAGGAGCCGTGGGCTGCCAGAGTGAGTAACTGTCCACGCGAGGAAGAGCAGATTGCCCACTACCACCCCTGTGGGGACCGCCCGCTCGTACAGCGGGTTCGATACCTCAGAATCAGAGGCGCGCAGTTGGAGGGCCGCAAGATCCCGTCGCAGGAGGGCTGCGTACAGAAGAGTGCCCACGACTAGCGCTGCAACGGCACGGACACCAAAGGTCCAGAACATGACAGATGAGTCCCATCCCCAGCTCGGAATGACCATCAATACCGGAGGCGCGGCAAAATTCGTCAAAACTCCGCCAATCGAGATGTTGCAGAAGAGCAGCGCCACCGTCGCATAGGCCAGCCTTTTTGACGGGCGGTAGCGAAAGAAGTGCTGAGCGAGCAGCAGCGAGCAGATTGTCATCGCTGCTGGTTCGGTAATGAGCGACCCCAGCAAAGGCCCAACGACCAAGATACTAAACCACCAAGCCTTCGGCCTGTTCCCTCCCAGGCTAGCTACCATCGACAGGAGCTTCTCACCAACGTACAGCATAGGCTGCGTTGAGGCGATCGCCATCACTACGACAACGAACACAGCTTCGTCGAAGTGGGCGATTCCTTCCAAGAACTGCTTCGCATCAGCCCAGCCTCTGTTAAAGGTAACGGCTGCCATGAGCGGGATAGCCCAGAGACCAAATACTGCCTCGATCTCGCCGAGGTAGTGCATAAACACCGCAACGAAGCTCACCGGCTCCTCGGCCCCCTCTGCCGCTGACTCTTCGCTCTCAAGCCACCGCAGGTGGTGGGACTCCTCGAGGCGCCGCGCAAGCCTTGCAAAGAGAGGTGCACAGAAGGTGTGCAGGATGGCGCAGACGAAGATCAGCGTCGCAACCAGGTTGAGCGGCTCAGCCGACACTCGCTCAAGAAGGATCTCTCGGAGCGAGGCGTTTGGCGATGATGCCTCAAGCGTGAAGGCTCCGAGAGTGCCCGCAACACAACCAGCAAAGCTGCCCGATACGCTCCTCAGAGCATCGTAGAAAGCTAGAATGTGTTGCAGCGGCCACATGACCAAGAGGATAGACCGGGAGTGACAGGGAAAAAAGGGGTCGTAACGCCCTGTGGAGGGCAGGTATAACCGTCATGGCCATGGAACGACTCCCAATCGAACATCCGACCCGAATCTCAGCTATCGTTCTGACCACCGCCCTCCTGCTCGGGCTGCACGTCTTGCTCGCAGTCGTGGTTCGTCCCTTCATCACGCCGCTGCTGTGGTCGATGGTGCTTGCCATCGCCACCTGGCCTTTGTACGTCCGTGCGAGATCTCTAGTGCCTCACAGGCCCTTGGTCGCGGCGATCTCCCTCTCGCTAGTGCTGGGAGCTGTGCTGCTCGCTATCGCTATCCCCTTGCCCTTAGAGCTGGCGGGAGAGCTGCACCAGCTCGGAAGCAACCTCTCAGGGCTCAACATCGAAACAACGCTTCTCTCGCTGCATCAGGTGCCAGTCCTTGGACCGATGCTGACTGAGCAGCTCACCGCGCTCCTGCATGATGAGCAGGGCCTCAGATCGCTCCTCGCCTCGCACCAGGCAGAGCTGGTCCGCTTTGCGACTCAGGCCGCAAGAGGAGTTATCGACACCGTTAGCGTGACTATTATGGCCCTCGCGGGGTGCTGCATCCTTTACCTGCACGGCGAAGCGGTAATCGCTGAAGCGACAGCCATCATGAGGCGGCTCGGCTCACAGCGCTCAGAGTACCTGGTAGGCTACATCGGAGCCACGGTGCGGGGAGCGGCGTACAGCGTTATCGCTACCGCAATCGCGCAAGGCACGTTAGCAGGCATCGGATACTCTATCGCCGGCGCGCCACTGCCACTCCTGCTTGCGCTCTGCACGATGGTGTTATCGCTCATACCGTTCGGTGCGCCCTTCCTGTACGTGCCGATCTCAGCGTACCTCATCTTCGGGTCCGGGCTCCCGTGGTACCACGGCGTGGGGCTTCTCGTTTGGGGAATCGTGGTGGTGAGCACGGTCGACAACTTCTTGCGCTCAGTCCTCATTAGCCAAGCAACTCAGGTGTCGCCAGTACTTGTATTCATCGGCGTGGTTGGCGGGGTGCTCTCATTTGGACTGCTCGGCGTGTTTATCGGCCCAGCGATCATTGGAATCGCGACGACGCTATGGCGCGATTTTGCTGAAGGGGCATAACCCGCTAGGGATTACGACAGAGAGATCTCCTGGTCGCGGAGAGCGCGCGTCTCTTTCGGAACCGAAGCGATCTTTTCGGCCGGCCCGTTGAGCGTCACCGCGCCTTCAATCGAAAGCGGATGATCAAACTCCACATTTCCCTTAACCGTGAAGCTCGTGGCCGCAACCAGAGATGGCATCGCCTTCATGCGCGACTCGAAATCCTTCAAAAGGCCGAAGAAGTGAGAGTCGAGCGAAACAGAGGGCAGCCCGGCGATGGTGCGCTTCGGATTAACGCCTAGCGTGAAGTCCTCACTGAGCACGTAGGCATCGGAACGGACAACGAGCAGATCGTTGTTAGACTTGACCGGCGCGAATCGGCTGCGGGGGACCTGAAGCGCCCTTGCCCCCTCGAAAACCTCGATCGCAGCTCCCATCGCAGTCTCTATCTGGATAACGCGTCGGCTGCCTCGATCACGGGGATTAACCGTCTTCTTGTTGCTGATCAGCGGCAGCGGGATGCTGCCGTTGTGCTCACGAGCAACTCGCACCACTGCCTCCAAGTCGAGCCAGATGTTGTTGGTGTTGAAGTGCCTGTATTTCAGCACATCCTGGAACTCGGGGATGATCTCGCCGCCTGGTGCGGTAGGCGCCTGGCTGCTCTCACGCAGCACGAGCCTGCCAGAGCTTTTGCGCCTCGCCAGGTGCCCGCCCTTTGCATCGGCTTTCGTCCTCTCGGCGGTCTCCATCAGGAACGGCGCTCCGGAAGAGGCGAAGTACCCCAGGATAGACGGCTCCACCGTGGCGCCGAGATTGTCTGCGTTTGCGACGAATGCGTAGCGCTTCCCCATAGCCAGCAGCTTCTCTGCCAGGCCTGTGGCGAGCAGTGCAGCATAGATGTCCCCGTGTCCTGGCGGGTTCCAGTTGAGCTCTTCGACGGGCTCCTCCGCCGGAGACATAGTATCGACGTAGATCTTCGGATGGCGGTGCTGCAGAAAGCTCACAGGCAAGCCGCCAGGGCTCAAGTCGCCGTACGGCTCCATGGCACGCTTCACGTCAGCATCAGTAGAGAAGCTCGTCATGTGGATCAGCGGGATACTTGCCCCACTTCGTGCTCCGAGAACCCGTAGCTGCTTGGCGATAATGTCGTTGAACGTCAGCCCCTCTTTGACTCTCAGCAGCGACTTCGCGCGCTCTAGCCCCATGGTCGTGCCGAGCCCGCCGTTTAGCCGGATCACCGCGAGCTTGCCGAGCAGCTTCATCCCCTCGCCAAGGGCGTTGTTGCACACAGACACTGTGCTAAAGCAGTCGATCTCCGCGACCGGCTCAATCTCAGCCTCTGTAATGATTCCAGTCTTGCCGAGGATGACGTCGCGGAAAAGGCGCTCGAAGTTCTTGATCACGGCTTCAGGCAGCCCGTCACGTTGCATCAGCGCCGCGGCTCGCTCTAATCCTGCCTTGCTCTTCTCTGTGACCAACTACACCCCCTCGAAACGATGGACGCTTTCGCCCGCTTCCGCCGATATAATGGTCAAAAAAAAGGATTTTTGCACTATGTTGATTACAGGTTGGTGGAGGCACCGCTGATAGCTCGGTACACCGCCGCATCCCTGCGCTGGATCAGGCACGGTGAGGCACCGGCCGGAATCAGGAGCGCGTCTCCGTCACGCAGCTCGACGACTGCTCCGTCCTCAGTTTTGATCGAGGCTTCACGCCCGAGGCACAGAAGAACCTCAGCTGTACTGCCAGGGCTCAGAGTGGCATCGCCGCTTCCGTAGGGGAGCAGCGATAATGAGAACTCCTTGATCGGCAGGCTAAACTCCGAGAATCCTCCCTGCTGTTCGCGCGGCTCAATCAGGGACGGCTGCTCACATGAGTAGTCGAGCATTTCCAAGAGCGTGGCGACGTCCTTAAACTTCGGCGTGAGGCCGGCACGGACCACGTTGTCGGAGCAGGCCATGCACTCCACCAGATCCCCTTCCAAGTACGCGTGCGGAACATTCGGCCCGATATAGAGCGCTTTTCCCGGCAGCACTGTGATAATATTAAGCACAAAGAGTGCCAGAAGACCGACATCGCCATTCCCGTACCTCTTACGCAGCCGCTCGAGCAGCTCAATTTCGCGCGGGATCGACTCCTCTTCAGCGAAGCGCTGCGTGATAGATGTTACCACCTGCTCAACTGTCGAGCGCGGCGCCTGCAGCAACGCCGAGAGCAGCTCACGCCGCAATGCGGGCAGCTCGGGGCCGGCTCGTGCTGCCTGCACCGCCGAGACTAAAGGCTGTGGAACGATCTGGGACAGCTCTGGGAATCGCTCAAACGCCTCGCGAAGATCGACTGGGCCGCGAAAGCCGTACAGCAGCGTGACCGGCGTCAGAGGAACGCCCACTTCCGGCTTGTGAGAGGTGTCTGGGTAGTTGACCGGATCGAGGATGTGCAGTTTGCGAGCAAGCTCCCGATCGGGATGCGCCTGGATCGAGAGCCCCCAAGTCGGGTCAACAGAAAGCACTTTAAGGATGAAGGGCAGCGCCTGTGGGTGTCGAGTTGGGCCGATCAACGCTGGATGCGTTCGGGCCAGGTCTGCCAGAGATACCCACCCCTCACCCGGAAGCTCAACCAGCGAACACCCCTTCGGATGCCCTCCGATCCAGTACTCAGCGAGCGGGCCATCAGGAGACTCTCCGGGAACCATCGCCGCGATGCGCGAAGCTACCCCCACTTTTCCCCATGAGTACTTCTGCGTTGCGCCCTTGAGGCGCAGAGGTCGACGCCTTTCTCTACCTGTACCGTGGCTTGGGTTGCTGCTGCTCATCGACCTACTTCCGTTGCTGCCAATTCCAGGCACCTTCGAACGACCGACGATTCGACCGAACGACGCCCCGGAGGCTACCGACAAAGCCCAATGGGGACAAGGGATTCAGAAAGGGCTCCAGCACTGTCGTAACACCCAAATCGCCAACGAGATTAAGGATATCCCCAAGGTTTACTTGTAGGCTTCAGTAAGCCTCGAAATGCCTGTACCATAGAGGGGTTGTACTTACTGAAGTCGAGAGTATGCGAGTCGCCTGTCTTTTTATTCCAAAGTCCTCTGGCTCGCTGGGAGAGACCTTCAATGTGGTCAAGTACCTCCTCTTTAACACCACGCACTTCACCAACCAACTGCAGGAGATGTCGGAGAACACCACCCAGCCGTTCTCGCTGGAGTTCTACTCATGCGATGGAGTGATCTACGCCACTGTCGTGGCCGAGGAGCAGATGCTTCAGTACATCTGCTCGGCGATGTACGGCTGGTATTCAGACCTAGAGATCCGGGAGATGCCGGACTACACGCAACAGGTGACGGAGCGCACCCTCGTTGGCTCAAGCGACATGTTCCTAGAGTTCCAGGACATCTTTCCGATCCAGACCTACAAGAATTTCTCTTGGAACAGCGTGGCGCCAATGCTGACGGCGATGTCTCGCGTTCCCACTCAGGACCGCATGCTGATGCAGGTGCTAGTGCGGCCGATCAAAGACACGCCACAGCTCCACGCCAGCCTCGCCTTCTCGCGCTTCCTCTCCCGCTTCTTGCGCTGGACTCACTCGCGTACCTGGATGCGACGGGCCTACTCAGGTCAGACAACGAAGATGATCCAGGAGAAGTGCCGCACGAGACTCTTCCGCACAAATGTCCGAATTAGCGCATTTCGGGAGCTTCCCGAAGGTTTCACGAAGCAAGACCTACGCCGAGCGAAGCTAGCCCTGACGCGGGACATCGCATCGGTGTCCGGAACAGCACAGTACCTGAGCACAACCGACCAGAATCGTCTCGGCTTCCGGCCAGTCAAGTTCGGTGCGGGAGCTCTCCAGAAGATTCAGCAGCGCCGATTCGAACGGCCCTTCCGCCTTACATCTGTTGAAGTTGCAACATTGTGGCACCCAATCGGCCTAGGCAACGCGCCGTGTACAGCGCAGGTATTGTCACGCAAAGCACCGCCGCCACCCACGTTACCTTCCCTGGCTGGAGATCCACAGATCAGCGTCTTCGGACAAACTAACTTCCGGGACCAAACATCGGACTTCGGCATCCGGCGCTTCGATCGTCGCCGCCACCTCTACATCGTCGGAAAATCAGGCTACGGAAAGTCATGCCTCTTGCAGCTCCTCATCCGCTCGGACATAGAGAACGGCCATGGCTGCGCTATCCTCGACCCACACGGCGACTTGGTCGACGACATCTTGAAGGCGATACCGCAACGGCGACACAAAGACGTGGTGCTCTTCGATCCATCCGATTTGCAGTTTCCCCCAAGCTTCAATCCGATGATCCCCTCACGCCCAGACCAGAAAGTGCGCGTGACCTTAAGCTTCCTTGACACCTTCAAGCGCGTCTTCGGCGCCTCGTGGTCAGACAAGATGGACCACCTCGTGCGGTACTCGATTATTGCGCTCATCAACATCCCGGGCACCAGCATTGTGTCGCTGCGGCGCATGCTCTCGGACGATGACTTCCGCCGAGAGGTTGTTAGCCGCTGTCCAGACGAGTCAGTAAGACGCTTCTGGGAAGTCGAGTTCACCTCTCGCCGGAGCGAGTTCGAGGCAGGGCCCGTGTCGCAGCTTCTCAACCGGCTGGACGAGCTGCTAGCCACCGACATGATGCGCAACATCCTTGGCCAGCCGACGAACAGCTTCGACTTCCGCGACTTTATGGACAATCGCAAGATTGTCCTCTTCAAGATATCGAAGGGTGTGTTGGGCGCAGAAAATGCCTCGCTGCTCGGCTCCCTCATTATCTGGAAGCTCTACGAGGCAGCCATGTCGCGCGCCGACACGGCTGCCGAGTCGCGGCAAGACTTTTACTTCTACGTCGACGAGTTTCAAAACTTCGCAACGAGCTCCTTCGGCGAAATTCTGAGCGAGTCGCGCAAGTACCGTCTCTGCATGACCTTCGCCAACCAGTACCTTGGGCAGTTTGCCGGCGACATTAAGGCCTCCGTGTTCGGCAACATCGCGAACCTGATCGCATTCCGCACCGGAGCCGATGATGCCGGCACCGTCGCAAACGAGTTTAAGCCGAGATTCTCTTCGGATGACCTGCTAAACCTTCCCCTGCGCGAGTTCTACGTGAAGATGTGCGTCGACGGTGAAGTGCAGGAGGCTTTCTCAGGCCGGACGCTAGATCTAAAAGAGCCGGAAAACGCCAGCCAGAACGTGCAGGCCATCATCGAGGCATCGCGCAAGAAGTACTCCACCCCACTGGCGCAAGCCGAGGAGCTGCTGGCCCTCTCTGAAATCATGTCTCCGCGCGCCATCGGCATCCGGTAGCCCCCTTTTCTTAACACAGCGTTATAAATGTTGGCTTACTGCTGCAAGGGGAAGCGATCGGCCGAGCCCGGTAATCTAAGAGAGGGATCATGCTAAACGAGGGAGTCTCCCTCTAGAAAGGCGAACATGCACACCGTAGCACTCTTCGGAGCGGGAAAGATTGGCGAGGCGATATCAGCTCTCTTAGCCTCTTCGGGGCGCTACACCGTGCGAGTCTGCGACGGAGACATCAATCGCGCCAAAGCGATCGCACAGCAGTGGAAGTCGTGCGAAGCACACCAGCTCTCTCTCGCTGACCCAGCTTCTATCAAAGCGCTTCTCCAGGGCTGCTCGCTCGTGATGAGCGCCCTGCCCTTCGCCTGCAACAAAACAGTCGCTCAAGCAGCAGCCGACGTAGGCGTTCACTACGCAGACCTTACCGAAGACGTGGACACGTCGCACTTCATCGCGAGCCTCGCGACAAAGTCATCAGTTTGCTTCATCCCGCAGTGCGGCATAGCGCCTGGATTCGTCAGTATCGCTGCCGCTCACCTCGTCAAGCTCTTCGACAAGGTCGACTCGGTGAAGATGAGAGTTGGGGCGCTGCCGATCTACCCAACGAACCGGCTCAAGTACAACCTAACCTGGTCAACCGATGGGTTGATTAACGAGTATTGCAACCCGTGTGAAGTGATCCTGGACGGGCGGCTGATTAAAGTTCCGCCGCTCGAAGGGTACGAGCGGTTCTCGCTCGACGGCGACGAGTACGAAACCTTCCACACCTCAGGCGGACTCGGAACGCTCTGCCACACCCTACATGGCAAGGTGCGCGAGCTAAATTACAAGACGATCCGCTACCCCGGGCACCGCGACCTGGTGGCATTTCTGCTTGAAGACCTGCGCTTTCACGACGACCGCGACAGCTTAAAGAAGATCCTTGAGCGTAGCCTCTCCACGACCAAGCAGGACAAGTGCATGATCCTGGTCGAGGCCACCGGCTACGACCAAGGCAGGTTCTGCCAGAAGACCTACGCCAGCACAGTCTACAACCAGGTAATCTTCGGGCAGCACTTCGGAGCGATTCAGGCGACAACTGCCGCCGGAATCTGCGGGGTTATAGACCTCCTGCTGGAAGGGCAATTCAAAGGGAAGCGCGGTCTGATCAAGACCGAAGAGATCCCACTGCTCGACTTCCTCGGGAACGAATTCGGGCGCATATTTCGCGACGAGAAGGCACTGAAGGGCCTGTCGTAGCCGCCCACCTGTCTCTACCTAACGCCCCCCTCACGGTCGCCGGCAACGGCTCCGGCTCCGGCTCCGGCTCCGGCTCCGAAAACACGCATCGAACATCCAATCCAGCAGTAAATTTCATCGGAACCGGTGCGGTGCCCGGTGCCGTGCCCGGGGTTGCGGGCGGTGTTGTAGGCGAGGAGAGAAAAAGCCGACTATGCTTCCTCAAGCACTTTAATGATCCGATCAAGCGCGAGATCTAGATCTTGCTTCGAGATAGTGAGCGGTGGTGCCAGGCGGATAGTTTGAACCCGGGTGTCTTTGCACAGCACGCCGGCATACTTAATCTTCTTGCAGAAATCTTTGGCAGTGCCCGCAGCGGGATCTATATCGAACCCGATCATAAGGCCTTTTCCGCGAACCTCTTTCACGACACGCGACTTCATCCCCTTCAGCCGCATCAAGGCATGCGCCCCGAGCTCAGCAGCGCGCTCGTGCGGCTTCTCTTCGCGTATTAAAGCGATAACCTCGCGCGCGATCGCGCACGCAAAAGGGTTGCCGCCGAAAGTGCTGCCGTGAGTTCCTGGAGTAAAGACCTTCATCACATCAGCGTTGGCGGCGATGCACGAGATCGGGATAATCCCTCCGCCCAGCGACTTGCCGAGGATGTACATGTCTGGATGCACCCCTTCGTGCTGGCATGCAAACACTTTGCCAGCTCGACAGAGCCCGGTCTGAATCTCGTCAGCAACCATCAAGATCTTCCGCCGTGTACAGATCTCTCTTAGGTTCTTGAGGAAGCCTGTTGGCGGGATGATCACCCCACCTTCGCCGAGGATCGGCTCGAAGATGATGCCGGCTGTGTATTCGTTGATGGCATCCTCAACCGCAGCCGGGTTGCCGAACTCCACCATCCGGAATCCTCCGGTGAATGGCCCGAAGCCCTTCTGGCTGAGTGGCGAGGAGCTAAATCCAACGATCGTTGTCGTGCGGCCGTGGAAGTTGTCCTTGAACACTAGGATCTCAGCGCGGTTCTCTGGGATGCCCTTGACGTCGTACCCCCACTTTCGGACCGCTTTGACAGCGGTCTCAACCGCCTCGGCGCCTGAGTTCATCAGGAGCACTTTGTCCATGCCGCAGAGCTCCGCCAGCTCCTTGCACAGGTAGGCCACCGAATCGGCGTAGTAGGCACGGCTGACAAGAGTAAGAGTGTCAAGCTGTTCGTGAGCAACCTTAGTGATGCGAGGATTCTGGTGGCCAAAGTTGAGAGCGCTGTAGGCGCTCAGGCAGTCGATGTAGCGGTGACCGTCGACGTCCTCGACCCAGGCGTTCTGCCCTGAACGGATAACCACCTCGAGCGGCGCGTAGTTCTGGGCAGAGTACGCCTCCGTCATCTCGATTAGTTCTCGGGACTTCTGGTAGTCGTTCGACATAGCTGAGGAGAGAGGTTTCATGACCATACGTGCACCTATAGTATACCGCAGTCCGACTTATCGCGACTACTGAAGAAGAACGACATGACTTTTGGGCCTTCGGAGCCCTAGATTTCGCCCCCAAAACCGCAAAAAATTGGCCGAAGCCCCTAAAACTTCGCAAACCCCGGGAAGCGCGGGAACGGAATCACATCGCGTATGTTCTGCATACCCGTCACGTACATCAGGAGCCGCTCGAAGCCGAGACCGAAGCCCGCGTGCGGCACAGTACCGAATTTGCGCAGCTCGAGGTACCACCAGTAGGCAGACTCATCGAGCCCCATCGCCCTGATCTTCTCGAGCAGCACGTCGTGCCGCTCCTCTCTCTGCGAGCCGCCAACGATCTCTCCGAGGCGCGGCACTAACACGTCCATCGCGCGCACCGTCTTTCCGTCCTCATTGAGACGCATGTAGAAGGCCTTTATCTCCTTGGGGTAGTTAACTACGGTTACTGGGCCCTTCACGTGCTCATCTGTCAGGTACCGCTCATGCTCAGACTGTAGATCGATCCCCCATGAGACAGGATACTCGAAGCTCTTGCCGCTGCGCTGCAGAATCGAGATCGCTTCTGTGTAGTCGAGGTGCGTGAACTTTGATTCCACCACAGCTTGGAGGTTCTCAACGTGCCCCGGCTGCGCCCACTCCTGAGAGGCGAGCAACTCAAGCTCCTTCGGACACTTCTCAAGCAGCTCCCGGATCACCGCCTGCACGAAATCCTGTGCGAGCGCCATGTTGTCCTCTAGCTCGTAGAAGGCCATTTCAGGCTCGATCATCCAAAACTCTGCCAGGTGGCGAGTGGTATTTGAGTTCTCTGCCCGGAACGTCGGCCCGAAGGTATAGATCTTTGAGATCCCCATAGCACAGATCTCGCCCTCAAGCTGTCCGGAGACCGTTAGGCTGGCTGGCTCATTGAAGAAGTCTTCGGAGTAGTCGACCCTGCCGTTGACTCGGGGTGGCGCGTCGATGTTGAGCGTCGTGACGTGGAACATCTGCCCCGCCCCCTCGCAGTCTGACGTGCTAATGATCGGAGTGTTGAGATAGAAAAATCCGCGCTCCTGGAAGAAGCGGTGCACCGCGAACGATGCAGCCGAGCGCATTCGCAGCACAGCCCCCATCGTGGCGGTGCGCGGACGAAGGTGCAGCACCTCGCGCAGGAACTCGAGCGAGTGGGCTTTCTTCTGAAGCGGGAACTGCTCGGGATCGGCTTCGCCAACCAGCTCAAGCTGTTTCACCTGGAACTCGTACTTCTGGCCCTTGGCTGGCGAGAGCACGAGCTCCCCTGCTGCCCGGATTGAAGCCCCTGTCGAGAGCTTTGCAGCAACTGCCTGGTAGTCGGGGCTCGTCGGATCGAGAACCAGCTGCAAGTTTCCAACGCTCGTTCCATCAGATAGCTCGATGAACGAGACGCGCTTCGACTGCCGGTGGGTCCGTATCCAGCCACCGACTTCGGTCTGGCCGACAGGAACCCGATCTTCAAGGATATCGCGAATGGAGGTTGGACGAGGCATGAGGTCACTCCTGTCCGGAGCGGGCAGCTGGGGTCGGTCTCCAGCCTGCGCGGAGGCAGCTGCCTGTCGGCACTCCGGCTACAAAAACAAAGAAAAAAGAATCGGGGTGACAAGATTCGAACTTGCGACCTCTAGTTCCCAAAACTAGCGCTCTAGCCGGGCTGAGCTACACCCCGATGACCGACGACCCGCGAGGTTAGCCGCTTCACGGAGAGGAAGCAAGTTCCCGTTGTTTTTAGCTGATTGGCGGGTGATTATACCGCCGGAGGATACCGATGATGCCCATCCAGACCCGAGAAAGCACAGCAAAAGAAGCGCCGCAGGGGAGCTACGTAGTGCTGCGAGTGCCTGAACTAGAGCGCTCGGCGAATTTTTACCGCGCTCTGGGCCTGGAGCTCACAGAAGAAAAACATGGCGAGGGACCGGTCCACTACTCATTTCCCCTGGCAGCTGATGTGGTTTGTGAACTGTATCCGCTACGAGCTGGCAGCCTTGCTCCTGTTACGGGGATCCGGCTTGGGTTCGCGGTTCTGGATCCGGAAGCAGTCCGAGCGGAGCTGGCACGCTCCGGCTACAGCGTCTCAGATGGCCACACTCCAGGGTCATTCGTCGTCGTTGATCCGAGCGGAAATCAGGTGGAAGTAGCGCCCAGAGCAGCCTAGCGCCAACATGCAAAAGAAAGATTTGCTCATCGTTGGGGCCGGTCCTGCCGGCCTGTCGTTGTCATCAGCCCTGATGCCAGACATGGCTGTCACCTGCATATCAGAGCGCCCGAGCCAAAAAGCATCTCACTCTCGAGCCACCGGCATTCAGCCACGTACCCTTGAATTACTCCACTCAAGCGGCATCCTCGATGCGGTGCGCCGCGAGGCTGTAACTCTCAGGGGCAATATCATTTACCTCGATGGCGAGCGGCTGCGCGCCTTATCTTTCTTCGACCCGGCAAGCGGAGAGCACGGCTTGTCGCTAGACCAACGCCGAATTGAGTCACTCCTGGCCGAGCAGCTGGAAAGAAACGGCCGCTCGATTGAGTGGGGCACATCCCTCGTCGACCTCGAGGATCTTGGCCACTTCGTGCGCGCGGAGATCCAGCGCGAGAATGGCTCAGTCGAACAGTGGCGCTGCCGTCGTGTCGTTGGCTGCGATGGTGGTCGAAGCGCAGTGCGAAAGCTTGCGAAGATTGAGTTTCCAGGACACACCTACGAGGAGCGCAGTTTTGTGCTCGACGTGCTCGTGCAAGGCGCGCTAGAGCCGGGCTACATGCACTTCTTTGTTGGCAAAGAGAGTCGGCTAGTGCTCGTTCCCCTAAATGACCGTGGAACGTTCAAGGCTAGTGGTGCCTTGCCTCCAGGCAAAACTGGCACGCTTGAGCAGCAGTTCCGCGAGATGGTGGCGCTGCATGGGCGCGGGCGTCTCTCCGTAGAGCCGCTCACTCCACTTACAACCTACGTGATGCATGCGAGACTTGCCGACACATTTCGGATTGAAGATCGGATTTTCCTGTGTGGTGACGCAGCACACATCTTTCCGCCAAACGGAGGACAGGGCATGAACCTAGCCCTTGAGGACGCGCACGATCTTGCCACGGCCTTAAACCTCTTCGCGCAATCAAAAGAGAGAAGGCACCTTGAGGCATACTCCGAGCGCCGCGAAGAGGCGCGCAGGGCACTTGAGTCCGTGTGTGCTGCGAAGGATCGTTACTCGTACGAGTCGCTTCTGTCCGGTGTCAACTTCGCCACTGAGCAGGAGCGAATCCGACAGGAGGAGCTTTAAGACTCTCGCCACGTTCCCTCTCTGCCTACCGCAGACGTAAAACCTGGTCTCTGCCCCGCTCTTCCTCCACCACTACCTCCTGCTGTGATATACTTCGCACCACAGACTGCCCCCCAATCCGCGTGCCCTCACGCAGCATGAAGCCCAAGCCGCTTGCGTCCTCTACAGAGGCGCCGAAGCGCCCTTCGACGTCACGCACGATTGCCACCAAACGGAGCTGTGATAGTTCAAGCTGCTCAAGGCTTGGGCGCTCACCGGGCTTGCTGCTACGCCTCGCCGCACGGATGAACGGATCCCGGAGCGGCTCCTCACTTGCAGACTCGCTCTGCTCCTTCTTTGTCTCGGCTTTCGTTCGCTTTGCGCCCTTCGGGGTGCGCTGAGCTTTTGGACCTGCCTCGCCAGAGCTTAGCGAAACGAACTGGGCAGGTCTCGGCTCGCTACGGTGATCGAGCAGGTAGCCAATACCAAGTATAGCCATGGCGGTAGCGCCGATAGCAACGTTTCGGATGGAGGCGGATTGAGCCATCGGTTACGCTGCTGCCTCCCTCCTGGCTGCTTGTGAGCGCACCAGAGGCGTGCCCCCGCTCAAGATATTAGAGAGCCTGTCGAGAGACCGGTACGAGACGGCCTCCGCTACCATCTCGTCTGACACCTCGTCGGTGCCGCTTAAGTCAGCGATTGTGCGCGCCACTCGCAGCACTCGCGTGTAGCCGCGAGCGCTCAAGCCGAGCCGCTTTACGGCCTCGCTCAGCAGCGTGCGCCCACCTGAAGAGATGTTGAGCTGCGCCCGCAGCATGCCGTCGGAGACCTCGGCGTTAAGCACCGCCTGGCGTGAGAGCTGCCGTTCACGAGCCGCGAAGACGCTCTCTGCTGGGGGCGAAGCTCCAGCCACCGTGCGAGCGGGTGACCACACCAATCGATCGATATCAACCGCCTCAAGCTCGACGTGCAGATCGATGCGGTCGAGGATCGGCTGAGAGAGCTTTGCAACGTAGTCGCGGATGGCGTGGTGTGAACAGCGGCAGCCTCCCCCTTTCGTTCCGAACCGCCCACACGGACACGGGTTCATCGCCGCTATGAGCTGAAAGCGTGCCGGGTAGTTGAGCGACGCTTTTGCTCGCGCTACCTGCACCCATCCAGTCTCAAGGGGTGAGCGCATCGCTTCGACCGTGCTGCGCCGGAACTCAGGAAACTCATCGAGGAAAAGCACGCCGCGGTGCGCGAGGCTCACCTCTCCTGGTCGAGGCATCGTGCCGCCCCCGATCAAGCCAGCGTCGCTTATGACGTAGTGCGGCGAGCGGAATGGCCTGACTCCGGCAAGGATCGGCGCAGTGCGCTGGCCAGCAATGCTGTGTATCCGGAGCACCTCTAGGATCTCGCTCCCGCTCAGGGGCGGCAGGAGCGAGGCGAGCCGCTCAGCGAGCATGCTTTTGCCGCAGCCGGGCGGGCCGATCATGAGCAGGTTGTGGCCCCCTGCAGCGGCAATTGCCAGCGCCCTTTTCGCCCCCTCCTGCCCCAAGACATCATCGAGGGCCTTGGCGAAAGCATGCGGCTCACTTGCTGGCTTGTCGGCGTAGGTTGGCTTCTCTCTCCCGCTTAGCACTCGCAATGCCTGTGGCAACGATGAGACTGGAATGGCCCTGACACCGTTAACTACCGCTGCTTCGCTGCAGTTGGCGGACGGCACCATGATGTGCTCGAAGCCAGCTTGAGCAGCCGCTAGCGCGTGCGCTGTGAGCCCTGGAGTCTCTTTTACCTCTCCAGTGAGGGAGAGCTCGCCGACAGCAGCCACCTTGTCTAGGGCTGACTGCGCGAGCCCTCCGGCTGCACAAGCCAACGCGAGCGCGATCGGCAGGTCAAAGGCAGCGCTCTCCTTCCTCACCTCTGCGGGGGCCAGGTTGACCAGGATAATTCCGGGTACGTCGTAGCCAGAGTGCTGCAACGCAGTCAGGATTCGGTCGCGCGATTCACGCACTGCGGCTCCTCCGAGACCGAGGATGGTGAACTTTGCGCTGCCGTTCTTGACGTGAATTTCGGCATCAACCGGAACGGCGTCTAGGCCAACGATGCAGCTTGTGTGAGAGGTTGCAAACATACCAATCGGGTGTTCGGATGCCGCCCAATTTTGTTGCCTCGGCACGGTACGGGTTGTGCTTTTAAAGAGTCGAATTTGGAAGCTCGGGGCTGATTCCAGCCACTTAACGGTTTTGTACGGCAAGATTTTCCGTTCCTTACATGGCATCAGAGGCAGAAAAAACTCAGGGGAGCAAAGATAGCCTGGCGCGCGATATCTGGGGGCGCATCCCCCCGGAGGAGCGGCTTGAGGTTTTAGCCGATGCTCAAGCAAAGGGTGTTCAGGCCGCGTTGCTCCTGCTCTTGATGGCGTTCAGCGTGGCTCTGGGCTTCAAGCGCCCCTGGATCTTCTTTAGCTCGCTGCTGCTGGCCCCCTTCGCTTTCCAGATCATGTCTTCGAAGGCCTGGAACATGGCGAAAGCACGCCCGATGCTTGAATACGCCGCCGCTCGTGCCACCGCACGCCTCTTCGCCCTGAACGCAGGCGCCCGCAGTGTTGAGCCTGCGCTCATGTTCCGCGCCGAACTGCAGCCCAGCGTCGCAGGAGATGACTTCGACATCACCGATGAAGAGCTGCTTGAGAAGCCCACCGCCAAGCCAGTTTGGGTGAGCCTATTCGCCGACACGATCGTGATCGCTGCCGAAGGCCCCAAGGGCGCAAGGCTTGAGCTGGCCCACTCGCTCTTCGCTAACTTCTCCATCACCGCGGAAGGCTTCGAAGAGGGCGATGAATCCGGCTCAAAGAGGCTCTCAATCGAAGTGGAGTCACGCCCTGGAACGGTATCTCGCTGGACACTCGACTCCCGTCATCCGGCAACGCTTCTGGCATGTGAGCGCCGCGCCAAGGCCTATATAGTCCGCCACCAGCGTGAGCTAGAAGAGCAAGAGCGCCGCAACCTTGAGCGACAGCAGCGCGACCAAGAGCGCCTGATAGCATCGAGACCACGCGCCGCTCAGATCGGGCTAGGGTCACCGTCAGCCTCGGCCCCAGCGTGAATACAACGCCGTTTCCCAAAAAGCCCCCTCTTCTAGCCACTCTAGCTAACCTTTAGAGCACCACCCCCCCGCGCGGGAAGCATCATAATCGATGCGTAATCTCTCTATTCTTAGCGCAGGTTTTAGCCATGCACTCGCACCGCCGCACCTCCCTTCGCCAACTCTCAACCTTCACAGCTCTCGTGATCGCACTCGCGCTCGCAACAGCTCCAGTGGCTTTCGCCGAGCGGAAGCTCTCGGGCGCCGTGACTCTCTCCTCAAAGGATCGTGTCTCGGTCGTGCTCGACCGTGAGACAGCAGACGATGGCAGCTACGTTGTTCTTAAAATTGTCACGCCCCAAGAAGTAAAGATCGAAGCCTTCATGCTCCCCTCCCCTCCGCGCATCGTGCTCGACCTGACCGGAGCTACCGTAAAGCGCAGCGAAACTTTCAATGCTCCCGCGAACGATGTGGTAAAAGCCGTCAGGCTCGGATCCCATCCAGGGAAGCTGCGTGTCGTAGTAGATCTGGTTAAGGCAGAGGCCCCGAAGTACGAGTGGAAGGCCGGCAAGCGCCAAGTGATCCTGCGCATGCTTGAGAAAGCGGCTCCAGCCGGTGCCCCTGAAGCAGCACAGCTCCCCGCACAACCCGCAGCACAGCTCCCTGAAGCTTCGGCCGAGAAGGTAGCTGAGCCAGCAGCAGAGCAGCCAAAGCTGCCCGAAAGCGCCGGAGAAGCTGAAGCGATCTCGCTTGGAGACACCGAGCAACAGGCAAGAGAAGAGGCGCCTCAAGCCGCGCTACCGGAGAAAGCCGTAGAGGCGGCTCTTCCGGCCCAAGAGCCCGAGAAGCCCGCTCAAGCTACTCAGGAAGAGAAGATCTCCCCGACAGCGGCCGCCCAGGAACCGACGCTCGCTCCGACCACCGCTCCGTCAGCAGAACAGCCAGGGTCGCTTGGGGCAGCAGCGGCAGCACAGGCTCCACAAGCCGCAAGCCAGCCCCCAGCCCAGAGCAACATAAAGATCGTTGGCTACCGCTTCGAGTACGGCGAGCCTGGGAAGACGCCAATCCTAAAAGTAACGCTCAACTCGAATGGCGCCTTAGCACAGATCAGCAAGGTAGACAGCACAACCTACAAGATCGTTGTGCCGAAGAGCGCTCTCGCGAACGAAGAGCTAGTGCTCCCTCAGTTCCCGCCCGCCGACTTCGTCGGATTTATCATGGTGATGAGTGAAGAGGTCTCAGGATCAGTTGAGATCACCGTGAGTGTTGAGGAGGGAGTGACCCTGAACACGATGGTGAAGGGTGACGAGATCTGGGCACTGGCCTCGGGCACGTAAACGAGGACGTACCCAAAAAGCCAATCGATCCCGCTATTATCGAATCAGTATACAAAGAGAGCAGCGAGAACAACGAGAGGAACCACTCACGGAGCAATACTCCCTCTCAAGTAACTCCTCGCCGCCAAACTTTCTCCCTATCGGGAACGGCAACGGCTCCGGGTCCGCCTTCCGCCCCGAGAAAAACCACACGCGACGAAGACCAAGCCTCGATTAGTCAGATCGGAGCCGTGGCCGGAGCCGTTGCCGTTGCCGCTCCCGTTCTGCGGCAGGCGCGTTTTAGGTGTAAAGCCCGAGCAGCGCCCCTACAACCGCTCAATCTTCAGCGACTCCCCATTCAGCTTAAGCAGCGACCCCTTGCCATTAATGCTCGTCTCAAGCACCACATCACGCTCCCAGAGGCGCGCAACGTGCTTTAGGGTGTGCTCAGCGTAATCAAGCTGCAGGTCACGGCCGTCGTGGTAGTGCTTGAGGTACAGGGTCCGGTTCTTGCCAAAATCAGCGTCTTCTACCTTGATGACTGGGATTGAGCCGGTGCCGACGTTCTTAATCATCGTGTCGCGCACCTCTTTCCAAGCCTCCTCGTTCGGAAGCTTGGTCACTACTCGCTCCTTGCCACGACGCTCGTGCTGGAAGAGGTTTAAGTCTTCCATCAGCTCCTTGGTCAGGAACCGTCGCAAGAACGATTGGTCACGGTCAGTCTCACGAACTTCGAAGATCTTCTTGCGGCCCGGGGTGTCGTTCTCGTGCTGAGAGCTCTCCCGCTTCGGCTGATCCTTGGTGTCCCACTCACGCCCGGTGTCACCCTCGTTCCAGCGTCGCTCGATGTCGTGCCACATCACGAAGCCGAGATGGTACGGGTTGAGCCCGCCTGGGTGCGGCCGCAGCACTTGGTTGTGCCGAACGAGGAATTCGATGTGCATGCCCTGAGGAAGCCCAAGCTCGTTTAGGATCTTGTGGTGCCAGTAGCTGGCCCAGCCCTCGTTCATGATCTTGGTCTCCATCTGCGGCATGAAGTACTGGGTCTGGCTGTCAACGATGTGGAGCAAGTCACGCTTCCACTCCGAGAGGTACGGATTGCACTGCGCAATGAACTGCAGCAGGTTCTCCTGCGGCTCTACCGGCGTCTTGGAGAGGTCAGGAGCCTTGTACTCTTGCGCCGGGTGTATCTCGCGCCACGGATCAGGCGCCGCCTGCGCTCGCTCCCAAGCCCTCATGCGCGCCTCGTCTTCTGAGAGCTGGCGAATGGCGAGGTTTCGAGATCGCTGATAGCAGATGGCGTGTGCGTGGTCGATGACAGCCTCAACTGCCTCGACGCCGATTGAGGGGTCCTCCATGTAGCTCGCTACCCGGTTCGCCTGGTTCTTGAACATCTCAAGCACGTGCCGTGCGTCGGTGCCGGAAGTAAAGGTGAAATTGTTGGCGAAGAAGTCGTTGTGCCCGTACACGTGCGCAATCGTCAGCACCTGGAGCAGCAGCGAGTTGTCGCGCATCAGGTACGCCAGGCACGGGCTTGAGTTTATCACCATCTCGTACGGCAGCCCGGAGACGCCGTAGTCGTACATCGTCTTCTGCCGCTCGTAGGCCTTGCCGTACGACCAGTGCGAGTAGTGCGCCGGCATGCCGGTGTACGCCATGTACCCGAGCATCTCGTTGTGGTCGCAGATCTCAAACTCTTGTGGGTAGCAGTTGAGCCGGTAACGGTCGACAATCTCCTTAATCTTCTCGTCCCAGACAGCAAGCTCGTCGATGTTGAATGACATGGCTGTTACGGCGCTGCTGACGCCGCTCCTTCGCTGTTCTGTGGGCCAAACACCTTCCCGTGAGCCGAAACGCCGCTCGCCCTATCCTTCATCAGGAAGCTGCGGAAGCCCTCCCACAGGTCCTCCTTCTTCTCGATCGTGATCATGTGGAAGTTGGGTGCCTTGATGGCGCTAAACACTTCCAGCATGCTGCCGCTGTAGTACGCGCTCCCCGAGGGCTTAATCTCGCCGTACCCGAACAAGTTGCACACCTTGCACAGCTCCTCGGCCGCCTGCAGCGCGCGCTCGTTGTCAGAGTAGAAGTTGTCGCCATCGGAGCAGTGGAAAGCGTACACGTTCCACAGCGACGGGTGGTAGCGGTCCTGAATGATGTCGAGCGCCTTTCGGTACCCAGACGAGATGTACGTGCCCCCCGACTCAACCTTATGAAAGAAGTCAGCCTCAGGCACCTCTTTCGCTTCGGTGTGGTGTGCGATGAAGACCACTTCGACGTTGTTGTACTTCTGGCGCACGAACTGGAATAGGAGGAAGTAAAAGCTGCGAGCCAGGTACTTCTTCACCGTGCCCATCGATCCCGAGGTGTCCATGATGCAGAACACAACTGCATTCGACGCCTCTTTCGTCGTCGGAGCGATGTGGAAGTAGCTCATGTCGTCTTTGTGGAACGGGAAGCGCTGCTCCTCGTCCTCCATGTCGATATCCCTGCTGCCCTGCACTGCGAGCTTGCGGCGGACACGGTTGCGGGCCGTAGCGCGCTTGTCGAGCCGCGGGCGAATTCCCGCCTTGCGGTGCCCCTTGCGCTTGCGCGCGTCCTCGGACATGACCTCTTTGATGGCCTTCTTCTCAAGCTCGGGCAACTCGAGGTCGTCGAACATAATCGCTATGAGCTCTTCGAGGGTAATGTCCGTTTCGAACGCGTCAACACCTGGCTGGTTGCCGCCCTGTCCCTGGCCTTGGCCCTGGCCGTCTCCCTGCCCCTGCTCGACGACGTCCCCCGGCTTCTGGTTTCCGTCCCCCTGCGCAACGCCCGCCGCATTGTCACCGTAAATGAAGCGGTACTCCTTCACCGAGCGAATCGGAACTTTGATAATCTTGTCCCGATCGCGCCCGATAATTGACTCTTCTGCCAGGATGTCGCCGATATTGTCGCGGATCGAGTCCTTGATCTTCTGCCTGTGCCTTAGCCGGTCGCGAGCGCTCCTGTCGGAGCGTTGTGAGGTTGGGGTGTAGGGACGAAAGATCGTGGACATCAGCGTCGAGGCGCCTCCTGAGCCCTATTAGTCTTTCCAGAGGTTGTTGGCGGCGTACTTGAGGATGATGTCCACGCAGCTCGCCGGGTATCCGTTCCTGATAAGCTGCTCGACCATGCGGTTGTACTTCTTGTGCTGGTCGTCATCTCGGGTGCGGGCCTTGGTGATAATGCGCGAGACATCACGAACGCTCGCCATCAGCTTCTTCTCAATCGCCTCTTTCAGCGGCTCGTAGCTCTCGTAGGTGACCTTCTCGCCACGACGGCCTGCTGACCACAGGTACGCGATCACCTCCTGGCGGAAGCCGTCACAGGCAGTGCCGATGATCGCAATCTGCTCCTCAATCGACTTCATGAAGCCCTCGTCTGGCTCCATCGTCTCGCCGGTGCTGCGGTCCTTGAACTTCTTCTTGGTGACGTACGACTCGGCGTGATCGAGGTAGTTCTGGAAGAGCGACTCAGCCTGCTCTTGGTAGGAGTAGACGAAGGCCTTCGTAATCTCCTTCTCGAGCACCTCAAGGTACTCCTTGTGGAGCGTGTCCTGGAGGAACTCAAGGTAGCGCTTCTTGACATCGTCGGCGAAGTCAGACTCCTTGACCATGTGCACGAGAGACTCGCGCACCGAGATCGGATGGATTGCGTTCTGGTCTATGTTGTCAGAGAGCGCGTTGTCGAGCGCCTTCATGATGAAACGCGTCGATATGCCGTTCATGCCCTCGCTCTTCGCCTCTTCACGCAGCTCGACCACGTCTATCTTCTTGGTCTTGCCCTTCTCCACGACCTCCTCGCCGTTGTAGAGCTTGAGCTTCGTCATGAGGTCGCACTTATTGGTGGGCTCAAGCCGAGAGAGGATGGCGAACATCGAGGCAATCTCGATGGTGTGCGGCGCGATATCGGCCGTGAACTGCGACTGGCGGATGATCTTCTTGTAGATCTTTACCTCCTCAGAGAGCCGCAGGTTGTACGGCACCTTTACGGTGACGATACGGTCGAGGATCGCCTCGTTGGTGTGGTCGCTCTTGAACTTCTTCCACTCTGCCTCGTTGGAGTGCGCCACAATGCAGGTGTCGACGTAGATCATGCCGTGCCGTCCTGGAGCCGGGATCGACTTCTCTTGGGTCGCGGTGATCATCGCGTGCAGATACTCGGTCTCGTTCTTGAACACCTCGATGAACTCCACCATGCCACGGTTGCCCACGTTGAGCGCTCCAGACAGGTCAAGCACTCGTGGGTCGCCCTCGGAGTACAGGTCGAGCTTCGAAATATCCTCGCCGCCGATCAGCACGCTCGTGTCCTGGTTGTTGGGGTCTACCGGGGGAACGACACCGATACCACGCTTGGCGCGGATGCTCAGGTCATAGTTCCTGACTGGGAAGTCTTCCCACTTGCCCTGGTGCTCCTCCTTGAGGCGGTACCGGCACACTGGACAGAGGTCGCCTTCTATTTCAATGCCGAGCATCTTCGAGAACTCCTTCCGCAGGTGGCGAGGAACGAGGTGCAGCGGCTCTTCAAACATCGGGCAGTTTTCAATCGCGAAGATTGGAGGAAGCTGCTCAAGACCCTTCTTGAGCCGCTCAACGAGCGAACTCTTTCCTGAGCCTACGGGACCTACGAGGTAGAGCACCTGTCGGCTCTCCTCGCCCTTGAGCGAGGCAGAGTGGAAGTAGCGGACGATCTGGTTGATGGTCTTCTCCATCCCGAAGAATTCGTCTGCAAAGAAGTTGAAGACTTTGAGCTTCTCGCCCTTGAAGATGCGCTTCATGCTCGGGTCTTGCTCGAGGTCCACCTCGACCACGCCGCGGTCTATCATCATGTCGTAGAGGCGCTTGTGCGCGAGCTTGTGGAGCGCCGTGTTCTCGCGAATCTGCTCGAGGTACTCGAGCATGGTGCCCTTCCATGAGGACTTCTTGCGAGTCTCACGATCTTCGTCGATCAGCCGCTGGAACTCGTTGTTGGTGTCGTTGCTCATGGAACCTTCTCCTCACTCTGGAGCGCCACTGCAACTGCCCGGCTCCGGGCTGCTGCCATCGGCGCTTTTTTTACGAGCCGTTCACTGCCACCGGAGATCAACAACCTTTCAAGGCTCTCTCCGCTGCGAGACGCACTGCCCTGCCACAACGCGAGGAGTGCCTCGTTGCTAACTGCCTGTGGCGCCGAATTTCGGGCCACACCGTCAACCGTGAGATGCCTTACTTCCAGGGTACGCGATGGAGGCTGGAGTCCACAATGTGAAACGCCTGCTAGATCGCGACCTTCGATGCAATGCTCCCCTAAATTCAGATGCCCGCTTGCCCTGAATTGATTGACCTAAGGGTTTATTTCGGCGGAAAGATTTTTTGCCTTTACGAATTGTGCCGAGCCCTAGTTTCCTGGAAACCACTACCCGAGGACTGCCGCCGCGAGTCGTTGCCCATCCAGCACTGCGGAAATGTGGGTGTTTTTGCCCTTTTTTAGCCCACGGCATGGCCTCTAAAGCTCTCCCGAAATAGCCGAAGAAAAAAACGGGACGGTGTTCGATTGCTGCCCTGTGCTCCTTGAGGACCGGGGGTGCCCGAGGGGCAGCGATGAGCTCTGCAGCTCGTGCCTCGGGCTGCCACCAAAAGCGAGCTAACTCGCTGCGAAATCTTGAGGTTATCGACCCTCCAGTATAGACTCCCGCCGTCCTGAAACCCTCACGGAGCACGTCATGACAAACTCGCCCGCATGGAAGCGCACCGCTACTGCACAAGACGCGCAGGAGCACGGACTGAAGGCGGGCGAATTCGATGCGGTGACGAAGGCTCTAGGCCGCTCAATCAACATGGTTGAGCTCGGCATCTGCTCCGCGCTTTTTTCCGAACATTGTTCATACAAGAGCACGAAGGTGCACCTACGCGGGCTGCCGACCACTGGGCCGCGCGTCATCATAGGGCCAGGCGAGAACGCCTGCGTGGTCGATATCGGCGACAACGAGGCGGTCGTCTTCAAAGTTGAGAGCCACAACCACCCTACATTCATTGAGCCGTTCCAGGGTGCGGCCACTGGCGTTGGCGGAATCTTGCGAGATGTGTTCACGATGGGTGCCCGGCCGGTAGCGCTGCTCAACTCACTGCGCTTCGGAGACCCTGAGCTTCCGAAGAGCCGCTACCTCCTGCGGCGCGCCGTGAACGGGATCGGCTTCTACGGAAACTGCATGGGAATCCCCACCGTTGGCGGCGAGCTCTCTTTTCACTCATCTTTTAACGGCAACTGCCTGGTGAACGCCTTCGCCCTCGGCGTTGTAAAGCAAGATGAAGTGTTCCTCGGCACTGCAGCGGGTGTTGGAAATGTCGTGCTGTACGTGGGATCAAAGACCGGTCGCGACGGTATTCACGGTGCGAGCATGTCTTCAGAGGAGTTTGGCGAAGACTCGGATGCGAAGCGGCCGACTGTGCAAGTCGGCGATCCCTTCCAGGAGAAGCTGCTGCTGGAAGCCTGCCTGGAGGCCTTTAAGAGCGGCTGCGTGGTCGGGGTGCAGGACATGGGAGCGGCGGGGCTCACGTCCTCGTCGTTTGAGATGGCAGATCGCGGCGGCAACGGCGTGCGGATGCACCTCGACCGAGTGCCGCAGCGTGAGACTGGGATGAACCCATACGAGATCATGCTCTCGGAGTCACAGGAGCGGATGCTCTTCATCGTCAAAGCAGGACAAGAAGATAAGCTGATCACGATCTTCAAACGCTGGGAGCTTGATGCTGTTGCAATCGGCGAAGTCATTGAGGGCGGAAATGTTGAGCTCCTCTGGCACGGGGAGCTGGTCTCGTCGATCCCGGCCCACCTGCTGACAAGCGCCGTTCCTCAGTACGAGTGGCCGACGAAGGATCCTGCGCTCGACCCAGCGAATGCGGAGCTTCGGGCCCCGATCGACTTGGCAGAGATCCCGCCCCCGAAAGACCTCGGCAGCGCCTGGCTCTCTCTGTTGGCCCATCCAAACCTCTGTTCCCGCCACGCAGTCTACAGCCAGTACGACAGCACGGTGCGCGCTGACACCGTTGTGCACCCGGGCAGCGATGCAGGTGTTGTGCGGCTTAAGTCTGCTCGCGGTCGCGAGAAAGGGATCGCAATCTCGCTCGACTGCAACTCCCGCTTCTGCGCTATCGACGCCGTGAAGGGCGCAGCTCTTTCGCTCGCAGAGTCGTGCAGGAATATCGCTGCGGCCGGCGCAATTCCTCTTGGGATCTCAGACTGCCTCAATATGCCAAGCCCAGAGAACCCCGAGACGATGTGGCAGATCGCTGGCAGCATCCGCGGCCTCGGCGAAGCGGCCCGCCAGTTCGGAGTTCCTGTCGTGAGCGGCAACGTGAGCCTCTACAACCAGACACACGGCCAAGGCATCCAGCCAACTCCTCTTCTGGCAGTCGTCGGGCTGCTCGACGATGTGACGAAAGCTGTGCCTTCGCAGTTCCGCTCGCCGGGCGATGCTGTTCTGCTGCTCGGCGAGACTCGTGAGGCGGAGCTGGGTGGCAGCGCTTACCTAGCCTTCCAGCATGGCATCGAGCGCGGCGAGCTGCCGGTTCTTGATTACGAAGCGGAGAAACGCGCCTGCGATTTCGTTCGTAGCCTGATTGAGAAGAGGCTTATCAGCTCGTGCCACGATCTCTCAGAAGGCGGACTCGGAGTTGCTCTGGCTGAGTGCTGCTTCCGTGACTACGAGGCTCCGCTTGGAGTGACGCTCTCTCTGACGAAGAAGAACACGCGTCCGGACGCTGCGCTGTTTGCCGAGAGTGGCGCACGGTTCATCATTAGCTTGCCTGCCAAGGCTGTAGCCGAGGTCAAGGCAGCTGCAACGGCTGCCGGTGTCCCGGTCGGCGGCGAAGGCATCGTAGGTGGCGATGCGATCGCCGTAGACGGGGTCGCTTCAATTCCCTCCCACAAGGCTTTTAAAGCCTGGTTTAACGGCCTGGATCAGCTCTTTGAGGCGTAAGAATACGATGGATGCTCTCGACAAGTTTCACGACGAGTGTGGCCTGATGGCGGTCTGGAACCATCCAGAGGCGGCCAACCTGGCCTACCTCGGACTGTACGCCCAGCAGCACCGCGGGCAGGAGGGCGCCGGCGTTGTCTCGGTGCACAGAAACGGGGACGACGAGCCGCACTTCTCGGTTCACAAGGGCTTGGGGCTCGTCGCAGACGTCTTCTCTGATTTCGACTTCGGGCAGCTGCCTGGCTCCGTGGCAATCGGCCATGTGCGCTACACAACGGCGGGGGGAAACAAGCTGGCAAACGTTCAGCCCTTCGTCGCCGACATCTCGCTCGGATACACAGCTGTTGCACACAACGGCAACCTCATTAACGCCGACGAGCTGCGGCAGGAGCTTATTAGCCAGGGGTCAATCTTCGCAACTACGTCGGACACTGAAACAATCCTACACCTGCTCGCCCGCGGCGATCGCGACCAGCCTCTTGTCGAGACGGTCGTCGGGGCGCTCCAGCGCCTTCGGGGCGCGTTCTCTCTCCTGATTCTCTTTGAAGACAGGCTGATGGTTGTGCGGGATCGGCACGGCCTCCGCCCGCTCGCTATCGGCGAGCTAAACGGGGCCAAAGTCTTCGCCTCTGAGACCTGCGCGTTCGACCTTATTGGCGCCACCTACCTGCGCGACGTAGCGCCGGGCGAGCTGATTGAGATTAGCCGCGACGGCACGATGCGCAGCTTCTTTCCGTTTGGATTTGCGCGCGAAGCCCCGTGCATCTTCGAATTCGTATACTTTGCGCGCCCCGACTCGAATGTCTTTGGCAAGAACGTCTACCAGCTCAGAAAGAACATGGGCGCTGAGCTCGCCAGAGAGAACAAGGTCACTGCAGACCTAGTCACTGCCGTCCCAGACTCCGGAACAGCGGCGGCCATTGGCTACGCTGAAGCATCGGGAATTCCCTTCGAGATGGGACTTGTGCGGAACCACTACGTGGGGCGCACATTTATCGAGCCAAAACAGAGCATCCGCGACTTCGGCGTCAAGATTAAGCTGAACCCGAACCCTGAGCTCCTCAAGGGGAAATCGATCGTGGTCGTTGACGACTCGATCGTTCGGGGCACGACAAGCCGGAAGCTCGTGACGATGCTGCGCCAGGCTGGAGCGAGAGAGATCCACCTGCGCATATCGTCGCCTCCCACCACCGATCCCTGCTACTACGGGATAGACACGCCCCCCCTCCTGGTACACACTAGAAATCTCCCCTCTGGTACCCCCCTCTGGTACACACTAGAAATCACATCACCACAACGCGAATCTCTCGGCCGATATACCCCATACCCGTAGGTGTTGCCGAGGAGTTTCGTGGGGGGAGCGAGCAGGCCTTAGGTAGGTTGGGGGGTGTGGAATCTACCGTGTACTAGAGTCTGGGGGCGGCAGCAGATGCTTTTTGAGGTTAAGAAGTAGCCCTGATCGGTACACCTCGTTCCTTAAAGCGACTCCAGTCTCAGCACTCCCTCGGGTTTCCTAACCCCAGCCCCACTGGTACTCTGGTGGGATGCAGCTCTGTAAAGAGAAACATAGCGCTCCAGGGGAAGATTGCCTAAAGCTGCCCAGCCGTCCGGCTGTAGGCATCGGCGCGGCGCTGCTTGAGGCGAAAGCGCAGCTTGGCACACAGAGCGAGCGTCAGGCCCTCGATCAGCTAATGCCGCAGGTTCTGGCGTTTGCGAGCGATACGGTCCAGCGCAAATTCCCGCAGCTTCCTCAGGCCGACCAAGACAACATAGTTCAGGAGAGCGCCCTTAAAGCGTGGCGAACGCTCTCGCAGGTTGACCCGCTGCGAAATCCGGCGAGTTGGCTGTGGGCTGTCACCTACTCAACAGCGATCACGTACCTCCGGGCTGAATCGGCACGCCGAGAGGTCTCCAACATATGGGATGTGCCAAAGCCGGGCTCCGACGAGCGGAACCTTCCCTCAATCGCGTCCAATGAGCCGTGCCCCCTCTCGGTACTGCTTAAAAAAGAGGAGCATACAGGTGAGCATGCTTTTAAGGATTCTGTTTTAATGGCACTCGGGCCGGCTGTTTCGGAAACGGTTGATTTAAGGCTTTCAGGACTTAAGTACGCCGATATCGCTGCGACGCAGCGCCTCTCGCTTGGAACCGTCAAGTTTCGCTTAAACCTGGCGCGGAGGACCGCACAGGAGCTTCGAACTCAAAGTGCGGCGAGAGAGCGAACTGCCTGAGCGATTACTGGGATCCGACATCTGAGCGCTGCCCTTCCGCTGGTGCCCCGCACCACCTTCACAGAGCTATACCTCGCTATTGCAGGCCAGCGCGTCCGCTCAATAACCCCGTAAGGGCAAGAAGGGTATTTGCCCCCCTTTCCCAGTCTCCGAACCTTTCATCGATATTCAATCGCATCTTCAGGGTTCCTCGGTAAGAGCAACTGGCTGCTCGCAACAGCGGGAACTCAATCGCGTGGGGAGTGCTGTGTACCAGTTGGCAGAGCGAAATAGTCGCCGCCGGCCCTAAAAGCGTTATGGGAGCGGGCCTGCAGCCGCGTTACAGAGGAAGGTAGGTGTGGAATCTACCGTGTAGTAGAGTCTGAGGCACACCACCCCTACCACTCACGCGTTCTCCGGTACGCTACGGACTCGTGTATCTCCAGTTCTTCGCTATCGCCGGTTTCTTCATCAGCTTGAGGCTGCATGGGGCACGTCTCGTCTCTGCGCTGTTTTGCGCTGTTTGGGTCCGGAGCGTGGAGCCAGGCTACAGAGGAACAATTGCTCCCAGGCTTCCAGGGGCTGCTTTCTCTCCTTGAGGCGAGCGACCTTTGGAGATGTTTGAATGCAGGTCGTTCGATATGAAGGAAGACCTCTCTCGTATATGTGTGTCTCATAGGTCAGTAGCTCGAAGCAGAGAAGCTGCAGAAGTCGCTTGGCGATGACCTGCTGGCAGAACATTTGCGGTTCCTGAAAAGAGGGGAGATCGTGCGGGTTGAAGATCTGACTCGGATCGAAGGGGCCCTCTAACAACCTAGGAAAGCGCTCGAACCTTTTAAGGCAGAGCGCTGCTTTCCCGTCTTCAATAATCATGCCGAATCCCCAAAGGTGAATGGAGTATCCGGAGTCACGGACTAACGAGTAGCGTGTTGAGCCGTGCCTCGATGGAGGTGGACGAGTTCGGATAAATCCGAATTCCGTCAGAAAATTTCCCTCTATGTTTCTAATATCGCAGCCAAAGCACCACATCTGGAGGTTAACGAGCTTTTCAAAGTTGCGGCCGAACTCTCCAGTGAAAGACCACGAGGAGAGTTTCTCCCTAGACCGAGGAAACAGGTGATTCGACTCTGGGTTCATGACGCATGAGATTCCTGAAGAGCCCACGGTGAGAACGGATCCGTGAATTTTCTCCAGCCTTCCTCCCCCACCGCCATTTCCTCGTCAGTAAGAAGGCAGTCGTCAAGCATTGCGGTAAGCAGCTCTTGGTTCATATCAAGACCTATCAGCACCAGTTCCTGTTTGCCTTTCACGGGAGCGACTTCGGAGCTAATCAGGGAGCCGTCCTCAGCACTTGCCGCCCAAAATCCGGCCGGCTCGGAGCGACACGACCCTCCAGCCTGAGACCAGGAGCCAGCTAGTCGCGAACGTGACGCGAGCCAGAAAAACCCCTTCGAGCGAACTACTCCCGGCCACTCTGATTGAATGCAGAGGGAGAAGCGCTCCGGATGAAACGGTCTATCGCGTCTGTAGACGAAGCTTGAGATTCCGTACTCCTCAGTCTCGGGGGTGTGTTCGCCTGCTAGCTCTTTAATCCAGCCCGGGCTCTGAGATGCTTTCTCGTAGTCGAAGAGTTTCGTGTTGAGCACTTGATGAGGGGTAATAGTTGCAAACTGGGTATGAAGAAGCTGAGCATCAGGATTGAGCTTTTGAATCATTGCTTCAACGACAGCGAGCTGTGATGGTAGTAGGAGGTCTGTCTTGTTAAGAACTATGACGTTGGCGAACTCAACTTGATCGATCAGAAGATCGACAATGGTTCGGTCGTCAGTATCATCGACCGCTATGCCGAGCTTCTTGAGGTCATCGGATGATTCCATGTGAGAGAAGAAGCTAGCGGCGTCGACCACAGTGACCATTGTATCGAGTCGAGCGACTTGTGAAAGGCTCCGGCCCTCTTCGTCGGTATGAGCAAAAGTTGCCGCTACAGGCATCGGCTCACCTATGCCTGTCGATTCGATGAGTAGGTAGTCGTATTTTTCCTCTGCGGCCAATTCCGCGACTTGCTCAAGGAGGTCCTCTCTTAGGGTGCAGCAGATACACCCATTCGACATCTCAACAAGCTTCTCTTGGCTCCGGTCAAGGCGAGCATCTCCACGCTCAACAAGCTGCACGTCGATGTTGACTTCGCTCATGTCGTTGACAATCACCGCCACCTTTAGGCCGTCGCGATTGGTGAGAACGTGGTTGAGCAGGGTAGTCTTCCCAGCGCCTAGGAACCCCGAGAGGACGGTCACGGGGAGCCGTTGTCTGCGAACAGTTGAGTTCCTTTTTGATGGGCTTGATTCATCTTGTTTGGTCATAGAGGGCTCCGAGATTCAATATGCAACTGGGTTGCATATGACTGTCAGATGCGATAGGCTTTTGTCAAGAGAGGGGCGCAAGATGAGAAAGACACAAGCGAGACAAGCTATTGTTGACCTCCTGTCAAAGTCAGACAGGCCGGTGCCGGCTCGGGATATCGTGCTTGGCGTCGCTCGGGATCGACCAGATATCAATAAGTCGACGGTTTATCGCTTCATCAAGAGTTTACTGGAGTCGCAACAGCTAATCTCCATCCCTCTGCCGGGGCGTGGCGCGTTGTATGAGTTGCGGCGCGAAGGGGAGCATTACCATTTTAGTTGCGAAGGGTGTCAGGAGGTTTTGTGCCTCAATGATACTAAATTGGAGGTGGGGCGGTTGGTTCCAAGGGGCTATACAGTCTCGCCACAGAATCTCGTACTTTCGGGGCTATGTCCGAAATGCAGTTAGGCGCGGAACAAGGTTTATAGGTCTAATCAGATTTGAATCTCATGCTAATGGGACCTTTATCGCTTACGGCGTTTTATTTGGGACTCCTTCATGCCTTAGAGCCTGGGCACGGCAAGACGTTGATGGCTGGTACTCTGGTCGGCTCTCAGAGAAAATGGCTAGATCCGATCTCTATAGGCGTATCAACCGCGGGCGGTCATGCCGTTGGAAACTCCTGTCAGTCATGACTTTCCGCCTTTTCGGCCTACCGACTCCCGGTCGACGCGTGTGAGCCCCAACTTAGCGGTCCAGAAAATCCGCTCAAAAGTCGGAAAGTCATGACTGACACAAGTTCCCCGCCAAATAAGCGGGGAAGGGTCGCTACTCTTTTTGATTCCGCCTTCTCTGGCGGGCGCGCTCACGCTGCTTAGGGGCTAGAACGCATCTGCCCTGCACTAAAGCCCAGGGGAGCGAAGGGTAACGTCCCTTTTTTAAACTTCCCTACTGATAGAACTCCCACCCCCGAGCCGGCAGCTCAAT
>CANLJX010000014.1 GCA_947491545.1 Deltaproteobacteria bacterium
CACCCTCCGCTTCACCGTCGCCATCAGCAGCGCCTTCTCCGTCGAGTCACCCCTCGGCGAATCCCTCGGCACAGCCCTCGTCTCAGCCATCGCCGAGCACCTCCGGCCAGCCCTCTCCTTCGCCAGGCGCTTCTGCGGTGCCGAGCGCTGGCTCGACCCCCAGTGCCTCATCCTCCCCGTCTGCTTCAGGCTCTCCGACTGCTGCAGGTACCCCTTCTGCCTCCGCGGGGGTCCCGGATCCCGGCAGCCCCGCGCCGAGCGAGAGGCGCAAAGAAGCGGTCGAGGAGGCAACCACAACTCCTTTTGCCGGCGGCGCGGCAGCCCGCCCGACAGCTCAATCGCTCGATCCATCGCTCCGAGAAGCTGAGAACTGGCTCAAGTCCCTTCCGGATGCCCCTCTGCTGCTCCGACGAGACAAATCGCGACGAGAGAGCTCTGAACAGACATGGTGATAGCAACGATGAATTCCCACTTTTACCGCCCGGCACTCGTAACACTACTACTTCTCATTGCGACCATGCTGGTCGGGGGCACCGCCGCCTATGCACAAGTGTCGGTACGCGCGGAGGTATCCCCTCAGTCCGGTGACACCGAAGACATATTCACGTTCGCGGTTGTCATCGAAGGCGCGCGGAGCGCAGCTGCACCCAGCCTCTCTGGTGGCTCGGACTTTCAAGTACGGTACGTCGGGCCGAACTCATTCGTGTCGATTGTGAACGGCTCCATCACCGCTCGCACGTCTCACGTTTTCCAGATGACGCCCAAGCGGGAAGGCGAACTACTGACACCCGCTGCGCGAGTGACGATCGATGGGCGCGACTACGAGGTCGCTCCGATGTCGGTGCAAGTGGAGAAAGGGAAGCCTTCATCAAATCTGACCGGAAAGCCCGGTGACGCGGATGTGATCTTCCGCCAGTCAGCAACGTCCTCTACGGCGTACGAGGGTCAGCAGGTCGTCAATATCGTTGACCTGTACACTGCAGTCTCCCTCACAGATCTTGAGCCGATGGACCCCACCACCGACGGGTTTTGGCAGGAGCCAATCTCGGAGGGAGACCGCGCTCAGCGAAATGTAAATGGGCGCCCGTATGAAACTCTGCAATTCGTGCGAGCACTTTATCCACTCGCGAGTGGAACGCTCGTTATTCCCCCTCGCCGACTGCGCGCAAAGGCGCTACGACCGCCGCGAAATCGTGGCTCCTCCTCTTTTGACCCCTTCGACCCGTTCTCCAACGACCTCGTCGACCAGCTATTTCAACGGCCTGAGTACGAGCAGATCTCACTGCGGACTAACCAGGTCTCGTTGACGGTGAAGCCCCTACCGCCTGCCCCAGCAGAGCTGCAGCCGCTCCTGGGGCCCTCGACCTTGGTAGGAGACACCTCCGTTACTGTCGACTCAGACGTTTCCCTGGGCCGCGTTGGCGAGAGCAAGACAATTACTTACCACGTCGTCTCCGAGGGAAACCTCAACCCCCTCACTGAGCTTTCGATGGCGGCCCCCGATGGATTGAAGGTGTACCCGGAGCGCCCGGAAACGAAGCGCGAGCGCCGAGGTGGGAAGCTGCTTCTTCGCCGCTCATTTCCATTCTCCGTGGTGCCGCTAAAACCAGGCCTGATCAAAATTCCGCCCGTGCAACTGGCCTTCTTCAATCCTGAAAAAGGACAGTACGAACTCGCAGTGTCGAAGGAGGTTTCTTTCGCCGCGCAGGGAGAGTCCTTGGTCGACGAGAGAGGCAAGCCGCGAGGAAGTGCCTCAGCGCCCAATTCTCCCCTACCGACCCTGCCTCCTCTGCCGTTCGGACCCGACCTAGAGTACAATGAAGCAACCCTCCTGGAGAGTATCACTTCAGCTATCAGCCTTAAGACGGCTCTGCTCATCGCGTCTGTGCTTTTCGGGCTCTGGCTACTGATAACACTCGCAGCTCGACTGAGGGGCGCTGCGCCAGTAGAGGGGCTGACGCGGGATGATCTTGAACGGGTGGAAACGCTTCCACAGCTGGAAGACTTCCTCCGGCGCCTCGCTGCAAGCCGGATCCCGATGCTACGGGAAGAGTCTTCACTCGACGAAATTCGTGCGCGAGTATCCTCCCAAACAAAAGACCCGGATCTCGCGCTAGCTGTTTGCTCTGTCTTCGACGAGCTTGAGCTTCTTCGTTACGGCACGCCAGGACAGGCTGAAGATAGAGAGGGAACCGGAGGACTCAAAGCCCGGGTTCGTCCGTTGCTGAAAGCTTGGCAGGCCGGGAACTAGGCATTTTTGCCGCCGTGAGGCTCGCAATCTCCCCAGCAGCGAGAACTGCGCCAGGGGATCCGAGAGACTGCTTGCGCAATCAGCTCGATAAGGGTTTTGACCGCTCCCGGTAGCCGCTGTAGCATACTGCCCATGCCCATCGATGCCCCCTCAGTCACCGAAACATACCAACAGATGCAGGCCAAGCTCTCAAAGCTTGTTCCGGATGTGGAGCTGCGCATCAAAGCAGAGCTCGTGTACGAGATTCAGCGGCGCAAGAAGGAACGAGGAGCGATTATCCTCGGTCACAACTACATGGAAGCAGCCCTCTACCACACCGTCGCGGACGTTGTAGGGGACTCACTTGAACTATCGCGCCGCGCAGCAGTCACCAACTGCGATCCGATAATCTTCTGTGGCGTTCGGTTTATGGCTGAGACTGCCAAAATTCTGAACCCAACCAAAACCGTCCTCCTCCCCGCAAAGGTTGCCGGCTGCTCCTTGGCATCGAGCCTTACGGCACGTGACGTGCGCAACCTCAAAGAGCGATTCCCCGGGGTTCCAGTCGTCAGCTACATTAACACCTACGCGGATGTAAAAGCTGAATCCGACATCATCTGCACCTCCGGCAATGCCGTGCGAGTTGTGCAGTCGCTCAAGAGCGATACTGTAATTTTTTTACCCGATCGGTACCTAGCCGCTAATGTAGCAAAGGAAACCGGCAAGAAGATTATCTTGCCTCACCTTGGCGAGCAGCCGAAGCTTGGCGAGCAATCTATGATTGGATGGAATGGAGTGTGTGAGGTACACGAACAGTTCACTGTTGAAGATATCAACAATGTTCGAAAGCAGTTCCCTGACGTGGTTGTTCTGACCCATCCAGAGTGTAGCCCTGAGGTGGTTGCCGCTTCAGATTTCTCCGCTAGCACATCTCGGATGGTTTCATTCGTCAAAGAATCAAGGGCGCCACACTTTCTAATCCTGACAGAGTGCAGCATGGCGGACAACATTATTGCAGAGAATCCGGATAAGGACGTGCTGCGACTGTGCAGCGTTCGCTGCCCCCACATGAATGAGATAACGCTCGAAGACACCCTCAATGCCCTCGTGAACAACGAGCAGGTGATCGATGTGCCAGAGGATATTCGGATACGGGCACGCCGATCGCTCGATGCAATGCTGGCTGTGCCGTAGTCCCAGAGTGATGCCGATGTGTTAACGCGCGTTGCGCGCTAACTCCCTCATCAGCTCCACAGCATCGCGGAACGCGTGCGCTTTCTTGTAGCCACGCTCCGGGATGAACCCTGCCAATGCAAGCATCCGGAGGTCGATTCGCATTTTGGCTTCGTGCGACTCGCCGTCGAGCTGGTGCCTGACGCGCCTCACGGCTGCGTCCACACCGAAGAAGCGAGCCTCTGTCGGCAGCTCAGCAGTTGGCCGGCTATGCTGCTCACCCTTTTCGTGAATGTTTTGGATTGGGTCTGTCCAAGGATTCATACTACTTCCCTGTCTTTAGTGATGCGCGACGCCAAAGACGCCACGAAGGGGGTCCTTTCCCCTCAGAAAGAGGAGACGGCTGAATTTCGCTCGGACTGTAGAATCTGTTGCAAAATTGCCGGCATGCCCTCAAAACACCTTAACAACCTGGATTATATGCCTTTTTACTAAACGTCCGCAGGCCTGTGTGCTCGACCCGACGGTCTAGCTATAGAAGAGCGACCCTTCAGTAAGCAGCCGCAAGGGGGTACTATGTTGGGGGTCGTACCTTTGCGACATCGTAACATCTCTAGGCGCCCCTACATGCGTGTTGTCTGCCTCCACATACCTCGTCGAACCCTTAGTGACAGCGGCGAGTACATCAACACGGTGTGGGACGTTAACAACCAGAGCGTCTTTAAGGTCCAGTTAGAGGAGCTGTGCGAGTGTCTTTGGCAACCATTCTCGCTTGAGCTCTACGCGCACAGCAACATGGTGTACATCACTATCGCTGGCGCTAACGACGTCGTGGACTTTCTCATGACTGGACTCTACTCATGGATGTCAGATCTTGAGATTCACGACGTAGAAGACTACACCTTTAACACGACGCAGAAGACCTTGATTGCTGGGGCGGACTTCAAGCTCTGGCGATCGGATATCTACTGCCTCAACACCTACCACAATCTCCGCCCTGACTCGCTGATTCCTGTTCTTACAGCTCTCTCTCAGATACCCGATACTGACCGAATGCTGATCCAGGTCCTCGTGAAGCCGGTGCGGCCTGACCTGATGCACCACATAGGAATCTGGAACACCCGTTCAACAGACAAGGTTAGCCGCCTGTTTCATAGCCGAAATTGGTTTAAGCGCGACATGGGAACGGACACAATAAAACGCGCTGCCGAGAAGTGCTCGAAACGGCTCTTCAAGGTGAACTACCGGATCTCCTCAATTCACGAGCCTCCGGCGAACTCGACGGAGCCAACGTCGAAGGTGATGCAGCGCCTGGCGCGCAACATAGAGGCGATAGCGGCAGCCGCCAAGAACTACAACACTACAGAAGACAACAAACTGGTTCTACGCTCGATAGAGCGCGGGAAGAAATGGCTACGCAAGGTCCAATCTCGCGAATTCAGCTCCCCATTCCGGGTAACAGCAGACGAACTAACTACCTTTTGGCACCCACCCCTTCTGTCCACACTTCCGAATACCGCTCAGGTGATTGCGAAACGCTCTGTGCCGCCCCGAGGTCTTCCAACAAACCTCGATGACCCTGAAGTGTGTGCTTTCGCTCACACAAACTTTCGCGATCGAGAAGATGTCTTCGGAATCAAACGCTTCGACCGACGCAGGCACCTGTACGTAGTCGGCAAATCTGGCAGCGGAAAATCGTGCTTGCTGCAACTGCTCATCAAGAACGATATCGAAAAAGGCTTCGGCTGCGCAGTTCTCGATCCCCACGGCGACCTAGTCGACGACATCCTCCGTCTCGTCCCCAAGCACCGTATCAACGATGTAGTCCTCTTTGATCCATCTGACCCTCGATTCGCCCCGAGCTTCAACCCAATGGACCCGATACGTCCTGAAATGAAGCTTCGTGTCGCGCTCAGCTTCCTGGACGCATTCAAGCGAGCGTTCGGTGCAGACTGGTCGGAACGAATGGACCACGTTCTCCGATACGCGATGCTCGGATTGCTGAGCGTTCCAGGCTCCAACATCTTATCCTTGCGCAGAATGCTCTCTGACGAGGCTTTCCGGGCAGACATCGTGCGCAAGGCAACCGATGAGTCAGTAAAGCGATTCTGGCTACGGGAGTTCGCCGCTCGTCGCGCTGATTTCGAGGAAGGCCCAATCTCCCGACTGCTCAACCGTATTGACGAGCTACTCGCGACAGAGACGATGAGAAACGTTCTCGGCCAGTCGTCGAACCTGTTCAACTTCCGCGACTTCATGGACAATCGAAGAATCGTCTTGCTCAAGATATCAAAGGGGACGCTCGGCTCTGAGAACGCCAATCTTCTCGGCTCCATGCTGATCTGGAAGATCTACGAGGCAGCTATGTCCCGTGCTGACATGCCAGCCGAGCAGCGCGAGGACTTCTTCTTCTACGTCGACGAATTCCAGAACTTCGCCACCGATTCTTTTACCGAGATTCTCAGCGAATCACGCAAGTACAAGCTGTGTCTCACCTTCGCCAACCAGTTCCTAGGACAGCTTCCCGCAAATGTCAGGGAAACCGTCTTTGGCAACATATCAAACCTGATCTCCTTCCGTGTCGGAGCAGATGATGCAGGTATTGTTTCGTCAGAACTGACTCGTCATTTTAGCACCGAAGATCTGATCAACCTTCCACTCCGGGAGTTCTACGTTAAGCTCAGTATCGATGGCGAGGTTCAGGATGCGTTCTCCGGTCGAACTATCGACCTTGTGTACCCGCCTGACAGCGACAACTTCTCTGAGGATTGCGTTGTGCAATCGCGTAAGAAGTACTGCGTACCCGTCGATCAAGCGCGCCAACAGGCTGCTACCGCAACATCCAGCTCTGCCCCGCGCGCCAAGTAGTTGCAATTTGCAAAACTCCCAGCGAAACTGCTGGCCTAGCAATCGCCCCACTGCCTGTGCGCGGGGGCGACACGAGGGGCTCTTCGCTGTCGTAGCCCAGGAAACGTTGGGGGGGGTAGCCTTGAATCACTACATCGTGGTCGCAATTGGAGGGGGTATCGGCGCCTGCTTGCGCTTCGCGCTTGCTGGCTTCATCCACCAAACAGCTCCTTCACTCTCCTTCCCGCTCCCTACCTTCGTGGTAAACCTCCTGGGCTGCTTCTGTGCTGGGTTACTTCTGGCGGTGAGCGATCGGCTCGGGGGCATAGGCAACTCGTGGCACCATCTCCTCATGACGGGGCTTCTCGGAGGCTTCACGACCTTCTCAACCTTTGGCGTCGAGACTATCGATTTAATGAAGCGTGGCATGATCGGATACGCCGCCACCTACGCCGTCGGTAGCGTCGCAGCCGGAGTCTTAGCGCTGTACCTTGCTACCATCCTTGCCGGGCGAAGCTGAGCACCCTGTGGCTACTCTTGTCGGCATCATCAACTGCACGCCAGACAGCTTTTCGGATGGCGGCGGTACGGCATCGCACGAGGAGAGAATCTCGCTCGGCATGCAGCTCTTGGAGCACGGGGCAGAGATTCTCGACATAGGCGGCGATTCGACCCGCCCCGGGTCAACCTGCGTCGGCCCCAAGGAGGAGTGGAAACGAATCGAGCCCGTGCTGAAGGCTTTCGCAGGGCACGCACCCTGCTCGGTGGACACCCACCACGTAGAAACTGCTGAGCGGGCCCTCGACGCTGGCGCTAAGCTGATTAACGACGTATCAGGGACTCTCACAGATGAAATGGTGCACGTCGTCCAGCGAGCCGGCGCGGCCTTCATCGCTATGTGCAACCCACATGGGGGCTCTCACGTATTTGGCTCAGGGCTCTCGTGTGCTACAGCCGTGCCGTTCGTACAGCAGTGGATGGCAAGCGCATGGGTGTCGTTGCAAGAACGAGGACTCTCCCCATCCCGGATTATTCTAGACCCTGGCATGGGCGCTTTTCTGAGCAGCGACCCAAGGACCTCATGGTCGGTTCTGAAGAGCATCGAGGAGCTGCTACCTCCGGGGGGAGCCCTCCTGCTTGGCTGCTCTCGAAAGGGCTTCCTGAAACAACCCGGAGAGAATTTTTTATCTGAACGAGATCACCTAACGGCCCTCGTCGGTGCAGCTACTGCTCAACGCATTGGGCCCAAGAGACCGCTGTACCTGCGGGTTCATAATGTAGCGATGCAGCGGGCTGTGCTTTCGGGCCAAATGGGCGAAATCTCGCTAGCCGCTCTCGCGACACGCTGCTGCTGACTCTGAGCGTCACCTTTCCTGCACAAAGAGGCGCCGGATTACACAGCGAGGAGCTCCCCCCTCGTGCAGGTCTGCAACGATTGCAGACAGCGGCCTACCAGAGACGGGGTCCACAAGAGTAGGCGCTATCTCGAACAGGGGCAGCAACACGAAGTCCCGGCGGCTCCACTCAGGATGTGGCACTATTACGAAGTCGTCCGCTTGGATCTGACTACCATGAAAGAGAAGATCAAGATCTATCGTGCGAGGTTGCCAACGCTGCGCACCTGAGCGATCCCTACCCAGCTGATGTTCGATCTCAAGAAGTCCGCGCAGCATCTCTTGCGGGCACAATGCAGTTTCCACGCTGAATACGGCATTGATGTAGTTCGGCTGCGGCTTACCGTCGAGCGTTAATGGCTCAGCCTCGTAGAGAGAAGATACGGCGCGTACCTTTCCTAGCGTCTTCTCAACCAGAGACACGGCAGCGCGCAGGGTCGACGCGGGGTCGCCCAAGTTACCCCCAAACGCCACAAAAGCGGTGTCTAGTTGCTCAGCTATCATGACTCTCTACGGGATGCAGCCGTTGGGGCGAAAACACAAAAACAGTCCCAGACTCAGGGCTCACCAGCACCTCCCCACCCAGCGCCACATTACTAACGCCATGCGAGCCTCCGCGGAGAACCTCCCCTGCTAGAGGCCAGCGAACTCCGTTCAGTGAAATAGTCGCCTCCACTCCGAATGGCACTACCGACAACTCGTCGCCCTCCTTGAGCGCTAGCCGGAGAGGATGTCCTAACGAAGCAACTCGACACTCAAATCCGCCGTGAATGGCACAGAGCGATAGCACCGTGTGGTGGCGTACCATAACTCCGAGGTTTGCCAGGTTCTGATCGGGCCTTCCTCCGAGCACAGAGCACAGCACAACCTCCCTTGCACCTCGGCTCACGAGCAACCGCAGCGCCTTCTCAAGATCGTTTTCGTTTTGGTCAGCAAGCTCCACAAATTCAGCTGCTGGGAATCGGCGTCGGGCCTGAGATACATCGAGGGAGTCAAAATCTCCGCACACGAGGATGGGATTCACCCCTGCCGGCAGCTTTTCGGCCGCTCCGTCAAGAGCAACCACCGCGGTACAACTTGCGGCAACAGCAGCGACAGTAGCGATTTCAAAATCCGGACTGTCTCCGACGACAAGCATCTTCATCCGGAAACCTTACTACGGACGGGCGGACGGTGTCATCGCCGCAAAACTCCTATCCTCGCCAGCACAACGGCTGCCGCCTGGAACAGCTCGCGCGGGATCTCCTGGTCAAGCGGAAGCTCGGCAAGAGCCCCGCATAGGTCCGGTTCTTCAACTACGGGGATGCCGTAACGACGAGCTATTGCAACCATCTGCGCAGCAAGTTGTTCCCGAGCCACAGCTATCAGCTGCGGTGGCCCCTCTCTCTCCGCACCGAAACCGAGCGCAGCGGCTTCAAGGTAACGCGCTCTCTCCATATCTCTCCTCTGAACCGCAGTGCTTCGATCGGGGAGATCCCTCCCCTCCCGGATAGTTCGATACCGCGACCAAAAAGTTTCGTGCCGAGATGGAAAAGCTCTAAGGAAGAGCTCAGTTCGTGGACTCAGGGAGCCACCGGTGGCTCCACTCGGTGTCGATCGCCAGCGACGGCTCGCGCTCAGTAATCCGGCCCCACAGGCGCTCATCTGCGTTGAAGCGGCCGCAATTAGCCGAATGCACCGCTACTCCCTTGGTTGATATGACGGAATGTTAGGGTCAGACAACTCGTTATCTCTTTGACTACGTATCTCGCTTTGGCGGGGCGAGGCTAGCTCAACATCTGCTGACTCATCTTGTACTGCCCGGCATTGAGTATCGGAAGGGTAAGAAAGATCCCGACAAAGCAGCCGATCATACCGAGGCTCGCAAGCATACTGAGGACAAAAACTGTGAGGGCCGCCATGAGCAAGTTCGGTGTCAGTGTGCGCCAACCCGCCTTTACAGCCGCGATTCCATCTTTTTCACCCCGGGCAACAACGCAGAGGGACACCGGGCTAAGGGGCAGAAGAAGCAATCCTGGAATCACACACATCAGAAATCCGATCCATATCGCCGTCCCTACAAGCAAAGATACGATCAGGGATGGAAGAAACTGATCGAACCCACTGAAGAGGTCTCCCACTTCTGGTGTCTCTCCAGCATCAATCTTGGCCATAGCCCGGTAGTACCCGACATAGAGAGGTCCGTAGAGAAGGCCAAACGACGAGCCGACACAAAAGCTTATGATCACGCCCGACAGCACTTGAAAGCTGAAGTGCTTCTGCAGGCTATCGATCCCGAACGATACACACTGTCCTACATCGACTGTATTCGCCATATTCCCCTCTCTAGATACACTGAATACGAACACCGACATGCCTCGCGTGTCAATGTCAATACAGCTCGGGTAGCGGGGGAGAGAAGATGCCGTGGGAAGCTCAAGAAGCAAAAACCACGGCGAGCCAAAGCAGTAGGGCTAAGGAAGTCTCTTCATGGCAGCAGCTTCAAGTAGAAAGCCACAATTCCAAAGAGCCCTAGAACCGCCATGGGGATACACAAAAACTTAATCAGCCGCATCGCGCAGTTGACGGCAAAGTGTGCCATCAGGAACGCCATGAGCCACAGGCCAGCCTGAGCTGTCACTGGGCATTCCGTCCTCGATGCGATAACTGAGAACAGGAAATCGGCCCATTCGATTGCTTGCATAAGCATTTCAAAACCTCCTTTGTGCAGAAACAGAGCGCTGCGCTGGAAACCCACCTTGAGCTTCCCAACCAGCCGAGAGTGCGGCTACTCCGCAACCTCGGCTGGCTGGAAACGTGACCTCTTCCCGTATGCTGCCGCTACTCCATAGAGCCAGCGGCGGATGTGCACGAGGAGTGTGGCACTTTCAGGAGATCAAAGAGCGCTACGGAGATTTCAGATGGCTCCCTCGCGCGGGAAACTCTAAGCCTTGCAGCGCTGTCCGTTATGGTCGGAATTCGGGGATTTTGGCACTTTCTCTCCCTAATATGGATTAGCCCCCTTTTGCCTAGTACCCTAGGATGCTGAAGCCTCATCCGCCATGAGTGGAGAGTCCCCCGCGCCCTGTAGAAGCAATACTGCATGCAGCCTTCAAAACACTCCAATCCTGAGCCGCAGACCCCGAACGGAGGCTCCTCGACGGAAGGTCTCTCCTTCCCGGACAGCACGTTATTGACTCGGGTTCCGCAGCACGTGATCGGAGCGACCGGTCGCATCTGGTCTTTGCCGGCACCCTACGAGGTTCCGCATACGGCTGATCGGCTCCCCACTTTTTCGTTCTCCCAGGCGCAGGCAATCGACGCTTTGGTGCTGTTCTTAGCCTCGAATGCGCCCGAAACGGCACAGATCTGGCAAAGACAACTAGTCTCTCAAGATAGCTACTCCGCGAGGCTGCTCAATGCGGCCTACGAGAGATTGCTAGAAGTCGATCGTTTGAGCATTATTCCTGAGGCGCCACTACAGTTTGCGCCAACGCGGGTGGTCGTCCCGAAGCTCAACGATAAGCACTGGGCGTGGAGCCGTCACTACGAGCTCGGGCATGGTGTGTCGAGCCAACTATTTGAGCCTCTGACAGGTGAGAACGAAACGCAGGCCAGGACCCGAGAAGAGTTGATGTCTCGCGAGAAATCCTCTGAGGCGCGGTCCGACCTAGGTTCTATCGCCTACTACCTGTCGAAGTATGACAATCTGGCGCGCTCCTACAGCGCCGAAAATCTCTACAGCGCGGTCGCCGGAGCATCCCTGACCTCCGTATACCAGACCGGCATGGAGCTCTGTTTCCGCGACCTTGCCCTTCCGTCGCACTTCCTGTCGCTTGTCCACTACGGAATGGGCGTTGAATTCGTGGTGCGCGGCCAGCCCTCGCCAGAGGCGACGCTCGTTCTGAGTCTCCTTGTTTCCTTGTACCTTGAGGATTTTGCTCCGTGATGCCCCTCGTATACATCTGAATTCCTCTCCGGGGAGCCCACTCCGGGAAGTTAACTACCCTCCCCCGCAGCCAAGCCACACAGGAGTTTATCGGCTATGCTGCACAGCAATACCAAGCGAGCCCAAAACCGCCTCCAAATCACCCGAGAGGCTAAACCTGTCGACCAAGACATACAGTCTTTGCGAGTGCCAAAAACGGGCAGAGTGGCGAGCACCTCTGCCAGCTCTGGGCGGGCGCAACCAACCACGGACCAGCCGTCCAAGCTCGAGCGCTTTCTAGCGCACGCACAGGCGTTCAGTATCACGGCTCTTCGACTTCTCGGGGATGGCCTTCTTTGGAGCGGGAACAAGCTACAGGAGTTAGCTCGCAGCTTCCTGCAGCAGCCAAAGCCGCAGGACCCTGTTGAGACCCTCGTAACTCGCGCAACTTCAGGGCCACCAGACAACTGGAGGCCTGCGACAGCACACGCAAATCGTTCGTGGAAAACTGTAGCGAAGAACCTATCCCTCGCGGCCCTCTCATTTATTGAGCCCTCTTTCCTGAAAGAAACTCGCAAGGTCATGAGTTGCGAGCAAGGAATTCTCAAAAAGGTGTCTGCTGCGTTTAATCAGGTAGCTCAAGGATTACCAAACAGAGCTGGCACGCACATCTCCCCGGAGCGGATTAGAGAACTACCGTACGAGTATAACGACCCTCACCTGCAGAGATTGTTTTACCAGCTACGCAAAGAGCACTTTCGAAATCGCTCTGACCTAGACGACTACAGAGTTGTGTGGCGAGACCGCCCGATGCGCACCGCTCAGGGGGACGGAACTCTCAAAGAGACCCTCGGATACATCGAATACGGCACCCGCACTATCCACGTTGCACGAGAGATGTCCCACCCTGATGCAAAGAAGTGGATTCCTGCGCTTATTCACCACGAGCTGAGCCACGCAGTGCTAGGTGGCTTTCTCGCGCCAAATCAAGACGCTCACGCTGAGTGGTTCAAGCGTCTTAATGAGCTGCATCCAGACAGTAAGGAATTTGAGAGGTGGGGGAATTGGCAGGAGTGTTTCCGAAGCTACCACCAGCAGAGCTAGCTCGATCCGTCTCTGCAATGCAGGCAATCGAGGATGCTACGCCTCAATCTCAGGTCCATCGATTCTTACCCGTAGCCGCTGCAGCGCAGTTTCTACTGCCCAGACTCCGACCGGCTTGTCGACAAACTCGATACGGGACGACGGCTCTATCGTCGCAGTCCACTGACGGATCGAACCAGCGATTCCGATAATGCACAGCTCCGGATACTCCCTGAGCAGCTCGGAACAAAGCGATGCACCAACTTCTCCCAAGGTATCGAGGTCGACCGCCACGAAGCCATACGTCATTACCTCTCGCTTGAGCATCTCCCGAACCTGGTGACCATCGTAGGCAACGCGAGCCCTGCATCCGAGTGAATCGAAGAGCGACGCAAAGTACGGCTGAACGCCTGTTTCCATCCCGACCATGAGCACGCCATTTCTAGGCCCGCGCTGACTCCCGAGAGACTCCCTCGTTGCAGCCCCCGAACGAACGCTCAGCACGGGAAGGTACACGCCAAACGTTGCGCCCCTGCCCTGCACACTATCGACGGTTATTACTCCGTCGTGCTGCTTGACTATCGAGTAAGCTGACGATAGTCCCAAGCCTGTGCCGCTGAGACCAACGCCTGTCGCTTTATCCACATTCTTGGTGGTGTAAAAGGGTTCGAAGCACCTTACGCGTTGCTCCTCGGACATGCCGATACCGTTGTCACGCACCTCGAGCCGAACGTAAACGCCAGGCGCAAGCTCAGGGTGCACCTCGCCCGAACGCAGCTTCACTTTGCGCGTGGCGATGGTGACTTCTCCCGCTAGCTCGGGCGCAATTGCATCCTTCGCATTCGCTAGCAAGGCAGTGAGCACCTGTTGAAGCTGAGAACCATCTCCAACGAGCTCTGGGCAGTCCTCGGCAAGGTCAACCACTAGCTTAATTCTACGACCGAGAAGCGACTCGTACAGTTGCGACGAACCCTGAACGAGCGTGTTAATCGAGATGCTCTGGCGAGCTGGTGAGCTTTGAGTCGAAAAATTCAGCAGCTGCGAGACTAGGCTCGCGCCGCGCTTGGCCGCCTCCGTGATGAGCTGGGCCGACTCTGCTGACTGCGAGCCTGGCGGAGACTGAAGTTCTATCAAGGATACCTGTCCCAGGATGGCTTGCAGCAAATTATTGAAGTTGTGCGCAACGCCGGAAGCTAAAAGCCCCGCCATACGCATCTTAAACGACTCGGACATCTTATGCTCAAAACGGCGCGCCATGAATACGGTCGCCATCTCACTGGCAACTGTTACCAGTAGCTGCAATCGCCCTTCACGCACGAACGCTCTGGGCGCTCTCGGCTCGACAACCATCGCGCCGACCACCTGGCCGAGTGATACGAGTGGGATGATGACGAGTAGCTCACACGAGAGCTGCTGCATAACCTCATTAAGCCCCGAACACTCCATCTCCTGGCCACCCCGCACCGTGACCGGTCTCTGGGTCCGGATCGCCTCGTCGAGGAAGTCATGCCGTAGCGCTAGCTCCACCTGTACCTGCTGGAGCCTCTTCTTTACTCCTGGACCGAAGCCTACTTGCCCCGCAAGGTGGGTGCCTTGGTCGTTCATAATCCCGAGCCAGCCACGCTTGAGGCCAAAATCTTGTTCAAGGATCGGGAAAGTATGTTGAGCTATCTCAGCTACCGTGCGGTGCTTTCCGAGCTCCTGGCTTACACGATAGAGAGCGCTCAGCGCCTCGTTGTGTCGACGCTCACTTTCGAACAACTCCGCCTGACGAACCGCCAACGAGATCTGCGCTGCAGCTGCCTGTGCAAGCTCACAGTCAGCATCCCCAAACGAGTTCGCTGATCGCTTGAAGAGCACGAGTGCGCCGAGCACTTGCCCCTCAGCGGCTAGCGGCATCACGATCGCTCCGCGCACGTTCTCCATCTTGGCAAGAGACACTATGGCTCGGGAGTCAGACTGGAGGTCTGAAACCACAATCCCCTCTCCTGTCGTCACCACGTGGCTGAGGAGACTCGGTCCCGTTAGGACAGCCCCCATTTTTTCAATGTACCTCTCTGACAAACCCTGCGCAGCTACTACCTCAAGCTGTGCGCCATCGGGACGGGTGAGCACTGCATAGCCGCAGTGGGCCCCAGTCGCACTGAGCACAGCTTTGAGCCCTTTGAAGGTTATCACCGCAGGATCGATCTGCCCCTGCAACGATCGCGCAACCTCAAACAACGCCTCCAGGCGACGGTTCTGCGTTACGAGAGCTTCCTGAGACTGACGACGATCGGTGATATCGATTCCAAAGCCCTCCCACCCGAGGAAAGCTCCTTGCGCAGAGAAATGGGGGATAGCGCGAAGCATCATCCACCTCGCCTCACCGCTTTGTTGATGGATCACCCGAACCTCTTCGCGAAGTTCGTCTCGCTCTACGCGCAAACGGGTGATCCGACGGCGCAACATCTCACGATCTCGAGGGTCTAAGATCGAGTCCCAAATCCCCGCGTTGCTAAGCATCTGGGACGCCGGGATTCCGAGAATCTGCTCGGTATTTCCGAATACATCCGTGATACGGAACTGCGCGTCAGTCATCAGGATAATAATGTTGCCGTAGCGCGCCATGCGGCGGTACTGGCCACGTAGGTCCTCGCCAGCGACGGGCGTACCAACAGCGCGCCGGGGCACACCATTTTGCTCAGCAATACTCAGGCCCCGCCCGATTTCGGCAAAGGCGTCCAACTCTTCTTGACGCCAACGGTGGTAGGATCGCGTGTAGAAACACTCTACGGACCCGGAGAGGCGACCATCAATGACAATCGGAAAGATCCCCCCGGATCGAACTTTTCGGACTGCTAGCTCAAGCGCAAGATCTCCTGCAACCCTCGCTCGCTGTAGATCATTGATAACAATTGGTAGATTCCACGTGCGTCCAGCGAATGAAGCTACTCCATCGCTAAGCGTGAGGATGGGCGGCTGAGGAGCTTGCCCATCCGCTGGGCGCTTCGGGTATGAACCTACCGTGAGGGTATTCTGATGGAGGAGGGTTACCGAAACACCATCACACCCGATTTCATGGGCAATCGACTCGGCGAGATGCGACGCAACTGCTTCGGGCGTGGTGTGCGGTCCACTCTCAAACCGCAGCTTTCGGACCGTACTTTCGCTGGCGTCTTGCCCCATGAGAAATCCGCTATCGGCTCGTAACTACTCTGAGCCCCGATTACTGCAACTACTTCGTGCGCGGTGCTCGACGCACCACCACTACCTTCGAGCGCCGAACTCGACGCTCAAGGTCCGCAAACACAAGCGCAGCATGCTCATGCTTTCGGGCCGCCTTCAGGTGTGGGTCCCCTTCTGCTTCCTTGTGCTCCTCTCGCAACTCGTGCAACGACATCCGGTGCTGGTGAAAGAACTTCCAGCGCGTGAAGCCGTACGCGATCACCGCTACCAGCGAAAGCACAACGGCTACCCGCACGGCAACGCCCCAAACCATCGCACTGAGCACCGCGACTCTCTGCTCTTGCTCAACCGCTGCGAGCGCCCCTGCCTGCGCTACGAACGAAGAGAACGCCGGCACTACTCCCAGCACCAAAGACACTAGGCGAACCAAGCCTAAACTCCCCTCGGCAAAGCCTTGCTTCACTCGGGAGAGGTACGACCCCGGTCGGTAACGCTGAAAACCTTGTAAGATAAGCGACGGGACGAGGAGTCCCCGGCTCTGAGCCAGCTCAAGCGCGACGGCGCTTGCCGCAACCGCCGCAAGAGCGAGGGCAACTACCCTGAATCCCATGAGAAGCGCCGCTTGTAACGCCGCTTCAGGAGCCCAGACCTCACAATTCAACCATTGTATCAAGGAACCAGCCCTCACCCAAGAAAGAGTTCCGGTTAAACAGAGAAGAGCGACCCAATAGCCAGCAGCCAGCGCAACCCATTGAGTCTTAACAACTTTTCCCTCTTTTTCGAGCTTGCCTAGCCGTTTAGGTGAAGGTGGGAACTGTTTCTCTGTCATCAGCTCCGCTCTCCCAAGTTCGGCAGCTGCCAGCCTAGGAGCGTTCCGGCCCTGGCCACACTCAGAGTTGGGAAGTCACGCACCACCTCGAGCAACACCGCCAGCAGCGCGAAGGTGAGAATGCCCTTCGCGATTGAAGCAACCAAAGAAAACTGCAAGCCCCGCACCAACCTGGCCGCTGCTGCTACGACGATATCGACCATTAGGAAGGCGGCGAGCCAGAGACCAGATATCCCAAGCACCGCGGACACAATGGAGATGCTCCAACGCAACAAGTCTTGCGCTCCCTCGAGACCTCGCCAGGGCGCGCCCAGTGGAAACAGGTCGTAGCTCGCCGCTAGCTCTCGCAACGTAAACTCAAGCGCACCGAGGTGAATCGCGACTCCAACAGAAGCCGCCCGACAGATAGCAGCAAGATCTGAGGAGCCTTGCCCGCCTAACGGGTCGATGACGGAGGATACAGTCTGTCCACGAGCAGTATCCACGAGCTCCCCAAAAAGCTCAGCCGAATCCGACAGGAGCCGTAGCGGAGCGGCGAGGAGTGCTCCAACAGCGAACTCCCAGACACACGAGAGGGCAGAAAGCTCTGCCTCAACCGACACGCGCCCACCCAAGGACCACCCCCACGCAAGAGCCGCGCACAACCGTGGGAGCTGCTGCATCGAATCTCCGAAGGGTAGACATACGGTTACACCGAAACACCGGGCAGCGAGCGCGCACCAAACGAGGAACGTTTGCTCGTCTATCACTGCAGCCCCGCGACTGGCTGAGCTACCGATGAAATGACACCAAAAAACAGCCGCTGAATCTCTGCGAAAGCAGCTCCTCCACCGAGCAGCAACAAGGCTGCCATAATTCCGATGCGCGCCAGATGTACGATGCTCTGCTCTTGGACCTGAAGCATCGCCTGAACAAGCGAAACTGCCCCCGCTCCTATCGAAATCGCTGCGAGGGGCACAAACGACACAAAAACCGTGACGAAGAGCGCCTGCTCGATCGCTACCTCCATACGCTCATCCTCACCCGTAGCTTCGCACCAACCCGTCCGCCAGAAGGAGCCATCCATCGGTTGAAATGAACAGCAGAATCTTCAGTGGCAGGCTGACAACCACCGGACTGAGCATGGTGAGCCCCATCCCAACCAGAATGTTTGAGACGATGAGATCGATCACGAAGAATGGGATGAGCAGGAAAAATCCTGCAACAAAGGCGCGCTTAATCTCGGAAAGCACAAAGCCTGCAAGCAGAATCGACAATCTCTCCGACTGAGGACTTACGACAGCGGCAGCCTCGCTTCGGCCAACGATCTCTCGAAACACCATGCGCTCCCGAGCGCCGCAGTGTTTCTCAAGAAAGCTGCGCCAGGGCCCGAGAACCGAAGTAACGTCGGAAATCAGGGCTGATACGGGCTGGACTGCGAGCGTGCCAACCCTGACATCCTTGATCCGCTGAGCGGTTCCCTCTAGGACCGGTTGCATCACAACGAGCGACATGACGAGCGAGAGCGCCATCACCATAGAGGAGCTCGGAGCCTGTTGAGTTCCAAAGCCACTCTTGAGTAATGTCAGGACAATTGAAAATTTCAGGTAGCAGGTCCCCACGGCTATCAGCAATGGCACAAGCGCCACTACCACTGAGGCGAGAAGGAGCGACTCAGGCGACGAGAGCTTCATCATCTCTCCTCTGGCGACCTCGGCGGCGGGCTACTAGGCAATCCCCGCCCATATTCGAGTTATCAACAGCCCCAACCTCCACGGCAACACTCTGTACGCGAAGACCCGCTTGCGTCAGCTCTCGTGTGAGGGCGCCGCGCTCTCTCAGAAGAGTTGCGACGAGTTCTGGAAGGGCTGCGCGCATCACAACTGAGAGCCCCTCCGAGCCGACTCGTTGCAGCGTTAGCCCCACTGCCCTCCCTCCTGTCGGATGCGAGCAGAGCACCTTCAGCGTAGCGGCCCCCTCCGCACTCTCAAGGAGCGACGCCCGGACGGTCAGAGGGGCGGGCGCTCCAGCCGCCATCGTTGTTGGGACGTCGCATCCCGCACCGATGCTTGAGCTGGTGGCTGTTGCTGCAGGAGGAACTCTCGGCGCCGGATCACGCGAGCCCAAATCACTCTGATACGCTAATCCGCAAACCTCAGATCTATCTGCCGCCCGTATTCGGTCACGCATCGCTGCTTCAGCGATCGCAATTTCAAGTGAGTCCTCGCACTGACGTGACTCCACAGCGCTGGCCTCTTTCCGTCTGCTCGTCGCAAGCATCGCTGCGACCTGATCTCGCACCGCCTCCGCTTGTTGAGTCGCACGGCCTTGCTGTCGCACCATGACGAGGGCCTGGGCGTGAAGCTGCTGAGCTTCATCAAGAGACCGGTGCGCACGCAGCGACCGCTCAATATTACCGAAGACTCCCGAGCCTGAAGCTAGTCGAGCAATCTCGCTCCAGACCAACGCCTCTGCCCGCTTTACCTCCTCTCTGCGGGCAACTTCTGCCCTGTGCGTGGAGGAGAGTCGTGCGGACTCTTTTCGGTACTGAAGCTCAACACTCTCTCGCTTCGCTGCTATAAGGACTCGTTCCATCTGCTACACTCACTGCGCCTGCTGAAGCTTTCTCACCGTCGCAACGCCGCTTTCAGCTACTTTAGACACAAGCTCGACTTGCACCTGATGCCGGCACACCTCCATCTGTAGCTGGATCATCTCGGTGAGCTGCTTCAGTCGAAGGTCCGACGCGGAAGCCCCTCTGGTTTCTTTGGCCACCCCACTCAGGGCTCTTTGGAACACCTCCCCCCAGCCTGAACCGGTGTTCGTTCCCACAATGGGCGAAACCAGCTCCGGTACCGGAACCGAGGCTCCTGCCACAGTCACCCTCATGTTGCCCCTCCTACGTACGAAGACGGTCCTAGTGCCACAACCTGCCCTACATCAGCGCAAGGACCCGACCTATTGAGACAGTTCGGGGATCAGGGCCTGAATGTTGCGGGCGCTGTTCATACACCTCAGCTGTTCCGAAAATCCCTTTCCCAGTGGTACGTTAGGGGGTAAAAAAGAGCGATCGGGCAAGCCTCCGCTGCCGACAATTGAAGCCATGAGCAGATCCATCGACCCGGCCCTTAACAGAAAAATCGTCTCCTTTGGTCGTAGCATCTTCGCCGACCTCGAAGATATTGAAGAGTCCCCTCTCAGCATGCGGTATTGGAACTCCCAGCTCATGCAGTGGTCGATGTCCGTGCCGGATTTTAAGGTCAGCCTCTTTCGGCTTGTTGACGTCCTTCCGACCCTCAAGAGCCCCGAGGCGGTTGGGGATCATGTGCGCCAGTACCTGACGGAAGCTGCTGGTCGCCTCCACCCGTCCATGGCCTGGCTCGTGGGCCTCTCAGACTGTCTTCTAGGAAGGCTCATCACCTCCTTCATGGTTACCCGCGGCGTTCGCCAGATGGCGAGCCTCTTTATCGCCGGTGCCGACCCGAAAGAAGCACTCAAGCCGCTGCGCCGTTTGCGACGCAACGGCTACTGCTTCACGGTCGACCTCCTAGGAGAATTCTGCGTCTGCGAGGAAGAGGCTCGCGAGTACCAAGCAAGGTACATCGACGCACTGAATACCTTTGGTGACGAGGTCCCCTCATGGCGCGAAGCTGCGCCGCTCGCACCCGGACACCCGGGAGAGATTAGTCCAGTCTGCATCTCAGTCAAACTCTCCGCACTGTACTCCCAAACCAGCTCTCTCAACTTCAAGCGAAGTGTCGACGTCCTCTCTGAGCGATTGTCAGAGATAGCTCGTGCTGCGCAACGCAGAGGGGCTCTGATGTACGTTGATGCAGAAGACTCCGGCAACAACCCGATCATTTACGAGTCATTCAAACGGGTATTCTCCTCACCAGAGTTCGTCTCAATGCCCTATCCGGGCATCGTGATTCAGGCCTACTCGAAAGGTGCGGAGTCTCGTGTACACGAGATGCTCGATTTTGCCCGCAGCCGCGGCGCACCGATTGCGATACGGCTCGTAAAGGGCGCCTACTGGGACCTTGAGCGAGTCTTGAGCGCGCAAAATGATTGGGAGTTCCCTCTCTGGACGCAGAAGGAAAGCTCAGACGCCTGCTTCGAGCGGCTCTCGCGAATTCTGCTCGACAACACGGAACACTGCTTGCCAGCGTTTGGTTCGCACAACATTCGCTCACTATCACACGCCTGCTGCTACGCTGAGCAGCGCGGGCTCACTCCAAAAAACTTCGAGATTCAGGTGCTGTACGGCATGGCCGAGCCGATTGCTCAGGCCTTCAAATCCCGTGGCTACCTCACCAGGATGTACGTGCCGCTCGGCGACCTGCTCCCAGGGATGGGGTACCTGGTTCGGCGATTGCTCGAGAACACCTCAAATGAGTCCTTTCTGCGCCACACGTTCTTCGATTCCGAGGAAGTCTCAACGTTACTTAAGGAGCCGCACTATTCCGAGCCGCACGACTTAGCAAAAGACACTACTGTTCCCTCGACCGCCGCAACCCCCCAGGGCGATGGCGTCGTCATGCACCTCGATTACTGACCTGGAGAAGAATCATGGAGACCATTAGCACATTCAAGAATCAGCCGTTGCGAGATTTCAGCGAGGAGAAAAACAGAGCAGCAATCGAGTCAGCTCTCGTTGAGATTGAAGCTCTCATTCGATCTCGGTCGCTCGCGGCTGCACCAATCATCGGCGGTGCTAAGCGGGGAGGCTGTGAGACTTTCAGCCGCAAGGACCCAAGCAACCTCAACGTGACAGTCGGAACAACTGAGTTTGCTTCCGTAGAGCTCGCCGCTGAAGCTCTCGAGAGCTGCCGCCGTGGCTTCCCTGCCTGGCAGGCCACATCCCTCTCAACGCGGGCTGCGGTCCTTCACGAAGCCGCTTCCATCATGCGCGACAGATCTGCGTTCTTGACTGCCCTAATCATCCGAGAGGCCGGAAAGCCCTGGAAAGAAGCCGATGCCGATGTTGCGGAGGCGATAGACTTCTGTGACTACTACGCGGACGAGATGTTGCGAATCGGTCCCGCCCGCAGAACCCAGGAGGTTCTCGGCGAGGATAACGTGCTCTTCTACCAACCGCGTGGAGTTGCGGCGGTAATATCCCCATGGAATTTCCCTTTGGCGATAACCGCGGGGATGACAGTAGCAGCACTCGTAGCAGGCAACACCGTCGTATTAAAGCCTTCCGAACAGACCGGGCTGATTGCGCACGAATTGGCGAGAATTCTCTACGCAGCCGGCGTTCCGGCAGATGCACTCGCGTTCCTGCCGGGTCGCGGAGAGACGGTCGGAAGGTTTATCGTCGAGCATCCGCACACAAGCCTCATAGCGTTCACGGGCTCACGGGCAGTTGGCCTCGAGATCTCACGCTCAGCGGCTGAGGTCAGGCCTGGTCAGCGGGGATTGAAGCGCGTCATTGCTGAGCTGGGCGGAAAGAATGCTGTCATTGTCGACGATGACGCCGACTTCGACGATGCTGTGCGCGGGGTGCTGTACTCAGCTTTCGGCTTTGCTGGGCAGAAGTGCTCTGCCTGCTCTCGCTTAATCGTTGTCGGAGACGCGTACGAGCCGTTCCTCGCCAGGCTAGCCGCTGCCACCCAAGACATCATCGTCAGTCGCGCCGAGGATCCCTCGGCGTTCCTTGGGCCAGTTATAGACGAGGAGAGCCAGTCGAGAATTCTCGGCGCCATCTCAGAGGCTCAGGGACAGTGCACCATCCTCGCCCAAGGTGTGGTGTCCGATGAGGTTTCGCGCTCTGGGACTTTTGTTCCTCCAACCATCTTCCGCGATGTTTCAGCCTCTCATCCGCTCTGGACCGACGAGATCTTCGGGCCTGTGTTGTCCTGCGCCAGGGCTAACTCCTTCGATCAAGCTCTTGAGATGGCTGTGGCTTCAGACTACGCGCTCACGGGCGGGGTTTTCTCTCGACACCCTGGTCACATTTCTTCGGCTCGCGAGAAGTTCCGCGTAGGCAATCTGTACATAAACCGTAGCATCACCGGAGCACTTGTGGCTCGCCAGCCGTTTGGGGGATTCGCCTTCTCGGGAATTGGCTCCAAGGCGGGCGGACCAGACTACCTTCTCCAGTTTCTTGAGCCTCGGGTGGTTACAGAGAACACGATGCGTCGAGGTTTCAGCCCAGACCTCTCCAATTGAGGTTATGAGACGCTTCGTTGCGGGACCATCATAAAGAAAGAGGGAGGTAGCGAGGCGTGAAGTTTCGGATAGCAGCACTAGCTCTGGCCTGGTCGAGTGCCGTCGGATGCTCCGCAGCAGCCCTACCAGGCGCGATACTTCCACTTCAGTACCCGACACATCCTCAAGCTATCCCCGCAGTTGCTAGGCTGCTGAGTGACGATCCGGTACTGGTCGAAGAGGCGCAGGTCGAGATCCAATCGCTCGGCGAGGGAGCAACCCCTGAGATGCTTAAAGCGATGAGCACAGCTTCCCCCGAGGGCAAACTCCGGCTGCTTGAATCGGCAACGACTGTTGGCAAGCCTCCCGCTGTGGTCGGTCGGATCTACTATCAGGCGGTGCGCGATCCAGACAAAAAGGTAAGGCTTGGCGCCGCATTTCAGGCCGCCCGAGCCCCCGCACTTGCAAGCGAGACCGGCCCAGCCTTGGAGCGGCTCCTCACTGATCCTGTACCCGAGGTGAAAGCTGCTGGCCTACAATCGCTTGCTGCACTAGACGATCGCAAGGCGCTCAGCTCGCTGAAGCTGGCTGGCTTCGTAAATGATAGCAACGCTCTTATCTGCGCCACAGCCGTGTCAATCGCTCTATCTCGCGGCGACGTGCAGATGGAGCCGTTACTGAGAAGGACTCTTCCGAGGCTGGTGACACAGCTTCACAACCCGCAGCCTGCTAGTCGCGCCGCTGTAATAACGGCACTAGGGGCCTACGGAGAAGCGGCTGCGCCCACAGTTCCACCCCTTGTCTCGGTAGCTCGCACTGACAAGGTTCCAGAAGTTCGGCTACAAGCAGCCGTTGCGCTGATGAGGATAGGAACGCCCGAGGCGAAGGAAACGGCGCACCAAACCTTCCTTGAGTTCTCGTCGAGCTCGAATCCTTCACTGAAAGCAATTGCTCAGAGGTTCATCAACCCGAACAAAAAGACTGAAGCTTCCCAGGGCGCGTCGCACCCCTAGGGCGCTGGAGTATTTAGGCTGCTGAAGCTCTCGATATCCGGAGGCTTTTTGCCTCTACCCCCCTAACCGTATATAGTGCCGCTGATGCTCGACGCTGTACTCAACACACACGGTCTAGTGGCGTATCTAGCCGTTCTTGCTTGCCTTATAGCAGGGGCGCTCGGACTCCCAGTCCCCGAGGACCTAGCCCTGATAACCGCTGGCGTCTTAGTACACCTAGAGAAGGCTGAATTCTGGTTAATGCTCGGTGTGTGCTACGTCGGCATTATCACCGGAGACCTCGTTATCTTCCGCATCGGTTGGATGGCTGGCCCCGCGCTCTTTCGCCAGCGCTGGGTTAAACGCTTCATGAACTCAAAGAAGCTGCACTCGATCCGCGTGGGCTTAGAGAGGAAAACATTTGTCACCATCGTGGTCGCACGACACCTCTTCTACCTCCGTACGGCGACTTTCCTAGTTTGTGGCTCGGTACGGATGTCCTTCGTACGATTTTTTGTTGCCGATGCAATTGCGGCGTTAATTACGGCGCCTCTCATGGTGAGCCTTGGCTACATAGGCGCGCAGAATTACGACCTCATGCTACAGTATGTGAAGCAGGTGAAGACGGCTTTACTGATCGGCGGCGTCATCACCTTCAGTGTAATCGGCATGTACATCTGGAAGCGGCGAGACCAGGGTGAGGACGACGATGAGTCTCCTGTTGAGGGATCTGAGGCTGTTCCTGAAGCACCTCCTCCGAGCGAAACCAAGCTGCCGTAAGACCGGCTCGGATCCGCAACCCGGAGGTCGGTTCACTTGACACTCATGCTGACCCGCCTAGCCTTTGAGCACCTCAGACATCCGGCTTTCGCTTCTTTCCATAGCCTCAACTACAGCAAACTGAGTTCTTGCCCTCTCAAGGTTGTGTTCCGGTCGGTGAGTCCGGAAGTACGTGTCACCGTTAAGGTAGTCTGTCAGGAAGCGGGTACCGAGAACAAATGCAAGAACTCGCGGGGCAAACGGCAGCAACTTTACCTCTTGCGCCGTTAGCTCTGCTCCCATCTCGCCCATGTACCCCTGGCAGATCGCCTCGTACAGCTCCATATCGACGACTACCTTCGAGAGGTCCTGCTCATCTTCCGCGCACGGAATTGCAGTGTTGCGCACCAGGTCACCGAAATCAAAAAGTGGGGTGCCGGCCATGCATGTGTCCAGGTCCAGCAAGCACACCGCTCGGCGCCCCTCGTTATCGAAGAGGACGTTGTTGAGCTTCATGTCATTGTGGCACACGCGCGATGGAATCGAACCAGCTTCCAGTGCCGACGAAAGGACCGACGAGAGCTCTTTTCTCTGTAAAGCAAACTGGACCTCGCGTGCAGCGCGACCGGCTCGCTTCTTCGCGTCGCGCTTGAGTGACTCCTCGAAAGCCGAGAAGCGTCGCCCTCCGTGCAAAAAGAATGGGATTGTTTCCACGAGGCTTGCTGGAGGGACGTTAAAGAGTGCTCGCTGAAAGCGTCCCAGAATAGCCGCTGCTTCGAAAGCAGCGCCTGACCCCGGGCAAACGTCGTAGGACGTCGTGTCCTCGATGAACTCAAAAGTCCTCCAGTACTCGCCCGCCTCGTCTTGGATGTATCGGCGGCCCTGCTTAGTTGCAATGATTTTGAGAGTGCTCTCGCCGCCCAGATTGCCACTCCGTTCAAAGTGTCGCTGGAGCGCTTTCGTAACGATCTCCAGATTGCTCATCAAGCCCTCGATGTTCTCGAAGATGCGGTGGTTTACAACCTGGTGAACGTAACGCCTACGAAGTCCCTTATGTTCCCAGACTCCGACAAAGGTGCGATTGATGTGGCCGCGTTTGAGCTCCTCAACCGAGATCAGTCGGCCCGGGATATCGAACAGCTCAAGTGTCGCTATCGGCACTGCCCGAGCTTGCTCCATACCCCTACTCCTATACGCTCCTTGCTAATCCTAGTTAAGCAGCACTTCCGGCCCACGGCTTGAGGCTCCCTGCGCGCCGATCCAAGCTGCACCGCCACCGACAGATTCCCCACCACCGAAGAGCCCCTCAATGAACTGCGATGCATCAAACGCCACGAGGTCTTCCGCCTTCTCTCCGACGCCGACGTACAACACAGGAACTCGTAGCTCCTGGCAAATCGCTACGATAATTCCACCCTTCGGTGTGCCATCGAGCTTCGTAACCACAACCCCGGTGAGCGGAACGGCAGCATTGAACTCTCGCGCCTGCTGGAGCGCGTTCTGTCCACTAACTCCATCCAGGACGATGATCGTTTCGTGAGGAGCATCCGCAACATGCTTGCGGATGGAGTTTCTGACTCCTTCGAGCTCCTGCATCAGGCTCGACTTCGTATGCAGCCTTCCAGCAGTGTCGATCAGAACAACATCGACGCTGCCGTCTTTTGCCGCGGCCATGCCATCAAACACCACCGCCCCAGGCTTCGCGTTCTCGGCTCCCTTTACGAGCGTGAAACCGACTCGACTCGACCACTCCTCAAGCTGGGCGACTGCCGCGGCACGGAACGTATCCGCAGCTATGACCATTACTTTCTTGCCCGCCTTCATGTATCTGGCAGCCAGTTTGGCCACCGTTGTGGTCTTGCCTACGCCGTTTACGCCCACAACCAGCACAACCTGTGGTGACCCTGTTGGGAGGTACATCCGGTGATTCTCCGGCGCTTCAACGAGCTCATCACGAATACCTGCTTTCAGCAGCTCCCGCAGCCGTTCTTCCCCAACCTCAGCGCTTCCTTCAGCACCGACGCGCACCTTCTCCACAAGGTTATTCGCGACCTTGGCGCCAACATCACTGAGGATCAGAAGCTCCTCGAGTTCATCGAGAGAGTCCTGGTCAATAGCCTTCCGGCCTGAGAAGAATCCCTTTAGTCTGCCGAGAAAGCTGCTTCGGCTCTTGGCCAAACCACGAACGATCGGCGACGAATCGACCTGCACGTCAGGGGCTGCCGTAACTTTCGCGAGCTCTGCTACCGGAGCAGTTCCCACACCTCCACCACTCTCTCCGCCGGTCGATGGTGCAGCCGGCCCCCCACCTACAGCGCCTCCACCCTGCTCGCCGCTCCCCGGATCTCCACCTTCTAGCGCTTGAAGCTCTTGAAGTGCACGTCGCATCTCCTCGCGCAGCGCTGCCATAGAGCCCTCAAGCTGCTCAAGACGCTTCGCAACGGCGACAATGTCTCTGCGGTCAAAGTTGCGGTAGACGCTCGAACGGAGCGCCATTACCAACAAAAGGAGGAGGGCGATACCAGCCGCTATGCCGCAGAGAACGACTTGTGGGTCCGTTCCCTCAGGTAACATAGCAAGCAGTTCGTTGACGAAAGACTGTAGGGACTCCATAGACGAGACTCCGGAACCGAAGCGGCGGCACAACTACGCAACCTGCTTCTGGGCCTCCTGCAACGAAACCGAGATGACCTTTGAGGCTCCCGGCTGTGGCATCGTAACACCGACGAGCGTGTCAGCCGCTGCCATAGAGGCCTTGTTGTGAGTAATCATGAGGAACTGGGTGCGGGCACTCATCTCCTTGATGAATGAAACGAACCGGTGAACGTTTGCCTCGTCGAGCGGGGCATCAACCTCATCGAGAACGCAGATCGGGCTCGGTCGAACCATGAACATGCTGAACACGAGCGCGATTGCACACAGAGCCTTCTCTCCACCTGAGAGCAGGTCGATGCTCTTAGGCTTCTTGCCCGGTGGGCGCACTACAATATCGACACCACCCTCGAGCGGATTGTTGAGGTCCGAGAGGCTGAGCTCCGCTGACCCACCGCCAAAGAGCTTCGGTCCGAAGAATGCGAAGTTTTTCCGGATCGCCTCAAACGTAGAGAGGAATCGGCGGGTACAGGCTTCCTGTAGCTCAGCCAGAGTCGTGCGTAGCGTCTCAAGAGCCTTCACGAGGTCCTCGCGCTGAACCGTCAACTCCTCAAGCCTCTTGCTCTCGGCTTCAAACTGCTCGATTACCGTCGGGTCAACCTCGCCCTCGCGCTCAAGCCGCTGCCGAATAGCAGCCACTCTGGCTTCCAGCTCTCGACGAGAGTCTTCTATCAGTAGTTCCGTTGCTTGGGCCTCTTCAATCAAGGCACGTAGGGCCTCTGTGCCCTGGCGCTCGCGGATGTTGGTCTCAGCACTCGCAAGCTCCCCCCGCAGACGCTCGGTCGCCATGCGCTCGCGCATCAACCTATCACGAATCAGCTCGTGCGCCTGCCGCTTCAGCTCTACCCCCCGCATCAGCTGAGCGGACGAATCACGCAGCAAGCGGCGCTTCTCTTCCAACCCACGAAGCTCCGCAAGAGCCTCGTTCAAACCTCTCTCGAGCTCTGAGTTGTCGCGTTGGCGCAGCTCTTCAAGCTCACGGGATATGTCCTGACACAAGACCTCAAACTCCGCGATCTGGCCCTGAATCTCAGCGAGCTGCGGCTCGATGCGCTGCAGGTCTCCGTCAAGCTGGTTCAGCATCCGAGTTTCACTCTGGATCCGACCTCTCACCTCGCCCTGCCTGTTTGAGATCTCTCGAAGCTTCGCCTGCCCCTGCTGAATCGCACGAACCAACTCGGAGTGGCGCTTCTCTCCCGAAGCAATCGCAGCGAGCATCTCGTCTCGTTGCGATACCAGGGTTTCGTACTCACCCTGGTTCTCATCGATGATGCGGCTAGCCTCATCAACCTTGCTCTTCATCATGATGACGCCGCCATCATGCCGTAGGCTGTAGAAGCTCCAAGGCGAGAGCAGGTCTCCTGACTCGGTAACGATTACCGTTTCTGGGTCAGGCTCACCCTGCGCAGCCAGGTGCTCTAGGTAGGCCGTGGCGGTATCGAGGTCTGGCGCAACCCAAACGTTTGAGAGAAGGCGCTTAACTAAGCCACGACTCCAGTCGAGGGCCTCCACCTGCGAGAGAAGCGATACGATGCCGTCGAACCCAGGGCTACGCCCCCAATCCGCGGACTGCTCGGGTATTGAGGCGAATAGCCCAACGCCGATTCCCTTTTTGTTTTGCGGGTCGGCTTTGAGCACAAGCTCCTGGAAGGTGCGCGCTACTTGGGCAACTTCGTCTACAACCAAGAACGTCGCCCGTTCCGCTAAAACTGACTGCAGCGCCTTAGTGTATCGGTCTGCGACCTTGATACCATCAACGAGTAGCTTGCAATTTGCGGTGACTTCGGTCGGGAGCTGCCCCTCCCCACCAAGCGCACGCTTGAGGTGCGTTATCGGAGAGGCGGCTGTCATCTGGCTCTGTATTGCGTCGCGTCTGCTCTGCGCCGACACTAGCTTGTCTCGGAGGTCGCGAATCGTCCGGTCCTTAGTACGCTGGTCTTCTCGCATCTGCTGTAACGATGCAGAGAGCCCCTTCAGCTCGTCCTCGCCAGTGAGATCGAGCGAGCTTAGCTCCTGATCGAGAGCTCGCGCTGATTCCTCCATCCGGTTGAGAGAAGCCCAAGACTCTTCCTTACGCTGTGTGAGCATTGACCGGCGATCTTCGAGGCGAGTGATCTCGGATTTTCTTGCCTGAACAACTGAGTTGATCTCGCGGATCCGTGACTCCTTAGCAACGACCTCGCGATTGCGCCTGCTAAGTTCGTCTCGGGCTTGGTCGGACCGCTGTCTCAGCTGCTCGATCTCACTGTCGTGGCGCACCGATTGCTCTCGCGCCCGCTGCTCCTCACCTCGAATATCGTCTAGGGCGCTCTGTGCCGCTGCTTCCTCTTGGGCTAGGCCTTCGGACTTAGTAGCGCTGTCATCGATCTTCTTCGTCAAACGTCCAAGGGTGTCTCGGAAGAGGTCGTGCTCAGATACCGAAAGCTCTGCCTTGAGCTCCGCTCGGGTAGCAGCGCGGGCTGCCTGGCGCTTGAGGTTGCCAACCTGCCGCGCTACCTCCTTAAGGACATCATCGAGGCGCACCACCTGGGCCTCTGTGTCGACGACGCGCTTTGACACCGCGTTCATGTTCTCGCGGAAACCCGCTATGTGCGCAGCTTCCTCAATCACCATGCGACGATCATCCGGCTTGGCGGTAATAATGCGGCCGATCTCCCCCTGCGCGATTATGGTGTACCCACGAGCGGCAAGGCCTACGACTCTAAACAGCTCCTTGATATCCTTCAGCCGACAGGGAACCTTGTTAATAAAGAACTCCGACTCGCCACTACGGTAGAGGCGGCGAGTAATCTGGACCTCACTGACTGAATTGAGCCACGAGTACTTCGAGAGCGAGGCTTTGATGTCGGCGATGAAGCCAGCTTGAGGGGGCTCAACTGCACGCTCACTGCCAGGCTGCTGCTCTTCTGCTACCTGCTGCGCCTCGGGCTCGGCAGCGTCTGAGTGAGGCTCCTCCTGAGGGAGCTCGTCGGTGTTTTCGGCAGTCGGAGCGTCTGCGTCCGAGCCTGGCGCGCTATCCGCGGCGGCTTGCGGGGAGACTTCACTCGACGCCTCAGGGGCCGAATCTCCAGAACCAACGTCATAAGCATCTCCCTCGACAGACTCGTAGTAGCTGATCAGGTCGTCGTAGAGACTCTGGCTATCGGCACGGACTACTACCGAAACCTCGGCAAGACCGAGCGGCCGAAGCGACTCGGTGCCGTTGAAGATTACGTCCTCCAAGACCCCGCCACGGAGCTGCGATGCCCTGCTCTCACCGAGCACCCATCGGAGCGCGTCGATGATATTGGATTTTCCGCATCCATTAGGACCAACAACACCGGTAATGCCCTGTTCAAGGGGCAGCACCAGCCTCTCCATGAATGACTTAAATCCGAAGACCTCTAACCGCTCAACTCGCATCTCTTACCGCTACTAAAAATCGAACAACGCACTGCAGGCAGGTTAACAAAAGAGATTTCAGCACCCCTGCCCCTTCGGCGCTGAAGATCGGTACGCTGGGTCCCTGCATACGCGGTTTGACCCAGGCCAACTTGGTTTAACATGCTTAAATCAATATGGCACTACCCTGAATTCGGGCATGGGCAATGCTACCAAAGTTTTTTCTGGAGCCCTACGCGACCCAGAGTCGGTCTCAGTTCGAAACGAGCTTTACCTGAGGGCCAAACGAGCTTCTCTCATGGCGTTTTCGGTCGCAACAGCCCCGCTGGCGCCTACGGTTGAAATGGCGGTTCTTTCTCTTCCGATTTTGACTTGTCGATTTCGGGGCTAGGCGCCCCCTCTTCAGATTCACCAAGCATGTTCGAACCCAAGCGCTTCGTGAGGTCAGCCAGAGACCCCTTGTGCGGGGCGAGAATAGCGAGCGAGTAATCGACCGCCGAAACGTAGGAGAACGCCAGCGAGATCACGAGAAGGTTGAGGCCGACAAACTGACAGGTCCAACGCGCACCTAACAGGTGGAACGAGTAATCGTTGAGCAGCAGAAGGAGTATGCTGGCCATCTGCAGAAAGCTCTTTACCTTTCCTCCGGCTTTCGCCGCTATAACAAAGCCGTCGCGCGCAGCGAAGGCGCGAAGCCCGGTTATCCATAGCTCTCGGGCGAGGATCAAGACCACCATCCAAGCAGGAACGAACGATTGGCATGACTCGTCTCGCAGCCCGACCAACATGACGAGCGCCGCCATTACCAAGATCTTATCGGCCAATGGGTCGAAGAGCTTTCCGAAGTCAGTGATGGCCTTGTAACGACGCGCGAACCACCCGTCAGCGTAGTCAGTTATCGCAGCAAAAACGAAGATTATCGCAGCCCAGTTGAGTCCTGTACGGGTGGGATCGACAAGGAGAACGACGAAAACCGGGATCAGCGCTAGCCTGAGAAAGGTGAGCCAGTTAGGGAGCTGCTTGTACCAGTTAGCCATTCTGGGCGGCACTATACTGCTTTTTGAGTGCCAGTACACGCCTGACGTAGGCCCGCGTCTCTGCATAGGGGGGAATCCCCCCGTAGCGAGAGACCGGTGCCTCCCCCGCGTTGTAAGCAGCGATTGCGTGCGATTCCTCTCGGAAGCGCTTGAGCAGCGTGGCCAGGTAGCGGGTGCCCGCTCGGATGTTCGAGGTCGGAGAGAAGGGATTTCTAAGCCCCATCATCCGTCCAGTGCTTGGCATAAGCTGCATGAGCCCCTGGGCCCCCTTTGGGGATACCGCATACGGGTTGAAGGCGGACTCGGCGTGAATCACGGCCTTGATCAGGGCCGGGTCGACCTGGTGCTCATCAGCGGCCGCAAGGATCTCATCGTTGTAGAGATCCGGATGATACTTCCCTTTGCGTGAGCTGTTGCCGCGCAGCTTTATAAATCGCCCCTTGCTGCTGCGTGCGGTGAAGACTTCCGCGTTCTGCCCGCCAGTCGGAGCTCGGTTCGTAAAGCGAAGCGTACCGTCTGATTCTCGGATGACGAAGATACGCGCCTCACGTGAGCCCGCAGCAGCCTCAAGTGGAGTAACGAGCAGTAGCGTAGCTAAGACGGCACTCAGCCGGGTCAGCAAAGCCAACTTTTGATTACTCCGCTTTACTAATGAACGAATACCCACTTGGGTTCTCCATCTCTGGCGCGTCGATCTTTTGAGGCCCTTCATCCCACTAGATCCGGTGGCCTCAGCCTTCGTACACAGTAAAGATGCCGAGATTTAGGCTGGGTCGCCTGATTATTCCTGCGCTGCCGAGATAACCTCAGCATTCACGATAAAAGGGCATTTTTTTCCCTGCAAAACAGCCGCTTTTGTAACAAACCACCGGTACGGCTCAGCCTGTTTAACCTCATGTAAAGAGAGCTCCGCGCTGCCATTCCTTCCCCTCGAAATGGAACGTTCCAGAGTGACACAAGGACCGCGCCGAAAAACATCTAGGCATTTCAGCATGTTGCATTTTCGCATTTCGGCCCCTGCTTAGGATTCAGAGACCAAAGTCGTTAAAACCCCAAATCCAGCGATCCCTTTTTGGGGAATTTGAGAGCCTTTTGTTGGTTCGAAATTTTTCCCTTAAAACTGACATCACGATGAACGTTCGGAACCGCGACCTCGATTCGGATGGAAACGGGCGAACGAAACTGAGTAGTGCGGCAAGGCAGAGGAAGCCTTCAGCCGCGGGAGGAAAAACGTATGAGAAGCCTTAAGATGCACTTTGAGTGTGGACAGCTAACAGAAGTGCTCTTCCAAGAGAACCTAAACGGCGAGCCGCGCCGGACGATTCGCGGAAAGACTGGTGGTGCGTTCCGTTACGCCGGCTCGTTCCAGTGGACTTCGGCCGTCAAGGCACTCTCTCTCCTGATTGCGAAGGCTGCGATGAACCCGCAGTGCTCCACGATCCAGGGGCTGGGTGGATCGCTCGCTAGCAGCCTCGACTACGCACTCTCAAAGCAGCCAGTTTGGCTGGGCGAGATGTTCGGCTGTGACCAGCAGGGCATCAGCTTCGCTCGTCGCTTAATCCTCCGCACTAACCCTGAGCGCAAGCGTCCGGGACCAGTTGTCCTCGGCGTGAACCACGTGTACATGCCAGCAGCTGCTATCGAGGTGTACGTTGATGGACAGCTCTGCAGCGGCGAGCAGCTCGCCTACTTGGTGGCTTCACTCTCCGACACTCCGGTTTCGGCACAGTTCGCCGCAACAGCAGCTGCTGAGATGCCCGAGATGAGGCTCGTCAGCAACCAGTAGTCAGCCCGTGGGGGTCGCCGCTCTCTGCAGCGCTTTCGAAGAAAGCCCGCAGCGCGCGGCGCCCCTCCTCCCCGAGGTCGAGGCTCCACTGGTTTACGTACAGGTCGACGTGAGCCCAGATAACGTGGTCTTGCAGCTCCTGAGCGTAGCGCCGCATCGAAGCCAAGGTCTCTTCTCGGTGAGCAAATGCGTACTCAACTGAACGGCGCACACAGTCACTTAAAGCCCCCCTCACCTCAAGCGGCAGTCTCCTCGCCGCAACGATGCACCCCAACGGAAGCGGAGCCTTCACCGCGCCCTCCCACAACGAGCCGAGGTCAGCCTCCAGCTCAAGCCCCTCCTCCCTGTAGGTAAAGCGCCCTTCGTGGATAACCACCCCGTAGTCGGCTTCGCCGCGCTTGAGCGCCGGCATCACCTCCGAAAAGATGACGTTCCTGGCCTTTGGCGCCTGCGGAAAGAACCGGCGGTACAGCAATCCAGCAGTAGTAAGCGCGCCCGGGCAGAGCACTCGCGCTCCTGCTCCGAGCGCCGGAGCGCCCGGTCGTCTTAGCAGCAAGGGCCCAACACCGAACCCGACCGCGGCACCGGACGGGCACACCTCGTGTGTTGCCTTGAGACTCGCAGCGGCGAAGCAGCTTACCTTGGCAAAGTCGAGCTGCCCGGCCGAAACCATCTCATTTAGCTCCTGGACATCGCGCAGCGTTACCTCAAGCTCAAGCCCGCGCATATCGATGCGCCGCTCAAGGATGGCGTGGAACATAAAGGTGTCGTTGGGGCAGGTTGAGATTCCGAGTGTATATGGCATGGTCGATCTTCACTCCGCATCACGAGCCGAATATGCGCTCCATCCAGTTGTAGGCGATCTGCAGGAGGTCTTTGTCGTCACGGAACGGATCCTGACGACGCATGCCGACCCGGCGCTTAAGCTCTACATGCGGCAACGCTGACACAAGCAGCTCCTCGGCTGCATCCTGTGACGTCGCCGCTTCACGCGAGGAGAGCACCCGCAGAAGGGCATCTTCCTCCTGAGTCGAGAATGGCACCTGCCCCTCGCCCATCGTCACGGAAGCCCCGCGCAGGAATCCGAGGAATGAGCGGTTCCCAACACTCAGGTACCCCGCCTCAATCCCCTTCGGCCCAACAACAATAGCGTGCCGAGCCTCCCACGAAAATCGGCGATCCTGGCTCGGCAGGATCGAGAGGGAGCAACGGCCTCGCGGCAGCTCCTCGACCCACCACGATATCGCCTCAGCAAACGAGAGGTCCCTGAGCTGTCCGGAGCGGATCAGGGCCTGCTGCCACTTGAGAGCCACGGCATCCAGCACGCGCAGCGTTGCTGGAGCAGCACTACGCTCCACACTCACGCGCCCGCCGGGCGCCTGCATCAGCATGCGAATGAACTCTTCAGCGGGGCCCGAGCCGTGCGTCATGCATTGCTGAAGGAACTCTGCCCTCTCCTTAACTGAAGCGCCCTCAGGTCGGAGAGCAACTTGAACCCTGTCACCAAGCCGGTTCGCAGCCAGAAAGACTCCCGAGAGGTTTTCGTCGAGCGCAGCCTCAAACCTCCAGCTCCGCGCAGGGCTCGCCCCGATTCGGGATGCCCGAAAGGGCGTTAGCCCCTTCACAACAGAGAGAATTCGGGCCTGCTCAATCGGATAGAAGAGCGAGAAGCGCTGCGACCATCCGCCACACTCGATCTGCAGCGTAGGGTTCTCACTCCCTGCCGACCGCAGCAATGAGTTGATGCTCCCCGGAAAATTCGCTAGGTCCGGATCGAAGAGGCACAGCCCCCTGGCTCCCGGAAGCCGCACAGCGCGGTCTAGCAAATTGGAGAATCGTTCATGGTCTCTTGTATCGAGCAGCTCGCGGTGAATTGCACTCAACCGCCCCCGGGCGATAAACGGCACAGAGACTTCAACTCTGTACTCAGCTCCTGACGATGAGAAACCCGCCAACACCAATCGCGAGCTCGACACCCCAGGCCCCGAACGCTCCATGCCAAGCCAGACAATACGACCATCATCGAGGTCACGCGGCTGAAGATCCCGCCCTTCCGGCGCCAACGCCAGCGCGACTGGAGCCAGCGCTTCACCCGCAGGCTGTAGCTGCTCATCCGGCGTAAAGGCGAGGAGGCTGAGCAGGAAACTGTCGGTTGGGGACCACGGCTCGCCATCACGCTTAATCTCTTGGCGGCGCTCAAGCTCTTCAGCGACCGCCTTGAGCGCCACGCCCCACTTCGCCGCACGCATGCCGTACAGGATCGTCGAGAAATCAAATATTGCCTGGTCGACCGTCCGCAGCGTGACATTCTCGCCCTCCGTGTCGAGTAGCGGCCAGTTGAGCCTGACCGGAACGGCCTGAATGATTGCGTGCTCAAGGTGGCTCGCGCCTTGGCTGACCTCGAACCGAACTACCGCTTGGTCGTTTCGGAGCGCCACTACTTCTTTCGTACAGACACCGAGAATCAGATCATGAAAGGTAGTCGCTGGTCGGGCTGTAATCGAGAACGTCGGCTCAAGCTCGTCTCCGCAAGAGAGGGACTGAGAGCGCACGCTGGCCTCGTCGCGCACCACCGGCTTCTGGACAGCGTTGGCTGCAGCGGGCGACTGAGAGAGAGAGAATACGAGCGTTTGAAGCGCCTCCCGTCGAATGGCGTCACTGGAGGACGGGTCAACGACTTGAGAGACTGTCCGGGGTGAGAGCCGGGAGGCGTGTTCAAGAAGCGGTGTCAGATTGAACACCGGACACTGCTCCGGCGGAAAGAGGGGGTGCTTAGTCTCGACGATAAGCTGAGAGACTGCTGTTTTTTCCCCTCTCTCTTGGACCGTTGCGCGCACTCGGTACAGCGACTCCTCAAGCACACGCTCAACAGCGAGGCTCGAAACGCTCGCCGCTGCAATGTCTGCACTCTGGGTCCTACGCCCGGTATCTCTTGAAGCTGTCGGATCCACTGCCAGCACTCCTCCACGACCGAACGCGAAGCTACTATACACGGGGCACTGCTTCCAAGCGCTCGAGCTCGGCACGAGCTGATGCAACCTGATACCGACAGCAGCGCCCGCTAGCCGCCTCTGGCGCGTTGCAGAAAGATTACGGCTAGCGACATGGCCCAGTAGGCGCTACATCTATTTACACTCATTCACACCGGAGCCCTTCATGGAACAGTTCGTTCTCGTCGGAGAGTTTGGCGACCAAGACGCTGTAAACCGCGCCTGCTCTCTGCTTGAGTCCCAGGAGGTCCCGGTCATGGTTGACCATTGGCAGCGCGATTCCGGCCTTGGCAGCGAAGTCGTGTACCGGGTGCTCGTTCCTGTAGAACTCTCGCAGCGTTCCTTGGCGGCGCTCTCCGGCATGCTGCCCCGCTTCGACACTACCGAAGCCGCAGAGTCGTCTCTGCCCCGCGCCTAACTTACGAGGGTATCAGCCAAGACCGCCAGAAAGAGCAGCACACTCGCCAAGCCATTGCGGGTGAAGAAGACCTGGTCGATGCACGGTATCCCACGAGCCGATATCGCCAAGTACTGGCTGGCGAGCAGCATCGAGAAGGCAGAAAGACCGATCCAGAAGAAAGCGCCGAGGCCGAAACTCAGGCCGAAAAGAGCAAGGAGCCCAATCGAACATGCGTGCAGCGCTGCTGCAAAGACGATAGCTGCTCTCAGACCGATCTTCGCTGGCACACTTCGCAAGCCCGAAGAGCGGTCGAAGTCCCGATCCTGGCAGCTGTAGAGAATATCGAAGCCTGCCACCCAACACAGCACGGCCGCCATGAGCGGAAGCGGCTTCGCAGACCATTCGCCAGTCAGGGCGTACCAGACACCACCAGGAGCGCACGCTAGAGCGAGACCCAGCACAAAGTGACACGAAGCTGAGACGCGCTTCATGAGCGAATACCCGAAGAGCAGCATCAGCACCGCGGGAGCGAGCACGAGGCAGTGCCTTCCGATCAGCCCTGCCGCCGCGAGAAAAACCACCGCGCTCGCTACAGCCAGGAGCCATGCCTCGCGCATCGACACTGTGCCTTTCGGTATCTCACGTCCTGATGTGCGCGGATTACGGCGATCGATCTCACAGTCGATAATACGGTTAAAAGCCATCGCGCTCGTGCGCGCCGCCACAACGCAAACAATCAGCAACACGAGCAGTGTCGGAGAAACCTGCATCGAGCGCGATAGCACCGCCGCCATCATCAGGGCGAACGGGAGCGCAAAGACGGAGTGCGAGAACTTTACGAGGGAGCCCCAGGTTGCAATCCGAGCAGACAGGTTCATGCTTCCCCGGAACTTACTTCTCCGGCTCCTTCCAGCGCCGACCGAGCGAATGCTCGACACCCATTGCATCGAGCACCTT
>CANLJX010000015.1 GCA_947491545.1 Deltaproteobacteria bacterium
CGGAACTCCAACCTCGCGCAGCTTCGCAAGGCGGGCCTGTTCAGAAACGCCATGAATAAACTTCTCCGCATCTTCAGCTGAGAGCCCTGAAGCGGTTAGGGCCGAGCGCAAAGCGATCGTAACCGCATTTCGGAAGCAGTAGCGCCGCTGCCAGAAGAAGTACTCAATGACTCTCTCTACGGTAGGCAGTTCACTGAGACGAGCCTCAAACAGCGCCTCCTTGCCGCTCGCCTGCATGAAATGGACGGCTGCGGCCGATGCCACTGTCGAGATCAGCTTGCTTCGCCGCATCGGGTTTAGGGTCTCTGTTGGATCGACTAGAAGCGAGATCTCGTCCCCATGCACGAAAGCGACCAGCACCCGAAACGTTGAGGTCATCAACATGCGGGCGGTAGTATGCAGGGCTTTTGTGACTGTGGGGCCACAAGGGTACTCTGCATTGAGCGCGCCCCAATCACCCATGCGGTGTGCATCCAGCCGCACCACTAGAAATGTGTCTGGCAGGATGAAGCCGTCGTTGTAGCTCTCGAAGCGCTCCAGAGAGCGCTGCAAATCGCCTATACCGCGTTGTGACAGAATTTGGCGCGCCATACTAAATCTTGGTTGTTATGGGTAAAACGGGTCTAAACGTGATGTTTTTAGGGTCTTTTTCCGCCCCGAACGCCCGCTGCCAGTTATACCACATACTTGTAGTGCCTTTTTGCCATGGAAGCACAGCATTTTGCAGTCCTCGCTTTAGAACGTCGATTGTCTTGCGCAACGGCGCAGCAGCAACTCAGCGCCCAATAACACAGAAAGAGGATGGGTTTTGCGCGACTTGCGCACACCGGTGGTAACGAGTTGGTTGGTGGTGTGTCGTGCTGCTGGGTTGCCCTTGAGCAACCACCGAGATTGGCCGATAACCAAAGTTGGATGCTAACGGTCTACGATACAATCAGCGGCTGGGGAGGACTGGGGCAGGTAACGCTCCTTTTGCTCTTCCTGCTTCCGTTCTCGTACTACGGCTACCACGCGCAGTTCTGGTATTCGAGGGAGCGTCTTCGAATGCTCGATTTCCTCGTGCAAAGTGTCTCCACGCTACTCGCGTTGGGAATCTTTCTCTACATGTTCGGTGCAGGAGTTTCGGGAGACGGAGAGCAGTTGCGCTGGGGCCTCTTGCACCTGGCGCCGCTGGTACTTGCATTCCTCGCCGTCTCTCGTGGAAAGAAGCTTGGACTTGGCAATACGCCCGGTGGTGGCAGCGGCAGAGGGACGGATTCCGAGGAGAGCACAGGTTTTACGCCGCGTGCCCGCAACGACGAGGTTGATGAGATTGCCTGGGATGACCTCATTATAGCCCAACAGACGAAGGACGAGCTGCAGTCTGTGATCACTTTGCTCAAGAATCCCGAGAGCGCGCGGCAATACGGTATCGCTTTACCGAAGGGCATCCTCTTCAACGGGCCACCGGGCACGGGCAAAACCACCATCGCGAAAGCTGTGGCGACGATGGCGCAGCTTAACTTCTTTGTCCTTCGAGCCAACGAAATAGTCTCAAAGTGGGTCGGTGACTCCGAGAAGAATCTCTCGAAGCTCTTTGAGACAGCTACGAAGAACGCACCGGCCGTCATCTTCATCGATGAAATCGACTCGCTTGGAAAGAAGCGCTCCGGAGCGGATGCAGCGCCCGGAGACAATCTTCTCAACCACCTGCTGCAACTTATCGATGGAGTGCTGAAGGCAGAAGGGGTCTACATTATAGCGGCTACGAACCGAGCAGACCTTGTTGACGAGGCTTTGCGTCGAGCGGGTAGGTTGAACCGAGTCATAGAGATCCCGCTCCCGGATCTGGAGTCGAGGCGCAAGCTTTTCCGGGTGTACTCTCGTAAAATACAGCTTGCGCCTGATATCGATGTCGATGCCCTCGCGAGAGCCACTGAGGGAAGCTCGGGTGCCGATATTAAAGCGATTTGCAATCAGGCTGGCCTACAGGCCTACCAACGCGAGCAGTCGCTTCCGGAGGCTCAGCGCAAGAGAGTCGTGTCTTCTGCGGATATCGAGGCCGCTCTGGAGATGTTCTCTGTAGATGAGGAAGAAGCCGAGCGAATCGAGTCAGAATCTAAGCCAGAAGCGATGAATGCAAAGATAGAGAAGCTTACATGGAGCGATATCATCATCGATCCCGAGCTTGAAACAGAGCTGAAAAGCGTCATCGAGCTACTCAAAGATCCCGCGACGGCGCAGCGGTACGGGATCGCAGTTCCTAAAGGAATTTTGCTCAACGGCCCTCCAGGAACTGGAAAGACAACGATCGCAAAAGTCATCGCAAATGAGGCTCAACTAGCGTTTTTTGTGCTTCAAGCTGACGACGTTGTGTCGAAGTGGGTTGGAGAATCTGAAAAGAACCTGACCCGGCTCTTCAAGACAGCTGCTCGAGCGGCCCCCGCCGTTATTTTCATCGACGAAGTAGACTCCATCGCCAAGAACAGAGCTGAGGGGAACGCGCAGCACGCAGACAATTTGCTCAATCACCTGCTGCAGCTTATTGATGGAGTGGTTCAGCGTGAGGGGGTGTACGTAATCGCCGCCACGAATCGCGCTGACTTAGTTGACCCTGCGCTGAAGCGTGGTGGGCGTCTGAACAAGACTATTCAGGTTCCACTGCCAAACTGTAAGGCTCGAGAAAAGCTCTTCGAACTCTACCTCAGAAAGTTGCCGATTGAGGGAGTCGTTAACATTGAAGCTCTGGCTCGTTCGACTGAGGGGAGGTGCGCGGCAGATATCCGGGAGATCTGCAATCAAGCTGGGCTTAACGCTTTCAAGCGAGAGTCTGCCCGAGGCAGCAGAGAGTACGCTGTGACCCCAGATGATATCGGCGATGCGCTCCAGGAGTGGCTGCAGCTCCACTCTTCGGCGATTTAGGGTATCGGCAGCTGAAGAGAGCCGCTACTAGGCGACTAATAACCGTACCCGTAGCCGCCGTAGTAAACGTTGACGCGCCTGTTGTTGCTTTTACGCAAAGCGCGGGCGTTCGAGTTCACCGCGCTATTGAAGGCATTTGAAGCCGAACGAGCGCCATTCATGTTGTTAATCACAATCCCTCGAAGCATCTGTCTGTGCTCTTGGGCACTGAAGAGTCCGTCGAAGGGAGAGCCCGAGGCCCGTGCGTATCGAGGAATGACCGATTGCCCTTGTGCGCCGAAGGAAACGAGCGATCCCTCCTGAGGCCCCGCAATGCCGCAGCCGTAAGCATCAGCAGCTTCGCCGAAGCACTCGGCCTGAGAGGTTGTGGTGATTCCAAGTGCCAGTGCAGTTGCGACAGTTAAGCAGAAGGAACGCATAGTGTTTAGCTCCGAGTCATTTAACTTGGGCGATTATAGCACCACCCCTTTTACTACCATAGCGGTATGGGGTTGAAGTGGCTTCAGGTGCTATTAGAAGAAGCTGTTCCCACTGGTCGCTTCCAGTCTCTATTGGGTTTTCCTTACTCGCTAGAGAGGGCTGCGGCAACAGCTTTTGGGGGGTAGCCCAGCAGGCCCCAAAGTTTGTTTGAGTCTAAGCTGACGTCCGCAGGACGAGCCGGAAGCGAGGGCATATCGGCCCGCCTTGCTGACCGAATGACGCTTGGGTCGTAACCGAGACTTTCCGCGACTGTTAGCCCAAACTGGAGTCGTGACATTCGGTCAGGCCCCCCGCAATGCCAGACGCCGGTTTCCTGCCTCTGGCTTAGTTCCAGAAGGGCGCGCGCAGCATCCGCGACATGTATCGGAGTTCGAAATTCATCCTCGAAGAGGAATAATTCCTCGCGGGCATGCAGCGCGTCTTCAATCCAACCAAGAACTCCGCGAGATGCGGATAGCGAGTGTCCGTACAACAGAGAGCATCGAACCACACAGCCTAGGGAATTACCCAGCGTGATCTGCTCAGCTGCGCGCTTTGAGCGGCTGTACACAGAGACAGGGGCTGGTTGAGCATCCTCTGAGAATCCGTCGTGTGGGGGCGTGGCTCCATCGAACACCAGATCGGTGGAGGTTGAGACGATGTGCGCGCCACACTCTGCCGCGAGGCGCACAAGAGAGTCAGTAAAAGCCACGTTGCCACGATAGGCGAGCTGCGGATCGCGCTCGCATGCGGCAGTCGATGACACAGCGGCAACGTGAATGATGTGGGTCGGAGGGCGCGTTCCGACGAGCCGTCTCAGGGCATCGTAGTCGGCCGGCTCTGCTAGCACCAATTCTCTGGAGCCGAGCGGCAGCACGCAATCGACGCGAGAAGCGCGCACAACCGAGAGCTCAATCTCGGGGAACCTTTTCAGGAGGTCTACGCAGGAGCTTCCGAGGAATCCGGATGCCCCGGAGAGCAGCACGTGCATCTCGCCTTTATACAGGTGGCTAGCGCCCGCCGACAAGGAGTGTTCGGCGAGCACAAAGTTCCCGAGCCGGCAGGGAACTCCTGCTGTTCCCCTCGTAAGTTATTGAATTGGGGATCCCCCCCGGTGTGGCAGTGTCTTTGCACATCAGGCTATGGGGGACCTGTCACCAGGCAAGGATTGCCGGCGGCAAGGTTCTGTTTCAGAGAGCATGCCGAGATGAGACTCGAATCAGCGATCAATACAAGCAGGGAAGGAATCACCGCGCACGGACAGGCGATAGCGGTCGTGGGCGACAACATATCCAACGCGAGCACTCCAGCGTTCAAGCGCGGACGAGCCGAATTCGCCGATATCATGGGCGAAATACAGGACCAAAGAAACGCGGAAGTTGGCCCAACTTCTGGAGATGGTGCGTTCATTCGCCGCACGCGACTCAACTTCGAAGCGGGAGCTGTAGACTACACCGGCCGCTCGCTCGATGTTGCCCTCTCCGGCAACGGATTCTTCCTCGTGGGCGATCCGGCTGCTCCGATGCTGACACGGCTTGGTAACTTCCAGGTGGCTGCTGATGGAACGCTCCAGACTCCGAGCGGAGAGCCAGTGCTCGGTTACCAGGGGGCTGATGTTGCCCAGCTTGTTCCGATCAACATGCAGCAAGTGAACATTCAGGCTACGGCTACTACAACCATGGAGCTGTTCGGGAATATTGATGCCAGCTTGTCGCCTACGACCCCTCCGCCTCCGGGCTCAGCGTTCGCCGAGATCAACAACGCTGCCGCCTTCGTTGCATCCCAGAGCGTTTACGACTCGTTGGGTGAACGCCATGACGTCACCTTGACGTTCTTCAAGAACTCAGCAAACCAGTGGACGGTGCAGTCGTACGTCAACGGGTCGGAGACAGGCGCTGGCGACAACGTGCCAGTTCTCGTTGGACAGGTCACTCTCAACTTCAATTCTCTCGGACAGATTGATGAGGCTGCCGCTCCCACAGCCAACATACAAGGCACTATCAACTGGTCGAACGGAGCTGCTGCAAGCCCCCTAACCATCGACCTCAAGGCTTTCACTCAGTACGCCGGGGGCTCTCGCGTCACAAATAGCACGCAAGATGGCCGTGGTGGCGGTGAGATTATTAACTACGATATCGATGCTACAGGTGACATCTATGCGCTCCTGGCCTCCGGCGAGCGGGCGCAGGTAGGAACGCTGCCAGTTGCGATCGTGCAGAACGTGGACGGATTGAAGCGGCAGGGAGGCTCGTTGTACGCGACATCGAGCGAGTCTGGCGCTATGGAGATCGGATTCGCCGGCCAGGGGGGCTCTGGAGAGCTTGCTCCGTACTCGCTTGAGAGCTCCAACGTCGACATCGCGAACCAGTTCGTTGAGCTGGTGATATACCAGCGCGGCTACCAGGCGAACTCACAGGTGCTGTCCGCCGCCAGCGAAATGCTGAAGGGCACGATAGCGCTCATCAGGTAGTAGGCGCCCAAAACAGCCCGATTCGGCTACTGCTTCTGCCAGTGAAGGTGTCGGTATCTGTATCAATCGAGGCGTTCAGTAGCATCACGATTCTCACCCGGATCCTAGAGGCGATGATTCCCGAGTTTCACGGCTCGCTCAGGGGTTCTGGGGATTGAATCCACTGGAATTCGCGATAGGATTGCGGCTTGTTTCTTGTGCGGTAGATGAGGGGAGCATCACCCGTTTCCTGGGTGATTGAGCGACAGTCAGCAAGACTGCTTGTCGCTACAGCCTGCTTGGAGAGAGAGCCTGTCAGGCTGTTTCTCGAGGCAGAGCGTATCTGTCTTTTGTTTCTGTAAGGTTTTCTCTTTTTTCTTGGAGGTCTCATGGAGACTCTCGTGTACATCCTGAATGAGGCGGCTATCTTTTCGGCAGCTGGCACGCTCGGGATAGTTGGTGGCGTTTTTCTTGCGGCGATTAAGCTGCGTGACCAGCTTCGCGAAATTGACCTCAAGTACGCCAAGCGGACCAAAGAGGAGATTCTCGTTGCCGAGAACCTTGCTCCACGGAAGCATCCGTTTTGGCTCTGGTCGGGGCTCGCCCCGTTCGGCAAACGAGTGTCGACGGTGTTCGAGCAGCTGTCGACGAAGCCGGTTCTCAACGTGGTGGTCTCTCCGCAGTACCCAGAAGCTTTCATTAGCTTCGCTTCGGAGCGGCGAGTTCTTCCTGGCACTACGCTGAGCGTTGAAGTCGCCCGGGATCGTCTCACAGGCCAAGTCCTTGAGATTCGTCCCGCAGCGTAACGCGCAGCTACGTTCCGTACTAACCTTGAGAGACAGACACAGCTCTGCCTCTCCCCTCATCGAGCTCCCTGCCGCAGCAACTCGCGTGACACCGAGAGATGCCGCAGGGTTTCACTGAAATCGCTCGTATCGTTGAGTTCCTGCCGAAAGCATTTGAGAAGTTGATCCTTCGCTGACAGAATCCTCTCTAGCTCTTCATCTGGGCTGCCTCCGAGTAGAAGTATGTGGCGTTCCTTGAGCAGCCGGGAGAACGCGTATGATACCGCTTGTGCATCTTGTCGGTGCTCTGGCGAGGCAACGCGGGCAAAGAGCCGTGAAACGCTTGAGGTGACATCGATGGCCGGCATGATGCCGAGGGCAGCGACTTCCCCGCGGAGGCAGATATGCCCATCCAGCAGGCTCTTTATCTCGTCAGCTAGAGGGTCGATATCGTCGTCCTGGTTGGTCAGCACCGTGTAAATGGCCGTAATTGAGCCAGCAGACGTGCGACCGGCGCGCTCAACGAGCTTTGGGAGCTGCGTGTAGACCGAGTTTGTGTACCCATGCCGAACGGGGAGCTCTCCCGCAGCCACGCTGGTCTCTCGTATAGCTCTCGCCATACGAGTCAATGAATCAACAATCAGGAGCACATGCTTCCCGGCATCGCGAAAATGCTCAGCGATGGCCGTTGCTGTGAGAGGCGCAGTTTGTCTAAGGAGTGGTGAATCATCACTCGTTGCCACTACAAGGACCGTGCGGCGCAGTCCGTCGCCTCCGAGAGTTTCCTCCACGAATTCCCGCACCTCGCGGCCCCGTTCCCCAACCAGCGCAACTACGATAACGTCCGCGTTGGCTCGGCGAGCAATCATCGCGAGCAACGTTGACTTTCCGAGGCCAGCAGAGGCGAAGATTCCGATACGTTGTCCACAGCCAAGCGTGCAGAAAGCGTCGATTGCCCGCACTCCAGTAAGAAATGGCGAGTCGATCAGAGGACGTTCGGAGGCTGTTGGCGGCTTGCAAATCACGTCCCGCGTTGAGCGGCATTGTAGAGGCTCTGGTCGGCCGTCGATAGTTTCACCGAGTGGATTGATGATACGGCCAAGCAAGCTCTCATCAACAGTCACTGAGAGTGAAGAGCCATTTGTCGCCACGGTAGCCCCGGGACAGATCCCGTGTGGCTCGCCGAAAATTGCGAGGGAGAACAGCGTGCCTTCAAAGGAAACTATCTGCCCAAGCAGCGGGGTCCCTGTTCGAGTTGAAACCCAGCACAGATCACCCACAGCCGCCTGAGGAAGTCGGGCAGTGATAGCGTTGCCTCGCACGGATGTTATCTCGCCGCTGAGCTGGAAGAGGAGGGAGTGAGTCATTTCGTAATTCTTGCTTTCAGCAACTCCTCAAGGGCTGTGCGCCAAGCGAAGGAGATCTCGCCGCTCTCGGTTACAAGAACGAACTCCGCAGCTTGAGTTGGCGGTGCGGCAACGACTTGCACGCCGAGGTGATGAGCCTGAAGATGCGTTGCTGCTGATGAGAAGTACCGTTGCCGTACCCGGACCGTTACACTCCGTTTCGATGCAAGTATTGCCAAAGCGCGTTCAAGCCAAGGGAGCAAAATATCAGGAGCTTCGCGTTGTATCAGCTCCTCACAGATATCAACGACCAGCTCCTTGACATCGTTCGAAGCGGCCATACACAGAGCTCCGTAGAGCGACCGAACCTGCTGAGCTATCTCCTCGAGCTCTCCTTGTGCCGCCGCAAGACCCTGCTGGTAGCCCTGCGAGAAAGCCCTGCAACGAGCGGAGCGGAGTCTCTGCGCCAGCCGAGCTCTGCTGCGTTGTACTCGGGTGGCTGCGTTTTCGAGAGCATGCCGCGTTATCGCCTGGGCTGCCAGTAGCGAGAGCTCTGGAGTATGAGTTGATCGGGGGTGTAGCGTTGCTCGAATCATACATTGCTCCGCGTGTGAGCCATCTTACAACGGCCCTGCAGAGTGTTCGCGGGCAAGCGGTGAAAAGTTGCGGAAGCTATCGGCGCTGTCTTGTAGGCGCTACCGTGCTTTGAGGGAACGCGAGCCTACAGATAGCGCCGTAGCCGCACATGCGTAGTTTATGATCGCTAGGACGACAAGTCCGCCTACGAGAATGAGCGTCGGGGAATCGGAGAAGGGTAGGATGTTTGGCGCCAGAGCGTATGCCCCAAAAGAGAGGGCGATAGGCACCAGGCTAACGACGAGGAAGAGCACGCTTAGACCCATAAAGAGGAAGCTGCCAACGTTTGTTGAGACCTGGCTCGCGTACTCCCACTCAAAGTGGGCGAAGAGCGCCCCGAGCCCGACTCCAAGCCCTACGAGACCGTAGGCAAGGATGACCCCGGCGGCACAAGAGGCGAGCACGAGTGGCTCATCTGCGCCGATAGCCATGGCACCAGACATGAAGATTACCCCACTTATCGAAGCTACTGGCAGAAACCAGCCCGCTACCTTTGCCCGCAGAATATTTCGCATCGAAACGGGTGCACTCTGCAGAATCCAAAAGGAGGTGCCCTCCATAGAAACTGACGGAAAGACGAAACGTGAGCAGATGCAGGTCACGACGAGAAAGCTCAGAGCGGCGTTCACAAGCAGAAGAAGAAGCTGCCACAACACACGAACTTCCTCAGCCATGCTTGTGGGGCCTTCGAGCGTTTGGAAATTGTATAGGTAGATGAAGCAGATAGCGAGGAGCATTGCGAGCTGGATAGTGTGGCTTAGGTCTCGAGCGAAAAGCTTAAACTCTTTTGCTATCAGGGCGCGGCGGTCAACGCGCACGAAGGGCAGCAGCAACCGGGCTGCGGTTTGGCTCGCGCGGCTGTTGAGTTTTAGCAGGTCCCCCTCGTTTCGAAGGCGCGTGTAGGCGGCAAAATAAGCCCTCGAGGCAACAAGCCACAGGGCTGCCCAGAGCGCGGCTGCAGCGGTGCAAGCCGCGAGCAGCGCCAGGCCTGCGGCGGCAAATGACCCGTTCCGGATGTCCAAGATCGCCCGCGCCCAGAAGCGGCCAGGAGTCCACGATTGAGAAGCTGCGCGCAGCAGCTCAAGGTGCGGAGCCAGAGACGTTGACGAAAGCTTAGTCGCTACAGAGGCTGAATTCAGCGAGCAGAAGAAGAGTAGTAGAGAAACCATGAAGAGGAGCAGGAGAATCGTGCGGCCTCGCCTGGGAGAGATGATGGCCCCAAACGAAAGCGCTGCGAGAACCCCGGCCAGGACGGCGATGCAGACGGCAAGAGCCGAGAGAATAGGGGCCATGATGAAGAATGCTGCTCCACAATCGAAGAAGGAGCCGAACGCAAGTAGTGAAGGCATACCGAAGACGCACACCATCCAGCCGGTGGAGAGCGCAACTTCACTGCACCGCCCGCGCAGGAAGCGCCCGAGGGACACGGGTGAAGCGAGGATGAGATCGAGGTCCTTCGCCAAAAATAGGGAACCTAAGCCGGCTATCGCGGCGGAAAGAACGAGCATGATGAAGAGGCTGGTGAGGAGCAGGCTGAGAGGCATGAACGGGTCCAAGGCCCCGCTTTCGATAAGCTGCGAGCTGGCCTCCAACGCAGCGTAAGTTGAGAGGTACATCGCAACGACCATCGAAGCCGAGGCGAAGAGTCCAATAAACTCACGCAGCGAACGCGTTCCCCGCCAGACGTAGCGGTTTTTCAGCGCGAGGAGAGAGGGCCTTAAGAGCAGGGGGATGATAGTCATGCGGCACCCTCCATAGCTGCTCCAAGGCTCAGTGTTCAGCTGCGGACGACGTTAGTTCGAGGAACATGTGCTCCAGATCCTCCTCTTGCTGGCGGCCCGTCTTTGCTCGAATCTCGTCGAGAGTGCCGGCCGTCAGGAGAGAGCCTCGGTGGATGATCGCCAGGAAGTCGGCGAGCTCCTCCGCTACATTCAGAGAGTGGGTAGACAGGAAGACAGTGAGCCCCTTGCTTGCGTAGCGCTTCAGAGCTTCTTTCAGGTGCTTCGCTCCGTGGGGGTCGAGACCTACCATCGGCTCGTCGAATATGAGGACTCTGGGGTCGTGCACGAGAGCCGCGCATGCCGCAAGCCGCTGCTTCATGCCATGCGAGTAGCTCTCAATCAGCTCATCTTGCCACTGCTGAAGCGAGTACTCCTCTAGCGTCTCGTCGATGCGGCGCTCTGCATGTTTGCGGTCCATGCGGTACAGGTCGCAGATGAAGTACAGGAACTCTCGGCCGGTCAGCTTCTGGTAGAGATTCGGACGGTCAGGGACGTAGCCGATGATTGACTTGGCCTCAAGCGGCTGCTGAACGATGTCGAAGCCTCCGATGGTGATTGAGCCGCTTGTCGGCTTCAGGATGCCCGTCATCATCCGTATGGAGGTCGTCTTTCCGGCGCCGTTTACTCCGAGGAAGGCGAAGATTCCACCCGCAGGGATGGCTAGCGAGACGCTGTCCACCGCTGTGAATGAGCCGTACCGTTTTGTGACTCTATCGAGGGTAATCATAGTGCCGTGAGATAGTCTGGGACCCAATTGGTTAGGATGCTTTGGAAGAGGGAAGTTGTGCGCTGGGCTGGGGCCGAGAAAGCGGAGGAAGGCTCAGTTGTTGCAGGGTGTTAGTTCGGGCCTGAAGGCTTTTTCGGAGTCGGAGTCGGAGTCGGAGTCGGAGTTGCGGGGACGCTTAGGTTAGGGCTTCGAGCATGCAGAGGGGCTTGCCTTGGGACTTGAAGAGGTACTCGAACTCAGTTGGGATGTTTTCATCTGTCAAAGAGCTACTGAGGAGGTCAGTTGTCTGTTTTGCGATCCGCCAGCCGCCGTCAGCAAGGAGCTTTGCAGTGCTGGCAAAGTACTCTTGGTGGTCAGTCTTGTAGCGGAGAAACCCATCTGGCTTGAGCAGCCGGCGCATGGTGAGAAGCAGCTCTGGATTGAGGAGGCGATTTTTGAGCCAGCGCCGCTTATCCCAAGGATCTGGGTAGTTCACAAAAAATCCGTCGACTTCGCCGTCCCCAAAGAGCTGGCCGATCTGGCGCGCATCGGAGCGCATCACGAGCAAGTTTGACAGGCCCATCCTCTCGGCTTTTTCCCCAGTCTTAAATGCTCGCTTGAAACGGATTTCAAGGCCAATGCAGAGGGCGTCACGATTCTGCTCCGCGAGCGTGAGGAGGTGCAGCCCTGAGCCGGAGCCCAGCTCAACAAAGAGTCGTTTGTGCGAAGCTGCCCGTTGCCGCAGCTCAAGCCTAGCGGCGTCCGAGACGTCCGAACGATCCTCCTCGGCAAGGATGATCCCCGGCTTGCTTTTAACCATCTGCATGTACTGGTTTTCCCACGCCATACCGGAGTTATACTTCAAGGCTCGGTTGCAACTCAAATGCACCTGACTGGAGAGCTCGCGAATCGTAACAGGGGGGCTCTTAGCTGCTGGTAACTACTCAGCAGCCTTATGGAAGCGCCGGCATTTTAGCGGACTGCCCCTCAACTGAAGACGCTTACTGGCCGCTCGGGGAGAGATCCAGATGAGGCTACCGTTTTTCTCGCGCGCAAGGAGCCTCGGCTTCGCGACGATGGGGGCGCAAATTGAGGCTCGCCATCGCCGCTGTGAACGTTGGTGGGCACCGCACGTTCGCAACACGCGCGAATTTCTCGCTCAGCAGATCTCGCCCGGATTGAGAGTTGGAGTGCTGGGGGCTGGGCGCCTTATCGATGTCGACGCTGATGAGCTACTTGAGCGGAGCCAGGAGGTGCACCTAATTGACGCCGACCCAGGCTGTCGAAGTGTGTGGCGTGCCGTTGGTTCGGGGCAGCGGCGCAAGAAGCTCGTGGCACGGACGGAGGATGTCACAGCTTGCATCCTTGCGTGGTCCCGGCAGATTGCTTCTATCGACGGGCGAAGCAGGCTAGCGGCAGGCCTCTCTGCCCTCCATGCGCCTCGGCCGGCTTGGGCTGACGAGCCCTTTGACCTAATTGTTTCACTGAACCTGCTTGGGCAGATACCGCTCTACTGGCGGGACTTCGTGCGCGCAACGCACGCCACTCTTTCGGAGCACGAGGAAGAGCAGCTTGCACTATCGATGGGCGAGCTCCAATCAGCACATCTCCGGGCCTTGTTCAGCTCGATGGCTTCGCGGGTCATTCTCATCTTCGATTCCGAGTACTATTTTTATGAAGCCTCACGCGCTGAGTGGCGTGTTGAATCCGCGATGTTCGGTGCAGCGGCGGATGCCCTCCGCGCAGGTGCTGCCTCGCGGGTGCTTAAAGGAAGCGACACTTGGCTTTGGCACCTGGCGCCCCAGTTTGTTGAGCAGGCGGACGAGGGCGAAATACACAAGGTTGAGGCCCTGGCATTTGGCTAATCAGGGCAGTTTCAAAAAAACTCCAGCCGTGAGACAACTACCGCCACGCCATGGACCTCCTAACGATCCCGAATCTTATCGCGCTCTTCACCCTAACTTCGCTTGAAGTGGTGCTTGGCATCGACAATGTCGTTTTTATAGCGATCGTGGCGAGCAGGCTCCCAGAGGAGCAACGCCGCCTGGCAAGGCTGCTCGGGCTCGGAGTGGCGGTTGTCACTCGCCTCATGCTGCTCTTTACCCTGTCGTACCTAGCCTCGATGACAGAACCGATGATCGCTTACGGCGACCGCGACTTAAGCGGCCGTGATATTATCCTGATACTGGGAGGAATCTTCCTCATCTACAAGGCGACAAAAGAGATTCACGAAAAGACAGTTGGAGAGGAGAGTGAGCTCAGGGTCAAGGATCCGAGCCGTATGCCGACCCTTCGAGGAATCGTTTTGCAGATCGTGCTGATAGACATCATCTTCTCGCTCGATTCAGTCATCACAGCGGTAGGCATGACGAACAACCTGCCGATAATGGCGACCGCGATTATCTTGGCAGTAATCGTCATGCTGATCTTCTCTGGCGTGATCGTGGATTTCATCGAGGAGAATCCAACGGTGAAGATGCTCGCGTTGGCGTTCCTCCTCATGATTGGTTTTGTGCTGATTATAGATGGCTTCGGCTATCACGTAGAGAAGGGCTACGTGTACTTTGCGATGGGCTTCTCGCTGTTGGTTGAGATGCTAAACCTCCGTTCCTTGCGCAAACGCTCAAGGTAGGGGACTGTTGTGGTCACCTGAGGCTGCTAAGCCGGCAGCCAGAATGCCGAGCAGATGACTCGCTAGAGCGTCGCAGCGATAGCTGCAGCTCCGAAGAGCGCCGCGTGATCGTCTTTAATGATAAACACAGGCGTCGCTTCCACCCGCTCCTTCTGCTTTCCTTTCTTGAGGTAGCCCTCAACAAATGGGCCCTTGGTCAGAAACGGAGCGATCTTTGGCGGGATGCCGCCGCCAAGGTAGACTCCACCTGTGGCGAGGTACGTAAGCACGATGTTGCTGCAGTGGGCGCCCAGCATCGAGCAGAACATTCGCATCGTCTTAACGCAGATTTCACACGACCCCTCCATCGCAAGTTCCGTTACAATTGAGGTTATCTGGCTTTCAGAGTCCGGGGACTTAAGCTGCGCGGGCTCATCTCCTCGGCCGGTATCTCGAAGAAACGAGTAGATGTTCGCGATGCCTGGACCGCAGAGAACCGACTCAACGCTGACGTGGGAGAACCGACCCTGCAGGTACCGTAATAGCTCCATCTCGTCTTCATTAGTTGGAGCGAAGTTGGCGTGTCCTCCCTCAGAGGCAAGAAGCACGCTCCATCCCGCTTCACGGTGGATGAGCGAATGTCCGAGTCCGGTTCCTGGGGCCACGACTACGCAAGAGCCGCCGCGGTCCACAAAGCCGCGACCTTCGTACACGGTCAGGAGGCTGTCCTGGCCGAAGGTTGGTATTGCCGCCGCGGTTCCCACCAGGTCGTTGACGAGCTTAATCTTGTGAAGCCGGAGGGTAGCCCCAACATCAGCCTGAACGACTTGCCATGGCAGGTTGGTAACCTTGACGCGCCCATTCACGACCGGCCCGGGGAGGCCGAAGCACGCAGCTTCGAGGCGTTGGGTGATAGCGGACTGATGCTTGTCGAGAAACTGCTTCAGGATAGCCTCTAGCGAGGAGAAGTCCTTGCTGACGTACCTCTCCGAGAGGATCATCTCGACCTTGCCTTGGCGGCGTTCAAAAAGTCCTACCCGTGCTTTGGTTCCGCCAATGTCTCCGGCTATGATCATAGGTATGCCCCGAGGTGATTCCCTAAAACGGAGAGGCTATACCACTCAAAACGAAGTTCTCCAACATTCGACCAGAGCGAGAAACGTTGTTTTGCTGGCGCTTGGAGCCTTGCGGTAGGCAGGAGCAACCGAGTTGCTCTCGCGTTCCCCGACAGCGGCGTCCATCTACAGAGGTCAGTGTCGTGGACTTCGATACCACCGACCCGTATAATCCTTCCCTTCCACGAGTCCTCTAACCCGTCGACACGCTTATGAAGATCCTGATGCTTGGCTGGGAATACCCGCCCCACATCGCTGGGGGCCTAGGGACTGCTTGCCAGGGACTCACCTGGGCCTTGGCGGAGCAGGGCGTGTCGATTCACTTCGTTGTTCCGCAGCTCTTCGGCGGCGAACAGGCGGGCCACATGCTGCTCACGGATCAACTCCGTCGAGCTGCTGCACCCAGCGCTGACGACGGCGGCTGGTCACGGCGTCACGCATCATTTGAGACTACTCGGATCCCAGCGCTGCTACAGCCCTACTGGTCTCCGAGCCAGTACAACTCTGCTGCCCAGGCTTCCCGAGCTGCTCGCGTAAAGCCGAAAAGCGCCGTTCCTCGTGACGACAAGGTTGCGAAGGCGCTTATTGATGGAGAGGTGTACGGCGTTGACCTAATCAGTGCGCTGTATCGGGAGGATTTCTACCCAGAAGTCAGCGGCCCGTACGGCGAAGACATCTTCCGCGAAGTCGAGCGGTTTACGGGCAACGTCATCACCCGAATAGCTAGCGAAGAGTTTGATGTCATCCATGCGCATGACTGGATGACATTCCCCGCGGCAGTTGCGCTGTCACAGCTCACCGGCAAACCGCTCGTGGTCCACGTCCACAGCCTTGAGCGCGACCGCAGCGGCCTGTACGTGAACCAGCAGATAGAGCAGATAGAGCGATTCGGCCTTGAGGCTGCCGACCGTGTGATCGTCGTGAGCCACTACACCAAGCGCATGCTGGAGCAGCACCACGGCGTTCCGGCGGAGAAGGTGACGGTCATTCATAACGGTATTTACCCGCGCCAAGCAGTGCAGGACTACAAGATCAAGAAGACCTGGCCACGTCACGTGGTGCTCTTTCTCGGTCGTATCACGTTCCAGAAGGGGCCCGGCTACTTTGTCGATATAGCCTCACGAGTTATTCCCCACATTCCAGATGTCCTTTTCGTCATGGCAGGCAGTGGTGACATGCTGGCGGGAATCGTCGAGCGAGTCGAGGAGCTGCATCTGCAAAACCACTTCCTTTTCCCAGGCTTCATCCAGGGAGAAGAGCTTGAGGAGATGTTCTCAATCGCCGATCTGTACGTTATGCCGTCTGTTTCAGAGCCGTTCGGCATAGCTGCCCTTGAAGCGATAAGCTTTGAGACGCCGGCCATCATTTCAAAGCAGTCCGGTGTGGCAGAGGTTCTCGACCACGCCCTCAAGGCGGATTTCTGGGATGTTGACCGCATGGCGGACATGATCATCAACGCCCTCCTGCACGAGGAGCTGCGGCACGAGCTCATGTGCAAAGCCCGTGAGGAGGTGAAGAGGCTGCATTGGGACGCCGCCGCGCAGAAGACGATTGCGGTCTACCAAGACGTAGCCCTGTAGCGGCAGTCCTGAGAGGTGGCGCATGCCGGCAGTCAGCCTGTACTTCCAAGTCCACCAACCCTTTCGGCTCCGGAAGTTCTCGTTCTTCGAAGCTGGCACGGGTGCAAATTACTTTGACGAAGGCCTAAACGAGCTCGTGATGAAGCGGGCTGCCGAGCGCTGCTATCTGCCGGCGAACGAGATTATTCTTGAGGCACTGAAGCGCTACGGGGGCGACTTCAAAGTTGCATTCTCGATTACGGGAACTGCTCTTGAGCAGATGCAGCTCTACGCTCCGAAGGCGCTCGACTCATTCCGCAAGATCGCTGACACCGGCCAGGCAGAGTTTCTTGCCGAGACGCACTATCACTCCCTTTCGGCGCTCTACAGCCACACTGAGTTCGTGAGGCAGGTACAGATGCATCGCGAGACGGTTCGTGATGTTCTCGGGCAGAGCCCCGTGTCTTTTCGAAATACTGAGCTGCTCTACTCGGACGCCATAGCGCAGCGGGCAGCTGAACTTGGGTTTAAGGCGATTCTGGCAGAAGGAGCTGATTCGGTGCTTGGTTGGCGCTCTCCTAATGCGGCATTTGCAGCCGCTGGCTCTGGCATCCCGCTCTTGCTGCGGAACTACCGCCTCTCTGACGATATTGGTTTTCGCTTTGGGCACGCAGAAGGGCCAGGGCGACCGCTCACGGCTAAAGAGTTTGCGCAGCGGTTGTCGACGATACCGGCTGACGCGGACACGGTCGGCATCTTTCTTGACTACGAAACCTTCGGGGAGCACCAGCACGCTGAGAGCACAATTCTTCACTTTCTCTCTGAGTTGCCGAAAGCACTGCTCTCGATGCCGTCGTGGAGCTTCACTACACCGACGGAGTCCGCTCAGCGCTCCAACAGGCGTGATCCGTTGCCCACGCCACAAGTCACATCGTGGGCGGACGCGGCACGGGATGCCAGCGCGTGGAATGGTAACAGCATGCAACAGAGCTGCCTGTCGAGACTGTACGCGCTTGAGAATCGGGTTTTGCAGTTGGGCGATGCGCAGCTCCTGGAAGCTTGGGCACGCCTACAGGCATCGGACCACGTCTACTACATCTCAACGAAAGCAGGAGCAGACGGCTCTGTGCACTCCTACTTTAGCCCCTTTGACTCTCCCTACGACGCTTTTATAGCGTTCATGAATGTAGTGCGGGACCTCGAAAAGAGGCTTGAGTAGGCTGTTCCCCGGTCGCCCCGCGGACGAGAAACCGGTATCGTTGTCGCATGAGGGCATTCCCCTGGATAGTCTTGGTCGTAGCATTTGCGCTGAGAGCAGTCTCGCTTCTCGACCAGTCGTTCTCGCTGGATGAAGGGTACTCCGCGCTCTTCTCGCGTATTCCGATCAGCTCAATCTTCGGTGACGCTGGGCTGGACTCAAACCCGCCCCTTGGCAACGCCTTCTTCCACATCTGGTGTGGCCTGGTTAGGTACGAGCCAGCGCTGATGCGCCTGCCCGGGGTGCTTGCCAGCGTGGCATCGCTCTGTGTTGTGTGGCGGCTGCTCAGTGGACTCCTTCCTGAAAGGACCCTGCTCTTTGTGCTGGTGCTCAAGGCCGTTTCGCTCTACGACATCTTGTATGCACGCCAACTACGCATATATCCCTTCGCAGAGCTTTCACTGCTGCTATCCTGGCTTTTTCTCCGACAGCTCGTTGAGCGGCCTTCGCGCAAGGCGTGTCTTCTATGGGGAATCTTCTCCGCGCTAGCCTGCCAACTGCACTACTTCTGCCTGCTCGTTGTGGCAGCGACGTGCCTGATGGCCCTAGCAGGATTTCGAGTTCGGCGCATCGATGTGCTGAAGGGTTGCTCGGTGATCGCACTGCTCGTGGCGCCACTAGCTATTCCGCTCTACCAGCAGCTCTCTGCCCACCGCAGCTTTGGCTGGATAGCAGAGCCAGGCACCGGAACTCTCTTGGTGGCAGCGTACCAGCTCTGTGGCCACTCGCTTGTCGTGCTTGCGCTTGCTGTTGTGCTAATCTTTAGCGCCGCAATTATTCGGCAGCCAAAGACAGGAAAAGCCGGATTCCAGGCAGAGTGGCTAGTGGCTGCCCCATGTGCCGCAATTGTTGCTGCAGTTGTTGGGATAGCGGCGATACTGTCGTTTGCAAGCGGCTCATTCTTTCATCCGCGCTACTTTTTCTTCCTGCAGGTTCCATTTCTTTGCCTCGTCTCGCTTGGCTTAAGTCCTTTTTCTCCAAGGGCAGGGGTGGCAATCGCTCTCGGAACAGCAGGAGCGGCGCTCGTCCCATCACTTGGCTACCTCTCAGCCGCATCGAGCTACCCAACTGGCGCTCAGGTTGTACAGCAGGTCGCGCCGAACCTGAGCGATAGCACCCTTCTGGTGCACCGCACAAAGTGTTCGTTCTCAGTAGGACAGCTCTATGACAAATTCCGTCACAGGCACCGATTGCTGCAAGGTGGAGGAGAGAGCAACGTGTTCAGCTTCTCAGGGCTTCCGGCGGTATACATTGGGCAGGAAGAGGCAAACGCTGTTCAGGAGGCGGTTTTCGTGTCCATCACTGAGGGCTGCCCTTCCTGAGTCGTCAGCGACTGCCCGGCATCAGATCGCTCGATAATGCGTTCGATGCAGAGTGAGACGAGGGAAGTCCAGCCGGTCTGGTGGCTCGCGCCGACGCCGCGACCGTTGTCTCCGTGAAAGTGCTCGTAGAAAAGGATGAGATCCTTCCAGAATGGGTCAGTGGCGTACCGCGACTCGTCGCCGTGGCAGGGCCGCTTCCCTTCCTCGCCCGGCATGAAGAGGGAGCTTAGGCGTCGCGATATCTCATCAGCAACTTCTTTTAGGTTCATCATGTTGCCCGAGCCGGTTGGACACTCAACCTTAAAGCTGTCTCCGTAAAACTTGTAGTAACGGTCGAGCGCCTCTATCAGGAGAGCGTTAATCGGGAACCACACCGGGCCGCGCCAATTTGAGTTGCCCCCGAAGAAGTCGGTGTTGGAGTCTCCTGGGCAGTAATCAATGCCGTAGTCCTTGTTCTCAAGCTTCAGCCGATACGGAAACTCTGCGTGAATTTTTGAGAGGGATCGCATGCCGTGCTGTGAGAGAAACTCCGACTCATTGAGGATGTACTTGAGCATTCGGCTTAGTCGCTCGGCGGAGGGTACTGCAAGAAGCCGAACGCCCCCTGGTGCCCGTGTGCCGTTCTCGCCGATTACGATCTGCGCTGAGTGGTCAGTGTATGAGATCTGCTTCGAGAGCTCCGTATGGTTCTCGATAAACCACTCAAGGCGCTTCTTGAACCCAGGCAGCCGATCAACCGTGGCGTTATCCATCACCTCAACAGCGAAGAGCGGAATTACCCCGACGAGCGAGCGCACGCGCAAGGGAATGCTCGTGGCGTCGAGCTCAAGCTGGTCGTAGTAAAAGCCGTCGAGCTGATCCCACAGCCCGGTTCCGCCGAAGTGATTTATGGCCGAGGAGATGGAGATAAAATGCTCGAAAAATTTCGACGCCAAGTCCTCGTACTCTTCGTTGCTGGCGGCAAGCTCAAGAGCCATCGAGAGCATCGTTGCGCAGTAGAATGCCATCCACGCCGTTGCATCGGCTTGCTGAAGAGAGCCGCCCTTCGGCAACGGTGCGCTTCTGTCGAACACCCCGATGTTATCGAGCCCAAGAAATCCGCCGGTGAAGAGGTTCTTGCCGTGGGTGTCCTTGCGGTTTACCCACCAGGTGAAATTGAGCAGCAGCTTCGAAAAAGCGCGCTTAAGGAAGACTTCATCGCCCTTTCCATCTTGCTTCGTCATCTGGTACACGCGCCAGCATGCCCAAGCGTGCACTGGAGGGTTTACATTAGAGAACTCAAACTCGTACGCAGGTATCTGGCCGTTTGGGTGCATGTACCACTCGCGCAGCATGAGAAGGAGCTGCTGCTTTGCGAAGCTCGGGTCGATGCGGGCAAATGGCAGCATGTGGAACGCAAGATCCCAGGCTGCGTACCAGGGGTACTCCCACTTGTCGGGAACAGAGATGATGTCGCGATTGTAGAGATGTTCCCACTCGTTGTTGCGCTGCTTGCGGCGTTGTGAAGCTGGAGTTGGCTGGGTAGGGTCCCCCTCAAGCCATTCGCGAACTGAGTAGTAGTAAAATTGCTTCGTCCAGAGCAACCCGCTGTACGACTGCACCAGCACCGCGCGCTGCTCTTCGGAGCAGTTTGCGGGGAGAATAGAGCTGTAGAACTCGCGACTCTCCTGTTGCCGGGCCTCAAAGATCCGGTCGAAATCCTTTGTGAAGCGCTCTTTGTGTGGTGTCGAAGATGACTTGAGGCGAAATTTGAGGGTGCAGCTACCCTGTGCGGGCACTTTGAGCCGGTACATCAGCGTCGCCTTGGTGCCGCAGAGAGTTGGATTAACCGCATGCTCCTCGCCGTTTATCAGGTAACGGTGGAACGCGTCTTTGACGTATGACGAAGCGTTTTCGCCGCCGAAGAGACGCCAGCGGTTTGTCTCATTCTCGGTAAAGAGGGGAGTAGGATAGACGGCCGCATTGGCTGGGTCCGGCAGAAACACGAAGGGATCGAGCTGTGGATGGACTAGCAACATCCTGTCGTCATCGAGCAGCGAAATACGCGGCTTAATCGTGTATCCCTCGCCAGTACGTCCCCAGCTCCAAGTGTTTCGAAACCAGACCGTTGGGAGGACGTGGAGCGGAGCATCGACAGCAGCCCGGTTGTGGACGGTTAGCTTAATCAAGATGTCGTTGGGACCAGCTTTTGCGTACTCGACGAAAATGTCGAAGTACTCATTGTTATCGAACACGCCCGAGTTAATAAGCTCGTACTCACGCTCGTTTCGGCTGCGGCGCCTGTTCTCATCGACGAGCTGGCCGTACGGAAACTCCTGCTGCGGATACTTGTAGAGGGCCCGCATGTACGAGTGAGTCGGGGTTGACTCAAGGTAGTAGTAGCACTCCTTGACGTCTTCGCCGTGATTGCCCTCGGCGCCGGTCAGGCCGAAGAGCCGCTCTTTGAGAATAGAGTCTTTGCCGTTCCAGAGAGCTGGAGCGAAGCAGATACGGCACTGCCTGTCGCTAATGCCAAGCAAGCCGTCTTCGCCCCAACGGTATGTTCGGCTGCGCGCCTGGTCATGCGAGAAGTAGGACCACACAGAGCCGTCTGGTGAGTAGTCCTCGCGGACAGTGCCCCACTGTCTCTCGGACAGGTAGGGACCCCAGCGCTTCCAGTTCTTGGAGCGCCTGTCGTCTTCCTGCATTCGTCTCTGCTCTGCTGTTAGGGAACTCTTTGGCATCGTTGCTTTTTTAGATGACCCCTATTCGTTGTCTGTAGCGCAGTTAAGCGGATAACTGGCTCTTTATTAGGGGCTTTTTTTGTCGCCAATTCGGCTTGGACGCTCTCGCTGCTATGTAGCTGGAATAGTTGATTATACTTGGACAGATAAGAACAGAAATAGACCCCTACTGCCTAAAAAGAGGTTTTAAATGCAACGTGGGGCTAGTGACCAACCATAACAAGGTAAGAATTTAAGGTAGCTGTAGGTTTACCCATGAAGAAGGCTTTTCTCTCGCTTGTTGCTGGAAGCTCACTGCTCGTTTCAGGCTGTGGTGTGAGTGGCGAGTCGCTCGCGTACGGCAGTCTCGGCGGAGCCGCTGCAGGTGCCGGCACCGGAGCAATCATAGGCACGGTCATCGCCAACGGAGATGTTGCAACCAGCGCGCTTCTCGGAGGAGCGATCGGAATCCCGGTAGGAATTGCCCTCGGTGCAATCATCGATTACCACAGCGATGCTCGGGTAACTGAGCGTCGCGCAGCGAAAGTCCAGAAAAACCAAGCCGAGATCTACGATCGTCAGCGCCAGCTCGATCGGCTTCGTGACGAAATCCGAGATGCAGGCCCGACTGGCAATCCTCCTAAAGATCTCCAGCGCTATGAGTATGATGGGAACACTCTTGGTAATTGGTACCGCTAGAGCCTAGTGCAGGCCAGAGAAAAAGCCCCTGCTGCCCTAAAAATCAAACTGGTACACCTCATGAATCGGAGTGCCGGGCTCGATCTTGTAGAGGCTCTTCAACAGCCCGTCCTTCACGCCGTAGACCCAGCCGTGCAGCGTTGGCCGTCGGTCCTCAAGCCACGCCTTCTGGATAATTTTTGTCTTCATCAGGTTGCGAAGCTGCTCGTGGATATTGAACTCGACTAGCTTGTCGGCCTGCTTCTCAAAATCTCCGGCAGCATCAACTTCTTCTTGGTGGTTGTAGTAGGTGTCTTTTATCTGCCTGAGCCACTCGTCGAGGATGCCGTAGCGGTGGCTGGAGAGGGCGGCCTTCACGCCGCCGCAGCCGTAGTGGCCGCAGACGATGATATGCTTAACCTTCAGGTGATCTACGGCGAACGATAGTACGCTGTGAAAGTTGACATCGGTGTGGTTCACCAAGTTGGCAATATTTCGGTGCGAGAAGATCTCTCCCGGCTGTGTGCCGGTAACTTCCTCCGCCGGCACACGGCTGTCAGAGCACCCAACCCACAAAAACTCTGGCTTCTGCTCCTTGGCGAGCTGAGAGAAGAAGTTTGGAACCAGGTTGATCTTTTCCTGCACCCAGGCCTTGTTCGCCAGAAGCAGCCGCTTGTACGAGTCCATTAAGCCTCCGTTGCTTCAGGTTAGGCCGAAATAGCCGATTTCACAGGGTTCAGGTTTCGGACGTTCACCTCGATCTTCCGATCGACGGACGAGCGCCTAAAATCCTCGATGATTTCCAAGATGTCGTAGTCGATGAACATCGCCCCTCCGCCGTCGATAAACACGGTCGAGTTATCTGGGATGCGGGCGAGCGCCTTCTTTATAGACACTTTTTGCAGAAAAGAAACGTCCTTCGCGAAACGGAGGTAGAATTGGTTATCGTCGCGGATTAGGCTGAATGCCGAGTGGTAATTCATCTTGAGCACAACGAGCAGCCCAACGAGGGTGCCGATTGCAACGCCGGAGAGCAAATCAAAGGAGACCACCGATATGGCAGTCACCGCGAAGGGCAGGAATTGATCCATTCCAGCCCGGTACTGGCTTGCTATCAACTTCACGTTTGCGAGCTTGTACCCTACGAGGATCAGCACAGCAGCGAGGGCAGCGAGCGGAATTCGAGTAAGCAAGCCGGGCAGTGCGAGAACGCTAACGAGCAGGAAGAGACCGTGGATAAATCCAGAGAGACGAGTGCGGCCACCTGCATAGATGTTGGCCGAGCTTCGCACGATCACCGAAGTCATCGGAATACCGCCAAGGCAGCCTGCGGTGATGTTTCCAATTCCCTGAGCTATCAGCTCCCGGTTCGGTCGAGATACTCTGCGCAGCGGATCGAGCTTGTCGGTGGCCTCAAGGCATAGCAGGGTCTCAATGCTTCCGATTAGGGCGATAGTTATCGCGGTCGACCAGACCGTTGGATCTAGCAGCCACTTGCTGGAGAGCGTTGGTCCGCCATCAAATAGGTCGAAGACGCCACTTAAGCGCGGAAGATCGACGAGCTGGCCGGCATCTTTGTGAAGCATCAGCTCAGGGGAGACTGAGCCGACCACGTAATTTAGCGCGACTCCGAGGAGGACTGCCGCCAGAGCCCCCGGGAAAAGCTTGAAAAACTGAGATCCCTTGGCAGCGCTTCTTTCCCAGAAAATGAGCAGGACAATTGAGAGCACCGAAACAAGGAGGGGGATTAGGCTTAGATCGCTGAGCGACTCCATAAACGAGCCGGTCGTGCTGTGGGCGCAAGACCCAGGAAGAAGGCAGAAGATGCTCTCTTCGAGCTCGACCTCTTGGTGCCAGCCGATCGCGTGAGGAATCTGCTTGAAGGCGATGATGATACCGATGCCTGCGAGCATCCCTTTGATGACACTTGTGGGAAAGAAAGTCGCTAAAAGCCCTGCCCTCAAACCGCCGAAGAGGATCTGAAAAACTCCGGAGAGTGCAGTGGCTACAAGGAGGCCTTCAAAGGACCCGATCGCCTGCTGACCATGAATGACCGTCACGGTAAGTCCGGCTGCTGGGCCACTTACGCTGAGCTCGCTGCCGGATAGAACTGACACGAGTAATCCAGCAACTATTCCGGTGATGATACCAGCGATGGGGTCCACGCCCGAAGCAAGTGCGATCCCAAGACAGAGCGGAAGGGCTACGAGGAAGACTACGAAGCCAGCGGCAAGGTCTTGCCTGAAAAACTCGAAGCGAAACTTCTTCTCAACCATGATGAGTTTTTTGCACGAAATCAGCAGTTTAACAATCAAAAAGGCCAGAGAACGCGCCTGCGCGATGCATTTCTAAGGCGAATTTGAGGCTCACTTTTCGTGTGCTTTCTGGGTGGAGCTCTCAAGAGCGGAGAGCGGTGGTCTAGGGAGCAGCGAAGTCAAACTGGTAGATGCGGTGAATGTGCGAGCCTGGTTCTATCTTGTAGAGATTCTTGATGCGCCCATCGTTGAGGCTGTACACCCAGCCGTGAAGTGTTGGGCGACGCTCTTCAGCCCACGCTTTTTGAACGATCTGCGATTTTACAAGGTTGCGGAGCTGTTCGTGAATGTTGAGCTCAACGAGCTTGTCAGCCTGCGAGTCGAAATCGCCGGCATCCCGCACCTCATCTTGGTTTGCGTAGTAAGTATCTTTAATCTGCCGAAGCCATTCATCCAGTATGCCGAAGCGGTTTTTTGAGAGTGCAGCTTTCACTCCACCACATCCGTAGTGTCCACAGACGATGATGTGCTTCACCTTGAGGTAATCGACTGCAAACGCAAGCACGCTGCCTAGGTTGATATCGGTTGGATTAACCAGGTTGGCTATGTTGCGGTGCGAAAAGATCTCTCCGGGCTGTGTGCCGGTAATTTCCTCAGCCGGAACTCTGCTGTCAGAACAGCCTATCCAGAGGAATTCAGGCTTTTGCTCCTTTGCGAGCTCCTTAAAGAAGGAAGGGGAAAGGCTGAGCTTCTGCTCAACCCAATCTTGGTTTGCCTGAAGGAGGCGCTTGTAGGATTCCATGGCGTTGCTCCCTAAACAAAAAGCGGCGATTTGTAGGCGTGGATATTCAGGACAGAGACTTCGATTTCTCGTTGCTGCGCCGACTGGATGAAGTCCTCGACCACGTCGCGGATGTCGAAGTCAATGAACATGGCACCTCCACCGTCGATAAACACTCGTGAGCGATCTGGCACCTTGGCTAGAGTCCTTCGAAGCACGAACTTCTGCACGAACGTAACATCTTTCGCGAAGCGAACAAAGAAATCATTGCCGTCCCGGACGATAGTGAATGCTGAGTGAAAATTCATGCGGAGCACGATAAGCAGGCCTACCGCAGTTCCGAGAAGAACTCCGTGAAACAGGTCCAGCGCCACCACGCTCACTGCTGTGACGATGAATGGGATGAACTGGTCCGCACCGTTTCGGAGCGAGGCCATGACGAGCTTGGGGTTTGCGAGCCTGTAGCCAATCGTAAGAAGAATGGCACCTAGGCTGGCCAATGGAATCGAGTTGATTAGTCCCGGAAGGAGGAAAATCGCAATGAGCAGAAGGCAGCCGTGAAAGAAGCAGGCGAAGCGGGAGGATGCCCCGGCAAAGATATTCGTCGATGAACGGATGATGACGGAGGTCATCGGGAGACCTCCCAGGGCAGCGCTTGCCATGTTCCCGATACCTTGAGCGACGAGCTCCCGGTTTGGGAGCGAGTGTCTGCGGAGTGGGTCAAGCTTGTCGGTCGCCTCTAGCGAGAGCAGGGACTGGACGCTTGCTACTGCAGCTAGCATGAAGCCGAACTGCCACACCTCAGGACGACCCAAAGCAGAAAGGTTCAGCGTAGGCAGCAGAGACACGAAATCTCCCATTTTGGAGAAGACGGGAATGCTTACCAGTCGGCCCGAATCTTCTCCCAGCACGTAATCCGGCCCGAGTGCTCCGAAGATCAGATTGAGTGCCGACCCCGCGCAGACCGCGATAAGAGGAGCTGGGACAAACCTCACGAAAGGCGCGCCACCTCGGGCCTTCCGGTCCCACCACACCAGCAACAAGAGCGATGCGAAGAAAATAGCAATTGAGGCCTCGTTGAGTGAGGTGGCAGCGCTTTTAAGCATCTCGGAGGCATCCCGCCAGTACGACTGAGACGAGAGCCCGAGCAAGCTCTCTTCAAAGTGCAAGTCAGCCTTCAAGCCAAGAGCGTTGGGAACCTGCTTGAACATGATGATAAGCCCGATGCCGAAAACCATTCCTTGAATCACGCTTGCCGGAATGAGCGAGGCTATAAATCCAGCGCGAAGAAATCCGGCGAGTACCTGTAACGCTCCGGCTACTAGCGTTGCAGCAAGCAAGGCCTCAAAGGAACCAAGCGTTTGTTGGCCCGCGACCACGAAGGCTGCGAGTCCGGCGGAGGGACCGCTAATGCTCAGTTGGCTTCCTGAGAGCAGGGATACGATTAAACCTGCCGCAAGACCCGCCACCAGTCCGGAGGCAAGCGGAGCATTTGAGGCGAGGGCTATGCCGAGGTTAAGAGGCAATGCAATCAGGAACACCACCAGACCGGCTGTGAGATCGTTCTGGAGGTTGGCGTATTTCGCAGAGTGGGCGTTGTGGCTTTTGGGCATGTGATTGAGTAACCGGCAAACGGACCTCGACGGTTCTTCCATGCTGGCTCGCTTTTTTCAACTCGTAGATTTCGCTGATCGCTGGAAGAGCCAGGGGCGTTTTCCAAGAAGATACCTCGGAAAAACAGGAGCTCGCTATTGATCGCTTAATGATAATGCGTTATCAGTAGCATGTATTTCATATTAGCATCTGTTTTCAGGTATTTATTGTGTCCAGGCAAACTCGGCAGAAGAGCGTTATTCAGTCGGTGATTGAGAGAGCGGGGGGACCGTTGTCACCTCAAGAGGTGCTCGCAGCAGCGAAGCCCAGCGTGCCGCTCCTTAGCTTAGGAACGGTGTACCGAGTCATTAAAGGTCTGGTAGCCGATGGAGCTATCGCTCCTGTCACAGTGCCGGGGGAAGGGGACCGGTACGAGCCTCACGCCAAGGCGGCTCACCACCATCACCATTTTCAGTGCAATAGCTGTCGGCGTGTGTACGACATTCCTGGCTGCGGGTTGCGGGTTGAGCCACATCTGCCGCAGGGCTTCAGTGTGTCTCGTCACGAAGTGATGCTCTACGGAAGCTGCGGTGCATGCTCGGTGGGGGTGTAGGAAGGGGCTCTATGTCACTGCTTCGCCATAAGACTCATCAGCTCGCGCTAGCTTTGTTGCTCGGGATTCGCTTTTTCATCCCAGCAGCCTTCGCGCAGACTCCCGAAACCGATCAGGCCTTCGAGCAAGACAAGGAAGAGTACCGGCTCGACCGCATAGTAATAGAGTCTTCGCCGCTCAAAGAAACGCTCTTCTCGTCATCGCAGCCTGTCTCGATTCTCTCTGGCGATGACCTCGATCTCAAAGCGCGAAACTCCCTTGGTGACACGTTAGCTCTAGAGCCCGGTGTCAACTCGTCGTCTTTTGCTCCTGGAGCTGGACGACCGGTGATCCGGGGCCTATCGGGTGACCGCGTGCGGATTCTGGAGAACGGAATCGGCACACTTGATGTCTCAAACGTCAGCCCCGACCACGCGGTCACCGTAGAGTCTGCTTTGGTTGACCGAATTGAGATTATTCGAGGTCCTGCCGCGCTCCTGTACGGCACGAGTGCTGTTGGCGGACTCGTAAACGTCTTTGACAACAGAATCCCCGAGCAGCTTCAGGCATCCCCCCTCAGCGGCACCGCTGAGATTCGAGGCGAGAGTGTTGATGAAGAGCGTTCGGGACTCTTTTCGCTCAACGCGCCAGCGGGGCCACTCATGTTTCATATCGATGGGGCCAAGAGCCGCAGCGATGACTACCATATCCCAGGGTACGCGCGCACTCCGGAGCTGCGCGAGACGGAGCCGCTCGATTATCCAGAACCCCAGGGAAAAGTCCCGTGGAGCTTCGTGGATAACGACTCAATCACCCTCGGCAGCTCGTACATCTTTGAGAAGGGGTTCCTCGGAGCTTCCGTCAACGACTACAATACGAACTACGGTGTGCCTAACGGCGAGGAGGACATCAGCGTTGATGCCCAGAGGAGGCGCGTGGATGTGCGGGCAGGGGTGCGCGACACTGGGATGTTCGTAGATAGCGCAGTTTTTCGCACAGGGCTCGTAGACTACGACCACACTGAGTTCGAAGGGGTAGAAGCCGGCACGCAGTTTAAGCAGAACGGCCTGGAGGCACGTCTCGACATGAACCACCGCAAGGTGGGGGATCTCACGGGAGTGTTCGGATTGCAGTTTGTCGACTCACACTTCCAAGCCGAAGGAGAGGAGGCCTTCCAGCCGCCCACCACCTCTACGACTTACTCGCTCTTTGACCTTGAAGAGTACAAAATCTCGCCGAGCCTGACGGCTCAGCTCGGTGGTCGCCTCGATTGGGCATCGGTCGAGAGCGATGGGTTCTCGGGAACTGGGCTCGATAGCGGCTCGAACTTCTTTAATACGTTCAGCCAGTCAGCAGGCCTTGTTTGGGACGCTACTAAAGATTATTCAGTTGCGCTCTCCTTGGCTAACACCCAGAGGGCTCCGACCGGACAGGAGCTCTATGCTGATGGCCCGCACGTGGCCACTGGCGCCTATGAGATCGGCGACCCGAACCTAGACCCAGAGCGCTCGTTGGGGACCGACATCACCCTTCGCAAGAACACGGGGCAGTTCCGTGGATCTGTTGGCGGCTTCTACAACCACTTCTGGAACTACATTAACCTCAATCCTACCGGTGAAGAAGAAGACGACCTGGCGGTGTACGCTTTTGAGCAGATCGAGGCAGACTTCGTTGGCTTCGAGGCCCAGGCACAGTACTTTGCCATCGATAGCTCAAAAGAGGAGTGGTCGTTCGACTTCCAGCCGGATTACGTTTGGGCGCGGAGCTCGACTACCGGCGATTACCTGCCACGCATCCCGCCACTTCGCATGCTGATGGGTTCCGACTACTCAAACGACGTGCTTGGCAGGGTCCGTCTTGAGGTCCAGCAGGTGTTCGCACAGGACATGGTTGCGGAGAATGAGACCACCACCGCGGGCTACACGATGCTCAATGCCTACTACAGCCGAGAGTTCCCGGTTGGCTCGCAGACTTGGGAGTTCTTCGTGCGAGGAACAAACCTGCTGAGCGAGAAAGCGAGGAACGCGGTGTCTTTCACCAAGGATGTTGCGCCGCTTCCAGGCGCCTCGGCCATGGCGGGTATTCGGTACCGGTTCTAGTCAAGGAACTTACGAGTTTAGCGCCAACGGCCGGGAACGCGCAGCACCAGGGGGCTGCGCTGAGGCCTCACATGCTGCATCGAAGGCCTGAAAGCAGCGCTGCAGCGGAATCGCCAGGCCATTTCTGTCGTCTGCTCGAAAGAAGCAGCTCGCGCCCTGCAAGTTCTTAAACTTTAGGGTGACTCCCCGAAAGAATTCCGGGCTGATTGGTGTTTCATGGGAACTCCCCAAATCGCCAGGCTCTGTTATCGTTTCCGCGGAGTGTGTGACCACAACAGGGCTTACCATCACTACGGGAGCTGTGAACCCGCTGGCACGGAAGACAATCACGCGCAGAGACGTGCCCAAATCTGAGGCGCTCACGACAGCGGGTTCTGCCGAGTTGTGGAATCGCTCCTCAAGCAGGAGCTGCAGCGACGCCACAACGCGCAAGACTTCATCTGGCTGGAGATCGGACATCGGAGCACACGCCGAAGAGCGTTCCCGTGCCGAAAGTACTGATGACTTGCCTTTTGACATACAAGCCCCGCGCCACCACACACTTAGGGTGTGACCACTAAAGAGTATGGGCGAGGCTCAACGCCTATCAAAGCTTTTTCAGCTTTTCGGAATCCTTCTCAGAAGGGAATCCCGGGCTTCGGAGCTGGTATCCTGGCTGGATTAGCCAAGAGCCGCTTTAAGCGCGGCAGACTTATCCGTCTTCTCCCATGAGAAGCTGCCGTCTTGCCCAGGATCGCGACCGAAGTGACCGTACGCTGCAGTAGGTCGGTAAATGGGCTTGAGGAGCTCAAGGGTCTTGATAATGCCCCTCGGGGTAAGGTCGAAGATCTCCTGCACTGCAGCCGAAATTTTCTCCTCCGGCAGTTTGCCAGTGCCGAAGGTGTCTACGTAAACGGATACGGGCTTGGCAACGCCGATAGCGTATGCGACCTGCACCTCACACTTCTGCGCCAGTCCTGCCGCTACGACGTTTTTCGCTATGTAGCGAGCGGCGTAGGCTGCCGAGCGGTCGACTTTGGATGGATCCTTTCCGGAAAATGCGCCGCCACCGTGCCGGCTGTATCCGCCGTAGGTGTCCACGATGATCTTTCTGCCGGTGAGTCCACAGTCTCCAACCGGTCCGCCGATTACGAAACGACCCGTTGGGTTGATCAGGTACTTCGTTTGGGGGGTAAGGTACTGGGCAGGCACCACCTTCTTAATCACGTTCTCGATTACGTACTCCTCAACCTGCTTGAGCGAGGCTTCCTCGGAATGCTGAGTCGAGACCACTACCGTGTGCACTGACTCTGGGCGGCCGTTCTTGTACTGAATCGTAACTTGGCTCTTTGCGTCCGGCTTGAGGAATGCTCCCCGCTCGGTTCGGCGGTCACGGGCGAGGGTTCTCATAATTTGGTGCGACAGCGAGATTGGAAGCGGCATGAGTTCCGGAGTTTCGTCGCAGGCGAATCCGAACATCAGCCCCTGGTCGCCAGCCCCCTGCTCTTTGTGAAGCCCTTCGTGCTCATTGACTCCCATGCTGATGTCAGGAGACTGCTGGCTCATGAAAGTCATCACAGAGCAGCCCTGGTCGTCGAAGCCGAGCTTAGGGTCGTTGTAGCCGATATCTTTCACGACATCTCGCACGAGCTTCTCGTAGTTCACAACATGTTTTGATGTGATCTCCCCAGCGAGTATCACCACATCGTTTTTTACGAGGGTTTCGCACGCGACGCGCGCGGAGGGATCGTGCTTGAGGAACTCGTCGAGCACCGCATCGCTGAGCTGATCTGCGACCTTGTCCGGGTGTCCTTCACCGACGGACTCTGAGGTAAAGAGGAAGTTGCTGAGCGTCACGGGTATGTCTCCTAATCGTTTCTCTGTACGGAGGAATTCGCGCCAGAATACGTCCAACAATGACGTTTCAACAAGGGATAATTAGGCTTGCAAAACGCGCTCCTCCAGCTATCAAGATGACCGGAAATGCCCTCGGGGAGGAGAGAAAATACGGGGCAGGTAAAGCCCGTGGAGTCAGTTGGTTGGAGCGGCCTGGTCCGGCGCCGGCACGCGGTTGCCCTGCCGCGGGGACGCTCTCCCTGCGGTATGTGCGGAGGGCTGTTGGGAACCGCGAGCGACCTTGCGGTGCGCTAAATGTCTCGATGCTTAACGCTAACCAGGTAGCGAGAGGGGTCGATAGTCTTGCTGAGAGCCTCTGCAATTGCGACAGAGCGATGCTTTCCGCCAGTGCAACCGACGCCGATGTTCAGGTACGCCTTCCCCTCAAACTGGTACTTCGGCAGCAAGAATGACAGCAGCTCGGCGTAGCGCCTGACGAACTCAGCGGCGTCCGGGGACGAGAAGACGTAATCCCTTACAGGTTGGTCGCGACCATCTTGCTCGCGCAGATCCTCGATGAAGTGGGGGTTTTTGAGGAATCTTACGTCGACGATCAGGTCACAGTCGATCGGCGTGCCGCGCTTGAAGCCGAACGAGAGGAAATTAACGAGCATGCTTCTCGCTGACACTGTCCCGAGGTTCTGGAGAAAATCACGCAACTCACGCTTGAGCGCATGAATGTTCATTGAGGAGGTATCAAGAACGAGATCCGCGGCTTCTTTGATGGGCTGCAAGCGGGCACGTTCTCGCTGGATTGTCTCCTCAAGGGACTTGTCCTTGGCTGGATCAAAGCCGGGATGCGGTCGCCGAGTCTCGCTGTAGCGCCTGACGATTGAGCGCGTGTCGGCATCCAGGAAGATCAATTTGAGGTTGGAAGGCCTGGACCCCTCGCCGCTAATGAGCGGCAAAAGCTGCGCTCGGCTCTCCTGCGAGTCCACATCGAGCAATAGGGCGGTTCGCGCGTAGCGCTCCGGCGCGCTTTTCGACAGCTCAAGAAAGCTGTTGAGAAGCGGCACCGGCAGGTTGTCCACACCGAAGTACCCGCAGTCCTCCAGCAGATCCATTGCCGACGACTTGCCGGCACCGGACAAGCCGGTGACCACAAATAGGGACTGGATATGCCCGAATTTTGCAAAGCTGCTCAATGGTGCCTGGTGACCTTCTCTTTGTGCTTACGAAGCTGCTGCGAGAGTGAGTCCGTAAGCTTGTCGATTGATGCGTACAAGCTGTCGCTCTCCTCCTTAACTATAAAGTCATGGCCCGAGAGGTGCATAGATACTTCTGCAATCTGCCGAGTCTTCTCGACCTTGAGCACGATGTGGGCTTCCGTGTCCTGGTGAGCAAACTTTTGTACGCAGTGCTTCACCTTGTCTGTCGCATACTGCTTGATGGCGTCAGTGGCCTCGACGTTTAGGAAAGCGATATTGATGTTGATCACTCTAGCTGAGTTGCTCATGGTTCCTCCGTTTTCGAGCCTACGCGGTTTCTTCTTCCCTCAAAGCTTCGTTACTTCCGCCACGACTGTAGTCCGTCCCAAAACCGCACCAGGCAGACGGCCCGGCTTGTTGGCATCCGGTGGACTCAGCCGAACCAAAGTAGTCAGCATGCTTGAGGAAAGTAAAGAAAAATATCGGTAAAACACAGGTAGATCATGGGTTTACTTGAACATGTAGTTCCGGTTCCCGTGAGCCTGCTCTACCAGCCACTAATAAGTAACTCGGCAGATTGGGTGACCGACATGACCCTTGGAAGCTCTTATGCGGACCCGTGCTAGAAGTACTGTTTTCTGTGAGAGGAAGGCGGAATGCCTAGGGTCTCCCGATACTTAGCGATGGTGCGACGGGCGATGTCGATCTTGTCCTGCTTGAGCAGGTCAACGATATGCTGGTCGCTTACGGGATTTTGAGGGGACTCCGCGGCGATTATCGCCTTAATACGGTCTTTAACTGCCGAGGATGAGATGTCGCTGCCGCCGTCAGTTTTGATTCCTGAAGTGAAGAAAAATTTAAGCTCGAACACTCCACGCGGCGTGTGGACGTACTTCTCCGAGGTGACGCGGCTCACAGTTGATTCGTGCATCTCGATGTCTTCTGCCACATCTTTCAGCACAAGAGGTCGCAGCCCTTCCACTCCGTTTTCGAGGAAGTTGCGCTGAAACTTCATGATGCTCTCTGTTACTCGGTAGATTGTCTGTTGTCGCTGATGGATGCTCTTGATCAGCCATGACGCAGCACGCAGTCTCTCGGTGAAGTAAGCCTTGTGGGACGCCGCATCGCCTGCTGGGGCCTTGAGCATGCTTGAGTAGAATGGATTCACTCGAATCTTAGGCAGGCCATCCTCATTAAGAACTACTACCCATTCGTCGCCGATCTTCTGGACGTATGCGTCAGGGATGACGTAGCGAGTTGAGTCCCCGGAGTATGGCCGACCTGGCCGAGGCTCAAGCGAGCGTATGGTGTTCATCGCTGCTGCGATCTCTTCAAGAGTCACCCCCTCGGCCTTGGCTATTGACTCAAACTTGCGCTTTTCAAGCTTCTCCGTATGCAGTGCGATGATCCTTGCCTCAAGGCCATTGGCTAGCCCGCGAGCTTCAAGCTGCGTTGTGAGGCATTCACGCAGGCTGAGGGTGCAGCAACCGATCGGGTCGAAGAAGCGCATGACGTCTGCCACGGCATTTACGTCCTCAACCGGGCAGTTGCACATGACAGCAAGCTCCTCGTGTGTGCACTCAAGCAAGCCATCACGAGTCAGGTTGCCGGCGATGTTCTGTGCAATCACGGAATCCCGCATCGAGAAGTCGTACATTCGCACCTGCTCAAGAAGGTGCTGCTCAAGGCTATCGGCTATAGTTGCGACGACTTCGGGCGGCTGGCGGTCGTCGTACTGAGTAATTCCCTTTGCGCCAGCAGTGCCCTCGTAGTCAGTGAAGGAGTCGTAGTAATCCTCCCAATCAGCTTTGGGCTCGGTTTGGTTGGCGTCAGACGGCCGCTCGTCCGCTGTGCCATTCGTGAGTGGCGCAGTCACCGTCGGGCTTACGTTGGAGTCAGCATCAGGGGCAGGGAGAGAATGCGTCTCCTGCTCCTCGCGAGCCTCTTCAAGCATAGGATTCTCGAGAAGCTCTCGTTCGATCGCTTCCTTGTACTCCAGGCGACCGAGCTGAAGTAGCTTGATGGCCTGCTGGAGCTGGGGAGTCATGAGAAGCGACTGCCCCATTTTTTGAACTAATTTTGTCTCGAGTCCCATAGAACGGCTTTTGTCACCTCCGTGGGAGCCCTAGTGTAGGGCAACCCTTTCCTGAATAGATGACAAAAGTGAGGATTAGGGGCTGATGTTTTTGCAAGTTCCGTGCACAAATACCTGCTGGTCTCGAGCAGGCCTTAAAAAAACGTTTGTCTTTAATGGGTTAGGGGGCTTCGAGCGAGCGCTGCTAATTCGTGGGTACACAGGCAGTAAGTTCCGCACGAACTACCAAGTCACGATTCAGTAGGCAGTCTTCGGTCCCCGAAGATGGCTACGACACGGCTAGAGTTCGAAGTCGCCACCGAGGTAGTACCTGCGGGCTTTTTCGGACTGGGCGATCTCCTGCGGAGAGCCCTCTTCGAGCACTTTGCCGTCGACGAGGATGTAGGAACGGTCGCAGATGCCGAGGGTCTCGCGCACGTTGTGGTCTGTTATCAGGACGCCGATGCTTTTTCTCTTCAGGGCAGAAACTATCTCCTGAATGTCCTTGATAGCGAGAGGATCGATTCCCGCGAATGGCTCGTCCAAGAGGATGAATTGCGGGTTACGCGCCAGGCAGCGGCTGATTTCTACACGCCGACGCTCACCACCAGAGAGAGCACTCGCCATGCTGTCCTTGAGTCCAAGCAAGCCGAGTTCGTCTAGCAGCTCAGTGAGGCGCTCTTCCCTGGACGCACGACTGCTGAAGTCCATCGTCTCGAGGATCGCCATAACGTTGTCCCGGACCGATAGTTTTCGGAACACTGAGGCCTCTTGAGGCAGGTAGCCGATCCCTAGCCTTGCACGAGAGAACATCGGCTCCGGCGTGATGTCTGTCCCGTTAAGAGTGACGCTTCCAGTGTCAGGAGCTGCGAGTCCTACGCACATATAGAAAGTCGTGGTTTTGCCTGCTCCGTTTGGTCCGAGAAGGCCGACTACTTCGCCAGCATTGACCGATATTGAGACGCCGTCGACGACCTTCCGGCCTCCGTAGCGCTTGGTCACGTTGTTGGTTTGAAGAGTGCTTGTCATCGTGCTCGGTCTTCTACCTGCGTCGACGTCCCGCTCCGGCCTGGCGCGGCTCGGAGTCGTGGTGGACGGCGTCCTCGTCATCGAGGAGGGGACGCAGCAGGTTAAGTCTCTGAGCATCTTCGCGCGTGAGACACGAGACTTCAAGCAGGCTAATGAGCTCCGGCAGCAGCGACGAGCGCCGGTACGAGCCTGGCTTCAGGGCTCGGACCGGAGTTGATCGCACTTTGGACCAGACAGAGAGGAGCATCTGGATTTTTTCCCGCTCCTTGCGAGGCACTACCAGGCGGGTAAAACATGCGCTGAGCCTCTCGCCGAGGTCGGACGCTTCAGGCAGTGTTTCAGCCAGGTCTTTGAGCCAGATAGAGTCGCCTGCGATAAAGAGCGCAATAATCGTCAGCACAACGGTTGGAGAAACACCCTCCCCGGACAGTACCAGGTCGTCAATTTTTTCAAGGCACTGGCTGAAATCGCTCTCAGCGGAGAGAAGGCGCCCGTTGTTCTCAAGCAGTTCTGGAAGAATGTACTCTACCAGGCCCGTGTCTCCTAGCAGCGACAAAATGGTGAGGAAGCAGCCAGAGCAGAAGTCTTTCTTGAGCTCGTCAAATACTCGCACTTGCGAGCACTGGGTGATCCACGATGAGTGATCGAGGATTGCGCTCCAGCAAGAGGGATCGATGCTAAAGCCGTTGCGGGCTGCGTGGCGCACCACTCGCAACATGCGCACGGGGTCCTCCTTGAAGCGAAGCTCCGGCACTCCAATAACCCGCACGATGCCTCGTTTGAGATCTTCCATGCCTCCGACGTAATCGATGATCTCCATCGTCGAAACGTCGAGGAAGAGGCCATTAATCGTAATGTCACGGCGGACCGCATCAGTGCTCTCTGTGCCGTAGATGTTGTCGTTCATCACGGGAGATGCTGGGGAAGAAGGCTGCTGCTCGCTCTCAACAGGCTCAGTCCACTCTACCAGGTCGCGGAACGTAGAGACCTCGATCGTCTTCCCGTGACCGAAGAATATGTGCGCTAGCTTGAAACGCCTTCCAATAATT
>CANLJX010000016.1 GCA_947491545.1 Deltaproteobacteria bacterium
ATCTGAACAGGGCGACGGGATCCGGATATTATGGCTAGGCGAAAGATTATTGTAGCGTTTCTGAACCCCCGCCTGGATTCTCGCGACTAAAATCGCCAAGTCTAAGCGCGAAAAAAGGATTTGATGCTTGTAGCCCGAACTTTGCCGTCGGGTTTAAGGGGGCTGTCCCCCTTGTTTGGCTGCTACCAGTCCACGCCCTTTCCCCAAAGCCCACGTCCGGCTGCACGGCTCTCCTCGTAGGCTTTCCTGAAGCGCTCCGTGTAGCGGACATCGGGTGCGATAGTGAGGAGGCTTCCGTAGCCGGCACGCAGAATCTCCTCGTTGAGCATCCGCCCGTCAGAGAGGTACGCGTACGCCAAAAGCCGCTTGTACTTGTCGCGCTGCTGGACATCGTACTCAAGCTCTACCTGTGTGCCCACGGGCGCTAGCAGCTCCGTGTTGCGCCAAGCCTCCTTGCCGAGAGCGATGATCGTCGACTCATCTCGTCCAGAGCGCTTGGATTGGAGTCCAGCTCTCTTGTTGGGCTTGCTCTCGGGGGTGTCGATCCCGATCAGGCGAACGTGCTCGCTCTTGCCCGAATCAAGTCGAACGACGATCGTGTCTCCGTCCACAACGCGCGTCACAACGGCGCGCTCTCGGGGAAAGGCTTGGGTGTCTGCGCTCTGAAGCTTAAGCGCAAGGAGAGTGAATACGAGACAGAGAGCGAGCTTAATAATGCGGTATGAGCGGATTCGCGAGATCTTCATGGGCAGCAGGGTATCCTCAGCAAGCAGAGGATACCATCCCCTTACTGCACAGGAGCGCCGTTGGGGCTGCTGCAGCCAAGCAGGGCCTGTAGCATAGAGCGGTAATTCGGGACTCGATCCGACCAGCTGTGGCGCGACTCAAGCGAGTTGCGCACGAGAGCCCGATAGGTTGCCGGTGATTGAGTTTCTTGAAGCGCCCAGTGGCAGGTGTTGGCGAAAGCCGTGGCCGTGTAGTCATTGCACAGAAAGCCGTTTCCGGTGGCTGAGCTGCCGCAGAAGTTATCGATGGTGCTTGAGATCCCGCCAACGTTCCTTCCGATAACGAGAGTTCCGCAGGCCATGGCCTCGAGCTGCGTGATTCCGCCCGGCTCAAAACGAGATGGCATTAGAAAGAAGGTGCTCCCGAACATAATTTCAAGCGCGGTAGGGTGCGGAACGTAGTCAAAAACCGCGCTGATTCTTCCGGGGTAGAGCGCCCTGAGGTAGTCTAGCGCTCCGCGAATCGTGCGTGATGACTCGTCGCCCTCGGTAATTGGGCCAGCCACAAGGATCTGAAGGTCGGGGTGCTTCACCAGCAGCTCCTCTAGCGTTGAGAGGTTTGAGCCTGAAACGAATCCGGAGAGCAAGCTGAGGCCCTTTTGTTCGGCCATACGACCAACAAAGCTGGCGAGACGGGCGTTCGTTGATGGCGTGAGTCCGTAGCGCTCCTGGATACGGGTCTTTGTAATCATCTTCGCTTCAAGAACCTCATCGAGGGACGTGAAAGGCTCCCCGCTTTTTCCGGCGACAAGGGAGAGGTATCGGTTCACTTCTGGCCTACTGATGCCGTTGCTGATGCCGAAGACAAGATCGCGCTTGTGTCGGAGCACATGCTCAAGCCCGTCTCCGCCGCTGGGAGCCAGCAGCTGCTGGGCGTAGGGCTCCGAAACTGTCAGGATTCCGTGTGCGTGGTGAGCCGCCGCCATCGAGAAGTTGAGCAACGACCAGCTGTGAGGGTCACGAAACCCGAAGAAGTGCTCGGGCGCCAAGTTGAGCATCGGCCAGAGGTCTTCGTGGCTAATATTGTTAGGGAGGCGCCCGTGGTAGTCAGCGCCTCCGTTATGAATCATGTGCAGCGTCTTGCACTCCCTGAGCCAGGGCACTCTCTGGTACGCCGGATCTAGTGCGGCGAAGGCTGGAATGCACGCTGTCATCCAGTCGTTTGAAATGAGGACAGAGGGCCTAATCCCGAGATGCTTTGCGGCTACGGTCTCAAGCACTGCACGCGAGAACACAATAGCGCGCCGAAGCTGCTCGTCGGCGAAGACGGGTTGGTAGAGCCTATCGAAAACCGATGTGTTAGCGAGCAGGAAGACGCGCATATTGCTGTGCGCAGCTTCATACACCTTGATTGGTACTGCGCTCGGAGCTCGTCGGCAGGAGGTGGTGCCAGAGTGATACGTTGGTCCGAGGTTGACCGTAACTGAGCCGGCATAGCGAGGCAGCACGGTAGCGTTCCCTAACTTGATTCCATGAGAGAGGATGTGCTGGGCATCGTTGTGCTTATTGCCATTTGCATAGCGGTAGAGCGGCGCAATAATCGTCACGGGGATTCCCTCGCGGGAGAGTTCCGGAGGAAGCCCTGAAATTACCTGCGCTAGCCCGCCAGCGGCGGCGTGTGGGCCCTCCGGTGTTGCAAAGAGAACTTCCCCAATTCCGTAGTTGAGCTGCATTGAAGCAGCGAGTGGCGCATGAAATTGGGCACATGAGAGCGCTCTCACAGGCAGTGAGGGTGCAACACGCGCAAGCAGCTCTCCGAGGGGAGCATGCGGAACCTTGGCGAGAATTGCTTCGCAAGCATCTTCGAGATCCGTTCCGAAGCTCAGCGCATTTTGGATAGTCTCAACGCACCATGCGTCAAGCACATCCAGGTCTGACTCGCGAGCACGAGTCAGGTGAAGGTCATCCTGAGCCACAAAGAAGCGCGAGTCCTCACTGCTTGGCCGACCGATCCACACCTGTTCGTGTGAGCCTCGAACCTGCGCAAAGAGAGTAACGCCGTAGTCGCCGCGTGTCTGAACGTGAAGGCGGTGGTCGACGGTGGCGGTGCCGCCGGGTGCGGGCTGGCTCGTGAGCTGCTCATCTTGCCAGGCGGGCGCAAGATCATCGTATGCTCCCCAGTGGGCGAAGATATCGATCGTCACGTCAGAAATGATTGGGATTCGAATAGCAGACCGAAGAGTCACGGTATTCTCAAGCACCGATGTGTTGAGCGGCTCAAGCACAGACAGCTCAGCTTTAAGACGTTCGGTGGCGAATGCCAGCAGGGCATCCTGAGACTCTGGTATGACGAGCGTGGGCGCGTCGTCTAGGTCGAGCGAGATTGTTGGCGCTGCTTCTGTTAAAAGCTGGATCGAGTGCAAAGGAGAGACGGCTGCAGCAGAGCGCGCGCCGGTACGAATCTCGATGTCTTGTTTTCGAATCGAGAGGATTTCATCGGAGATGGTCGGAGTAGCGTCAATGATGTCTCGTATGAGAGATGCAACGCTTTGGTGCTCCTGACCGCGCATTGATCTGCTAATGAGCTGAGCGATACTGTTGTGAGTGGCGCTGCCTGGCTTTACCGATATAGCACTAGGCAGCCGATGGCTCCCTAAGGTGCTGACTGAGAAACTGCGAGTGCTAAGGTCGAGGTCGACCTGCGCGCGCACACCGCTACGAAGCGCTCGTGACAGTGTGGTCTGGCCAGACCCGCGCAAGCTGGCTACTAACGAGCGGTACGCCTCGCCGTTAACCGGTATTTCGAATCTCAGCACCTCAGTGCAGCTTCCTTGCATGTGCATATAACCCCTTCGTCAGATTGGTTGATGAGGGGCGTTGAAGCTGAGGTGCCAGCTTTTTGGCACCGGGCGTAAAAGGTACAAAACTGTTACAAATTCAGGGTTTAGTCAGCTGACGTTGTGCCGGGTCCTGATTGCGGCGGTAGGGGACCCGATTCGCCGTTGCGCTTGGGGGGCCGTAAGCGACACATCCGACGATTGTCCAGGGGCATGTCGCTTGAGATCCTTTCTCCCCAAGCTGCGCCTCATGAGCGCCTCTAGAAAAAACACGATTCTTCTTCAACGGCAGACAGCTCTGTTTGACAAACAGCAGGCCTCCCTCATGTTTGCTCGCTGCTGGTTGCGAGCTTCCCATGGCTAGAGGCTGAGGTTTCCATATGCTTTCTGCGGCTGAGCCTGCGCCACTCTTAGATCCTTGAGTACCTCCCACGTCGAGAGTCTCTCGTTAGCACAAGGCTCCGGTCACCGACTTCTGCAGCTCAGATGGGGGCCCGCTAGGCGAGTCTATGGCAAATCGGCCGGATGTATGGAGACCAGGCCTGCAACTCTCAGACGCAGGGAGCGAGATCGCAGCTGCCAGGATCCCGCACGATACGCGTCGATATGGGCAGCTGTAGGCAAGAATAAAGGTGCCGAGATATTGTGTTCCCTCTCGGTGCGGGAAGGGTTGTTACAACCTTGAGTGGTTACGCGAGGTACTCCAGGTCGCCAACGAAGTGTCCACGGGGCACAAACGGGTTGAGCCTGCGGTAGATCTTCACGGCACCATCCGATGCAAGCCTGCCGAAGTAAGCCCCACCGTCCAGCAAGCTAAAGCTGTTGGAAGAGAGGTCTGAGCAAGCAAGCCCGGCTATCTCTTTTGTCAGCGGCCCGACGTACATCGGTTTGCTGAGAACAGAGAAGCCGTCGTACATCAGGATAGCCATCGGTCCCATCGACTTAGACTCAGGGGCGAGCCCTGCGACCTTAAGTCCGAGCGCTGACTGCGGGTTGACCCACGCCAGATTTATCGCCTCTCTGCTCTCCTTCGGCGGGCCGAAGGGAACTGTGAGGAACAGGTGGTATTCGACTAATTTCCTCTCAGAAGTGCGCACCTCATAGAGGGGAGCACCGATGCGGAAGTGGTAGTCGGACCGGACGTGAACCTCCTCAAGGATCTCACGCTGCAGAGTCTTTCGAATCGACCTGTCGTGCTTTCCCTCGATCGATCTGTCGTCATCCGAGATGGCGTCCTCCGGGTCAGCAGCGCCGCCCGGCAGGTCCCAACACCACGGAAACTCCCCATCACCGTTGCGCTGCTTCATGAGAAGCACCGGCAGTCCGGTGTTCGGAGAGAGACTGCTCTCTCTCCCAACGATTCCGAAAGCCGCAACAATCCGGCTGAAGCCGTCGACCTTCGGGCACTCTGACAAGTGCTCGTACAACATCATTGCCTCCTTGAGAGCTGCGCTCCCGTAAGAGAAAAACCTTCAAACCCAGCGGTTGAGTGTGGTTCGGCGTGGAGTGAAAATCAACGCGTAGCCTGGGGATTTAGCGCCTCTGGCTGGCGTTTTCTGTCGCAAGCTGGGCGTTTTTGGAGCACTACCAGTGCTTGAGCGGCGGCGTTAGGTACGAGGTTACGTAATCAGTGACTCCCTCTTCGAGGGAGTGGATCTTCCCGGCGAAGCCAGCGGCTCGAATCTTCCCCATCGGGGCTTCTGTAAAGTACTGGTACTGGGAACGGAGCTGGGGAGGCATGTCGATGTAGGAGATGTTCCAGGGCTTCCCCATGGAGCTGAACACAGCTGCGAGAAGATCGTTCCACGAACGCGCTTTCCCGGACCCCACATTGAAGAGTCCGTTCACGCCTGGAGTCTTGAGAAGCCACCACATGATCTCGCAGCAGTCCTTGACGTAGACAAAGTCGCGTTTCTGCTCGCCATCCTTGTAGTCTGGGCGGTGGGAGCGGAAGAGCGAGAAAGAGCCGGTCTTCTCGATGGTGTTGAACGACTTCCAGACGACGCTCGACATGTCGCCTTTGTAGTACTCATTTGGGCCGTACACGTTGAAGAACTTCAGGCCAGCAATTCGCCCGAGGTGTCCGTGGTCGCGTGCCCAGATGTCAAAGAGGTGCTTCGAGGTTCCGTACTGGTTGAGAGGCTTGAGTGAGTCAAGCTTTGAAACATCGTCGTTGTATCCTTGCTCCCCGCCGCCGTAGGTGGCAGCACTGCTCGCGTAGACGAAGCGGATACCGCTCTCCATGCAGCACTCGGCAAGAGCCTTCGTGTACTCGAGGTTGTTTTGCCGAAGGTACTCGACGTTCGTCTCGGTCGTGCTGGAGCATGCGCCCATGTGCACTATCGCTGTGACGCCCTTCGGCAGCTTTCGAGTTAGCACCTGGTTGAGAAAAGAGCCTTTGTCCAGGAACTGGGAGCACTTCTTGCCGTCGAGGTTGTGTTTTCGGGCCGGAGAGCCTTCTTCATCGACGACGAGGATCTCGGAGATCCCTTCCTGATTCAGCTTTGCGACGAAGGCGCTGCCGATGAAGCCGGCGCCACCAGTGACCACGATCATGCCTAGAGGTTACCTCCCCGGTGCGAGAGCTGTCCACCCGTTGGGGCCTAAAAAAGAGGATAGCGCCTCTTGGGAATGCACAGGGTGACTGCGCCCGATGAGCAGCCCTGCGTAGTTAGGAGCATATTCACAAAGAGAGCGGCGAGGGCAGTGAGGGGGGACAGACGCGCGGGCTCATCGGCTCTCGCTGCGTTCGCTGCTCTCTTTGTAAACAACCTTTTTAACCTCCCGCACTCAGCGCGGTTTGCTAACCACCCCCGCAGCATGAAAAGAGAACGTCTTGATAATATCCTTGTTGTCTTAATCCACGCTCCGAAAGGAAAGGGTAGCCGCGCCGCATAGTCGGGCGTACTGTTGACGAGATGACAGAGCCAAATCCTGCGACTGCGCACCCTCACGATAAGGTCTTCCTTTCGGCCCACTGGTCCCACCTCCTCATGCTGCAGTGGCGAGTGCCGGAGGAGCTGCTGCGCCCGCACCTCGGCCCGGGAATTGAGCTAGACAGCTTTGAGGGCACAACGTACGTGAGTGTGGTCGGCCTGCGCTTCAATCGCACGAAGCTGCTGGGCATCGGCGTCCCGTTTCATCAGAGCTTTACCGAGGTGAACCTACGCTTCTACGTTCGGAGAGAGGCTCCGGACGGAGTCCGTCGAGGGGTAGTGTTCATCTCCGAGCTCGTTCCGCGCTTCTGGATCGCCACCATCGCCCGGGTCTTCTACAACGAGAAGTACAGGGCAATTCCAATGCGCCACGCTATCAGCGACGAAATCGGCATCCACCGCTGGATGTACGGCTGGCGAGCGGGTGGGCGCGAGCACCGGATCGAGGCGTCTGCCCTCAGCAACGCAGCGCCGATGGCTGCAGGGTCGAGGGAGGAGTTTATAGCGGAGCACTACTGGGGATATTCGAAGCAGCGCGATGGGTCAGTCTTTGAGTACCGGGTGCGCCACCCGAGCTGGAGGGTGTGGTCGTTGAAGGATCTCAGGTGTGACTGGTCTCCACGCGAGACCTACGGCAGTGCGCTTGGGGAGATTCTCAGCAATCAGCCTGAATTCGCCTTCGTGGCAGATGGCTCTGATGTAACGGTTTCATGGGGAAGCAAGCTGGGGGGCGGCTAATCTTTTGACCGGCTCGCTGCTAGGCCTGAAGGTCACGCAGGAGGCGCTCTTTCTGCTGCTTGTATTCTGGTTCGCTCAGCAGCCCACGCTCGAACAGGCTTGCGAGCCTCTCTAAGTCAGCGATGTTCGGGGAAGGGCCAGCCGACTTCGGAAGCTCCGGTGGAGTCTTGAGCTCAACGATCTTTGCGTCGTTGGCGAATATATTAAGCCCAGACTCACCGCCGGCGCTGCGACCAGAAACTGGATCGTGCACCTTGTGAAGCGACCAGATGAGAGCGCCGAGCCATCCGATGCCGGTGGACCCGAAGAATAGGTTTATCAAGAAGACCGGCCAGCGGTTCGGATGCGCCCGGCTGAAGGCGATGATTGTGGGCAGAAAGTATATGACGAAGCAGGCGAGCCCAATAAAGAGAAGGAGCAGCACCAGAAACACTGCGCCAGCCCCTGAGTCGTCGGAGTTCTGAGCCGCTAGCGCCGGACTTGAAGAGCTTAAAGCAAAGAAAATTGAGAGCGCGGCATAGCGGATTTTTCTGCCTCGCTGCTGAGGCGAGCAGCAAAAGCGCGGTTGGAAGAGATTGGTGCTCGTGTTCATGCCGTAACGTCGCAAGTGCTCGGAGCAGCTCTCCAGCACTACCCACCCAGAGTAGAGTCGGCTATCTGCGTCAGTGCCTTATAACCTGAGGCTCAATTTTTTCCCATGCTTATAAGCTGCCCGAGCGATCTAGCTAGGTGCACGAATCGACTGCCCTTTGGTATTCGCCTGGTCGAGCTGACCTAGCGTGGTGCCTGCCCTGAAACGGCCCTAATAGCAGCTCCGAGCCGTCTCGAATCTTGGCTGAGACCCTGATCGTCAGGTGCGTGAATGACCTCAACTTGAATTGTGACCGAGTTAGCTTTGGTTGGGATGGAAACAGTGAGAGGCACCCACTCGCCGGGTGCTGCTGGTCTGATTGAGGCGAGCAGCTCTCCTTGGGAGGAGAAGGCAGAGACCTGCTGTCCAGGCCAGGGAGACATAGCCTGTAGCGTGAAGCGCGTTGTGCCCCTGGGGAGTGAGAGTTCAGTCTGGTGGGATTGAAGCCAGCAGTGCTGCTCCTCGCGAGAGCCACATTCAACGGAAAGCTGCCCATCCTTTGATACAAGCGAGAGTTGCGCCGGGAACTCTTTTTGCGCGGCTTGAAGCGTTTGGTCTGTCACACGCAGCACGGTGATGGCCGGATTCTCTGGCTCATGCCTGTTGATTGGATTCCCCGGAATAGCGAGATCGACGGCGAAGGGCAGCGACACAGCGTCTGCTTCGTTCGCCGGCAGCACTACGAGCGAGACGCCTTGTTGTGCCAACTGCGCAAGAGGCGTAACGGTGCTGTTGAATACCACGACCCCTGGGTGTCGCCACAACGCGGGGGCAGCTTGAATGGCGCCGGCCAGAGCCACATCTCCGCGGGAGCCCCCCATTTCTAGCCACTCACGCAGGATTTCACGACTCTCTGGCTTGATCGCTTCCATCAGCGAAATTCGAGAGGCTGCCAGGAGCGGGGTCGCGAAGGCTGAGAGCGCGAGCAGCGATGAGATTAGCAGCCGGACCGGCTCATAGCGCAGCGCTTGAGAGATGCGGTGCAGGCCAATGGCAGAAGCCACCGCGAGGTATGGCACTATTGCCACCATGTTCCTGGTGAAGTTTGTCTTTTGCGCCGCCATCAATGCGAAGTATGCGACGGGGAACGCAAGGAACACGAGCCGCTCAGGGGTTCGGCGCAGGGCGCATGAGATAGCTCCAACTGCGGCTAGCGCCGCTGCAACTGGACCTAGGCCATCAGACGCCATCCACCGCAGGTAGAACAGCGCCTGCCCAAAGCCAGGTGTTGCGCTGTGCCCTTCGTGCCCGGAGACGCTGTAGTGCCACACTTCGTATGAGAGGCCGGCCCAGAACTCGTTGAAGGAGAGGAGCGAGTAGGGGGCGCCGCACAGGTAGCCGAACGCCGGAGACAGGAGAGCAATCGCAAGCCCGGTGAAGCTGCGATCACGCAGCAGAGCCACGGCTAGAGGAACCACCGCTGCCGGGGCAGCGTTGTACTTCGTTGCGCCCGCGAGACCGGCGACTACTCCGCACAGCGCGAGCCACCGGCGGTGTTTTTCGGCCGACAGGGCTCGAATCCCCAGCACAGTAGAGAGGAGGCAGAAGAGAGCCATCGGGACATCAACCCCGATGATGTGGGAGTTGCTCAAGACTTCCGGCGACACAGTCACGAGCATGGCAGCCAAAAAAGCTCCCCATGGCGGCAACAGGAGGCGCAGCGCTAGGACGAACGTGAGAGCGATGATGCAAGCGCTCAGCCCAACGCTGAACCACCTGCTCCACTCAAGCACTAAGGGGTGAGAAGCAGAGAAGGCGTATCCTCCTAGCCCGTATGGGTCACGCGTCCGGATCTCCTGCAGGCTGCCTAGCTCCCCGCGCAGCTTTCCCCAGGCTGCACTTGCCCAAACGACCGGCATCCGCAGGTAAAAGTGGAGCGCTGGCTTGTTAAAGTAGCTTGGGTTGAGGTCGAAGCGCTGCGCCATTTCAACTGTCCTGTTGAAATGGTGCGCATCGTCTTCGTGGTAGAAGTAGCGTGAGTTCGAGCCGACGAGCGGAGCGCGCAGGACGAGCGCCAACACCAAAGCGCAAGCGAGCATGGCAGCTTTCTTAAGAGCAGCTTCGCGCATCTCTCCTCCCGTCTACCGGCAGGTGAACACGCTCTCTGCGGGGAGTCGCACCTTCTCAAGCGATGCCAAGGCGTCGTCTTCAGCCCGGTAGCCGAGTGCCACCGCGACTTTGGTAGAGAAGCCCTTCGCTGGAAGGCCGAGCGCCTCGTTGTAGAACGCAGGATCGATCCCCTCGAGCGGGCATGCATCGATGCCGAGCATTGCTGCAGTTGTCAGCAGCATGCCGAGCGCCAGGTAAAGCTGGTGCGTGGCCCACGACTCAACTGCGCCGGGCTTGTTGGCCATGGCGGAGAGGAATCCGTCGATCATTCCGCGGTACGGGTCGAGGCTCGATTCAGGGATGTTGCGAGTTGTTGCCGCACGCTTAATGAAGTCGCTGATGTACGCCGCATCGACTGATGTTCGCGCTGCGAGCACCACGAGGTGGGAAGCATCCGTAACCTGCGGCTGCTTCCATGATGCCTCGCGCAGGCTCTCTCGGAGTTTTGCGTCGGAAACCGAGACGAAATGCCAGGGCTGAAGCCCGAAAGACGACGGGGCCAGCAGAAGTGCCTGCTCTAGGGTCTTCCAGTCGGCGCTGGAAATCTTCTTCTCTGGATTGAAGCGCTTCGTGGCGTACCGCCAAGCGAGCCGTTGTTCGATCTGGGCGTTAGAGAGGTTGTCAGACATGTTTTTCTCCGTTTGTTGTTACGATGTGTGCGAAAGGGTGATGAGCGATCCAGCGGGCATCGTTCGCTCGGTGCGCTCCTCTTTGAGCGAGAGCGGCTCAATAGCAATCTGAACGCCTTGGTCACTAAATCGGTCGAGAGCGATGTTGCGCGCCACATCAGAGGTGCTGGCGGCGCTGTGGTTCGTGAAGAAAACCACCCCTGCTTCGGGGGCCAGCACATCGAGCACGAGGTTTACGATGTCAGGAGTCTTTTCCTCCAGGGTCCACGAAGCATTCTTTGAGACTCTGCTAAACGACGGCGGATCGATGATGATAATGTCGTACACGTTCGACTTCCGTGCTTCGCGCGCCATGAAGGCCAAGGCATCATCGACAATCCAGCGGACCCGGTCTGAAGCACTGGTATTGAGCTGCACGTTTTGCTTCGCCCAGTCGATAGCGCGCTTTGCGAGGTCGACATGAGTCACGAGAACGTCGCCGTGTTTTGCGCAGAAAGCCGTGGCGAGCCCCGTGTATGCGAAGAGGTTTAAGACTCGCACGGGCTTGCTGCCGCGCGAGCGGAACTGCTCAAGCGCGGATCCGATCCGCGGCAGGTAGAGCGCATGCTCGGGAAAGATTCCGAGCTGTCCGTTCGACATGAGCTCTAGCTCCAGCTCAACTCCGGCTACTGAAGCCTTCCACGAGCTAAAAGACGCGCGCTCGGTTTCCCAGCGATCCGGGGGCGAGTAGACCGCGTCTGCGCTCTCCCAGATTGCGTCATTCCTCCTGCGCCATGCGCTTAAGCTTGAGGGGCGGTCAACTACGACGTCGCCGAAGCGCTCTAGCTTTCGGCCATCGCCGGAATCGAGCAGGGAGTAGCCTTCAATCTGGGAATTCATAGGCGCGGAGTATGACAGAAAGGAGACTCTTGGGACACCAAGCCGGGGCTCTGGCAGACCCGAAAAAGCATCGGCATATCAGGCGGTTGGCTTGTCGTGAGATTGTGGCTCCTGAAAAACCGCGCAGGTGCCGACTCCTTATCCTTGGCAGAAGTCGCCAATGACGTCTGGCTGTAACCGGAGGTAACACCGTGCTGTGCCGTACCAAGCTCAACGAAGTCCAGTTCTATCTCGACCGAAGCAAAGACTCTCTCCTCGCAACGCTGCGCAGCGTTCTCACTAATCCGCGACTCTCTGACGAGGACCGGATGCTGCTCCTACGCATGATGGGCGACCACCACCGGCAGGTCTTTGAGCTGATCGACAGCCGGATTCAAGAGGGGGAGCGAAAGGGTACGGCGATGGCTAAAGCGCAGCTGCTTAGCGCGCAGGAGGCGAAGCAGTAGCGGCCAGACTGGCAGTAGGAGAGCCTTCGGTCTCGATAGCTTCGAAGCTCCGCTCAAATTGCTCGTACTGCTCGCGTGAGACCCCACGGTGCAGCACCCGGAAGCGGAAGACGTCTCGGAACATTAAAATCGCGTCGAGCACGAGGTTTACCTTAGAGCCTGGCACGTTCGTCCAGTTTATCGGCACTTCCGCGATTCGCAGCCCCGCCTTGTGAGCGAGGAACAGCAGCTCTACGTCGAAGCTGAAACGGTCGGAGGTCTGCCTACGGAAGAGGAACAGGGCAGCCTTGCGGTTAAACATCTTGAAGCCGCACTGCGTGTCGGCGATTGAGGGAAGCAGGATAGCGTTGACGCAGCGGTTAAAGACGCGACCCAGAACCTTGCGGTGGATTGAGGTCGCCACTCGCGTTTCGGACGACGCTTTCGCTCGCGATCCAATAGCGATGTCGTTTCCAGCTTCGAGAGCGGCCTGAAGTCGCTCCACTTCCTGGATCGGGGTGGCTCCGTCTGCATCAGCGAAGAGAACTCGCTTGCCGTGGCTGTTGAGGACACCGAGCCGCACTGCGTGCCCCTTGCCGTGATTCTTAGGGAGCTGTATGAGCCTGACTTCGGGCCGAACACGCTCGAACTTGCGAACTACTTCGGCCGTGTTGTCGGAGCTGCCATCGTCGACGACGACCACTTCGTAGCGGCAACCCTTACGGTCGAAGAAGTCGATGATGTCGATCATCGTCGGCGGAAGGCGCCGCTCTTCGTTGTACGCGGGAACAACGATGCTGATGTCGACCGTCGGGGCAGAGACGGGCTGGCGTTCCATCCAGTCGTTGAGTCTCTCAGTTGTCGAGGGTTGCAAATTCATCCGAGCGCAAAAAGGGTAATGGTCGGTGATAGTAACGCAATGTCCGCACGCTTCACAGTCATCCCCTTGAGCCAACTTAAGGGGTGCCAAGAAGGTAAGATGGGGGCCCGCGGAGGGGCGATTCGGCTGCAGCTTTTACGGGTGGTGGGATATCCGAAGGGGTCTTACAGTGACGCAGCGGCAACGCCTATAAAGTGAGTGGAATCAACATGCTAAGAAACGCTTCTCGGGCGCGTCTCGCGGCTCTCGCCAGCGCTTTGCTCGTATTGCTCTGGGTGCCGTTAGCCCTTGCAGCTCCAACACTCACTGGCCCCTGGGAGGGGTGGAGCGACGGACTCTTCAAGCGCGCGGCTCAGCAGAAGAAGCTTGTGCTGCTCGACCTTGAGGCGCGCTGGTGCCACTGGTGCCACGTCATGGACGAGGAGACTTACTCTAACCAGAGGGTCGCTGAGATCCTCAACAAGAACTTCATCCTCGTTCGGGTCGACCAAGACTCGCGCCCCGACTTGAGTGCGCGCTACAAGGACTACGGCTGGCCTGCGACGATTATCTTCAACTCAAAGGGCGAAGAGATTGAAAAGCTCTCGGGTTTCCAGTCACCTGACGAGTTCCTCCCGGTGCTACAGGCAGCAATCGCCGACCCAAAACCGAGGGAGCCATCGCAGACCGCGCTTTCGAAAGCGGATGTTGTTTCAAGCTTGCCTGACGGCATCCGAACGCTCGTCACAGCGGATCACGCAAAAGCGGTCGATCGAGAGATCGGAGGACTGAAGACGAGCCACCGCTACCTCGACCCAGACTCCGTTGAATTTGGAATCACGAGAGCCGCAACCGGCGACAAGGAGAACGCGCAGTGGGTGATAAAGACCCTCGACGCCAACGAGAAGCTGATCGATCCGGTGTGGGGAGGTGTCTACCAGTATTCGACCAGGCGTGGCTGGGATCACCCGCACTTCGAAAAAATCATGCCGTCGCAGATGGCGAATATCCGGTTATATGCCTTCGCCTACCGGGTCTTCGGAGAGGATCGCTACCTAAAAGACGCTCGGACAGTTGCCTTGTACCTCAATTCCTTTCTGCGCGGCGAGAACGGCGCTTACTTCACAAGCCAAGACGCTGACATCGTGCCGGGGCAGCACTCCGATGAGTACTTTTCGCTTGGGGACGAGGATCGCCGAGCGCGGGGGATACCGGCTGTCGACGAGCATCAGTACGCACGAGAGAACGGGATGGCGGCCCTTGCCATGACAGATCTCTACCTCACAACCGGGGAGACTCAGTACCTTAACGCAGCAACGGCGGCTGCCAAGTGGGTGATGGCAAACCGTCGTCGTCCTGATGGCGGCTTTCGGCATGGAGACGGAAGTAGCGAGGCGCCCTATCTTGCCGACACGCTCTGGATGGGTCGAGGACTCCTTGCTCTCTACGCAGCAACCGGGGACCGCTCATTTCTTGAGTCAGCGCGGCAGGCTGTTGATTTCATCCGACGTGAATTTCCGAATCCCGAGGGAGCGGGCTTCTTCTCGTCTTCGCCGAGGGGCTCGGGTGGCCTAAAGCCAGCGATTCGATTGGACGACAACATTGTGCTTGCGCGGCTCGCCAATGAGCTGTTTCGTTACACCGGAGATGAGCAGTATCGCGCCACCGCAGCCAGGGCGCTCTCGTATGCGGCGCAGCGTCAGGTGCTGACTGAGTCGATCTCAGAGCCGGGGGTGATCCTTGCCGGCGAGGAGCTGGCGTCCGACCCGCCACACGTCACGACGGTTGGCCCCAAGGGAGATGCTGTCGCGCAGTCGCTCTTCGCCTCTACTCGCAAGCTGCCGGCGATGTACGTGCGGCGAGAGTGGTGGGACCGGGCCGAGGGGCCGATGCCGAACCCCGACGTGCAGTACCCTGCACTCCCGAAAGCGGCGGGCTTTGTGTGCGCGAACAAGCGATGCTCGCTCCCGATTTTTGCTGCGGATGAGCTCAGGAGCCGAATTGCAGAGGTCTTCAAGCCGAAGTAGCCTGCGAGCATGAAAATAGTCAGCTCACAGGTGCTCTACGAGGGGAAGTTGCGCGGTGTGCGCGATGTGCTTGAGGCGGAGGACGGCAGGCGCTTTCGTCACGAGACGATCGAGCACCCGGGTGCGGTGGTGATCCTGCCGATTCGAGACGATGGAGCAATGCTCTTCGTCGAGCAGTATAGGCACTCTGTCAGGCGCACGCTGCTTGAGCTGCCAGCCGGAACCCTTGAGAAGGGAGAGTCCCCGCAAGTCTGCGCCCAGCGCGAGCTGCAGGAGGAGATCGGCATGGCGGCTCGGGATCTCATTGCTGTGGGAACCCTGCTTCCGGCGCCGGGCTTCTGCAATGAAGAACAGCACATCTTCGTCGCAAAAGGGCTCTTTCCCAGCAAGGCAACACCCGACGATGATGAGTCCATAACAGTGGTGCCACTCCAGCGTGCCGAGGTAGACGAAGCGATTCGTTCTGGACGGCTTGTGGACGCAAAGTCATTGGCGCTTCTCATGCGGGCACAGGTTGGTGGGCTGGTGTAAGACGGTAGGGTATGGCTCGTAACGTTACGACAGCTGCTCGGTCATTTCTTGGCGTGTTTACGGCTTTTTGCGGTTTCGCGTTGATGTGGGTCGGCGCTACCCGGGATGCCGGCAACCGTGCCGAGGTGGATCAGGCATTCATCAGAGCTGTTAAGATCGATCCAAATGCTCCCGATCCCTCTAAGAACGGCAGTATCGTCATAGCCCCAGGAACTCTGAATGGCAGCGGATCGATAGGGGATGAATTTGTTAAGCCAGGCGACTACGTCATTCTCAAGCGCAACGTCGAGATGCTGCAGTGGAGAGAGTCGTTTCCGCGCGGCAGCACGGATCCCGAGTACCGAATTGAGTGGGTGGCAGGGCAGGTCAACTTCTTCGGTTTTCAGCAGCCGCAGGGGCATGAGAATCCGCTCCTGACTGTAAGCCCAGAAACGTTTGTAGCGCCGAATCCGCGATTCTCTGGCTTCGATGGCTCGCGCATCGTCTCGACGATGAGCCCGAAAGAGGTCCTTTCGCTGACACCAGAAGTGCTTGCAAAGTCCGGCCAAGAGATCGTCGACGATAAGATCGTCATCCGAAGGAATCTCGGCGCAGCCGCCCTTGGCATCGGGGATATGCGGGTATGGTATACAGTTGTTCGCCCTGGTCCGTACACCATCATGGCTGTGCAAGCCGACGAGCGGACCCTGTTCGGCAGCAACATCGACAACAACACGATCATCCTCCCCGGTTCGCTCTCTAAGGAGGAGTTTCTGAAGGTCTCAGTCGGAGAGCAAGGAGACAGCGGTAACTACAGCATCATGCTCATGGGCGCAGCGATACTCTTCGTTGGTCTCTGCTCGATCCTAGCGCGCTACAGCTCAACTCTTGACCTTCGTCCGAAGCTGAATGTGAAGGGACCGGCAGCCGTGGCCGTTTTGTCCCTCGGAATTTCGCTTGTGTCGCTCTTTGTCTTCTTTGTGCTGGCCCTGCTTGGCTAATCTCAGCCGCATGTAATTCCCTGCGTGCTAGCCCGATTGCTCATACGGAGCTCTTATTTCAAGTGCGACTTTCGTATGCGCTGAAATCCGAGAATCGGTGTCGTGATGAGCCTAACATGCTGTTTGTGCACGCTCTTTGTATCGCAAGCGGTCGCGAAGTCTCAGAGAACTCGCGGTTGCGGTAGTCGTGCGCTTCGAACTTTCTTCGGCAAGTGACCCCTTTTCTGTTGGGGCCTCGCCAATTATTGTTCTGCTCTTCCGACCGGGCCAAGACCTGGTGGGTAACTTTGGTGATCGAATAGTTGAAAGGTGAGGGCCGTGCTTTTTTCTCGCTTGTTTTTTCGCGTCATAACCAGCTGGCCAGCCATGATGCTGGGCCATCTCCTTATTCTGGGGATGGTCATCTTCGTGCTGTACACCGACAGTGCGCCGCTCGCCTCCTGCATTGTGGCTAATCTCCGAAACGAGACGATCAGCACGATTGTAATTGCGTGGGGAGTGCTTCTTGAGTCGAGACACGAACTGGTGTCCTCGGCGGCTACGTCCGTGGAGCACGTTGCAGAAAGCAAAGATTACTTGAGCGATGAGTCCAAGAGTGCAGGCTTGCTGCTTGTGTGTTTGGGGCTCTTTCTTGAGATCCTCACCTACTTTGATGCCTCTATCCACCTCCATCCCACCCCCTCGTGGGTATCAAGCTTACTTCACGGTGCGGTGTGGGTGATTCTTGTAGCCGTTTGCATGAGACTTTTTATCAGTTGTGTCGCGTTGGCTCGATTACGTAGGGTAGGCGCATGCGCTTAGCTAAATACCTATCGATCGTCATATCCTTCGCCACCTTTTTCTGTTCGTCATCTTCCGTTGCGCAAGGAGTCGCCCAGACTGCTGTGTTTGTTCAGCGCAACACCGCTAATCGGAATGCGATCGCTGCCTTTGTTCAAGATTCTGGTTCCGGCGAGCTCTCACTCTTAGGGGTCTTCAGAACCGGCGGCAAGGGTGAGCCGACCATCGACGGGAATCAGTCGCATGCATTGGCTTCGAAGGGGCGGCTGCTCTTCGTAACCAACGCCGGTGACAACACCGTATCGGTTTTCGATGTTCAATCGAATGGCACCCCAGTGCTGGTGTCTCGGGTGTCATCTCGAGGGGTTCGCCCGGTAAGCTTGGCTGTTAAGAAAAACACGCTGCTGGTGGTTAATCAGGGGATTAAAGCCGGCGAACCAGGAGCTACTGGCGGTAACGTTTTGGCTTTTAGGATTGCGTCGGGAGGCGCTCTCTCACCGATTGAGGGAGCCGTGTACCGCTTCGCGTCAGAGGATGTTCCGAATGAGGTTCTCTCGAATTCCTCTAATCCGCTTTTCTCAGTAGTTCGCTCCGGTGCTAATGCCGTGAGCACCTTCTGGCTGCGCGATCAAGGCGCCATCTCTCTTACGGAAACGGTTTTTAACATCCCCGATCCACTCGGTGGCGCAGTAAAGTCAGGGGCTCAAAGCACAGTGATCGTAACCCTCCCTGATGCAGATACAGCTGGCGTCGTGTCTCTGCAGATGAACGCACGCGGACGGACGACTGCGCGGCGAACGTATCCACGCCCTGCGCAGAAAGATCCCTGCTGGGCGGCGATCCATCCAGACGGCAACCGTTTGTGGACTGCAGCTTTTGCGACTCGCCTGCTCAGCCTGTACACCATTGGAGGCGACGGCCGCCTGACAGCAGTGAGTAATTACGTTGCCCAAGTAGGCCCCGGCAGCGTGGACCTTGCCGTCGATCAAGCAGGCGACTACCTGTTCTCGCTGAGGGCGTTTCGGGTTCCCAGCGGTGCTCAGAACATTCGTCCTTCCGTCGACGTTTTTGCGACGACCGGAAGCTCAACAAGCGCAGGCCTCTCGTTCGTCGGCAGCTACCAGCTTCCACAGAACTGGACCAACGCGGCGCCGACAGGCATAGCGGTTGTTTCGCCCGGCCCAATCTAGAGGTCAAGCGATCTCAAGAGATTGCAGCAGGGCGTAGAGTCGGTCATATGGTACCCGCATCTGAAGCACGAGCTCCGCACACGATGGAATCTGCGAAGCGTCCATCCCAGCTCCAACCGCCCGCCCTGACTCATGGTTTTTCTCCGGAGAGCCCGCGAAACTCCCGCTAACTCTCAGAGAACTCGTGGTAGGGTCCAGCTGTAGAGACAGCAGGCGGTGTTGAACGGCAAGCGATAGGGCCCTGCGGAACGTGCGTTGTTATTGCGGCAACGAGCGCGAACTCCCACGGGCCTCGCGGTCGTATTAGTGAATATTCTGGCTGGGGTCGCCGCGGTCGTCATCCTTCATGCCCTTGACGACTTTGAGCCGAGTCTTAGCTTTGAGGCGCTCCAGTTTCCAAGTGTAGTAGGCCAGCTCAATGCGCTGGATGACACCGGATGAACGCGGGCGGTACATGTAGGCGTAGCAGAGTCCAGCGCAGATCAGCTCTGGGAGGGCAGCGATCGGGCTTCCGAAGATGGCGCTCAGCAGCACGAAGCCAACGCCGATCAGCGCGAAGGTTTTTCCGGTAATTGGCGTGCCCCAGAAGTTGAGCATCTGCCCCGAGAACGCCGCCATGAGGCCGTACAGTATCCAGAGTGTGGTGATCATCGAGCGAGTGCCCGAGAACGGCGCGTACCGGAAGATGTCTGGAAGGAAGAGGGCAGCGATCAGCACGAGGATCTCTGCCGTAAGAGGAATACCGAGGACAACTTGAAGAAATCGTCGTCGGCTCCAGCGCGACTCAAGCATCCCCCCGAGGCTGTAGATTATTAGGGCTCCAAAGATTATCTCTAGGGTGTTGACCGCGACGAAGAGCGCAGTTACGAGCCGCCACACCTGGAACCGCTCAATCACCAGGTCTGTCCGGAAGATGAGGAGCGGGGCGCCGGCGCGGCTCAGGAGCTCTTCGATCACGGAGGCCGCGATCATAACAACCATGAGCACGTGAGCAGTGCTCTGGAAGGAGAAGAAGAAGGGGGAGCGTCGAGCCATGGAGCGGTAGTTTTTAGCGGTATCTCCCCAGTGTACCGGGAGAGGGGAGGGGGGCGAAAGTGGAATTGTGTTTCGAAGGAACTCTAGTCAGGCTGAGGACCCTGCTCCTGAGGCTCTACCTTAGCTAAATCCCAAGCCCCAACCTTCTTCTCCTAATCCGTCTCTTCCTCCTGCACCTGCACTGGTTTCCTAGTCTTGTTCAATCATTCTAGTCACGCCCCATCTGATTGCCTTCGCGTGATATGCGGCCATGAGCAGTCAGAATCGGGCTCGCTTTTTCAGCATCCTCATCTCGATAGCAGGAAGAGGAGCAGGAAATTAGTGCAGGTGCAGGAGGAAGAGAAGGATTAAGATAAGGATTAGGAGGGCGCTGGGGGAGCACACGAAAATGTAACTAGGCTCTGTGTTGAGGGGGCACCGGCGTAACCCTACGCAGGGTGCGCTGCAAGCTCAGCTCTGAGGTCGAGCCCAACAGCAACCCGCAGGGCCTCGGCTACTGCGCGAAACGCAGGAGCCTCTTCCAGAGGGCTAGAGTCTCGGCGTTTATTGCGCTCGCTCACAAGCCGTACCGAGATCGACCCGTTAACGCAGTCAACGAGAAGCGAGTCTGTCACTTGGGGCGTGTGCCCCAGGCTTGCGAAGGCGAGCACGTTGCGGAATCGCTCAAGCCCGATCCGCATGAACGTTGGCCGCAGGGGCGCCACGTACCCAAGCAGCCGAAGCGGCAGCCAGGAGGGCAGGGGGCCAGCGCGGTGCTGCTCTAGGATATGAACGATCTCCCCTGACCCTTCGAAGCGCGAGAACGGAGATAGCAGCGAGACCTCGAACGGCTCAAACGCGATTGAGTCCTTGTTTCCCGGAACCGGGGCTAGGCCACCGAGGCGAAACAGCTCATCGTGAGCGGGATGGCTCACGCCGGCGAGAAGCTCGTCCTGTGCGTTCCGCCCTTTCATGTTCGTTAGCGCTGATTTCTCCTGAGAATCCAGCAAGATCGGGAGCGCATTGCGCAGGAAGCTGTCAGTGAGAAGCGATAGCGCCCCAACGCTTATTGGACGGGTGTCAGAGAGCTCAAAGCCGTAGCCGCCGAGCAGCCAGCTTTTTGTGCGTCGAACTGTTGTCATGGTTGAGAGCCCTTCGCGATGCGTGTCGCCCCGCCGTTTGCAGGGGTGGAGTCATTATAAGTAAAAAGCTGACCGGATCTAGGCTCATTCTAGGAAAGCCGAAAAAAGCCCGGAGCAAAATGTCGCGCTCATGCTACAACGCCCGGTCCTAAGAGCCTAGGAGATGTCGTGAGGCGCACTCACGACGCTCTCGAAGCAACGACCGACGAGCATCGAAATGATCGAACTCGGAATTGTTGATCTTAGCGCTTCAGCCAGACGGCGGCTTGCTGCCCTGGTTGAGCGCTGGGCTTGGGTCTCTCCTGACGCGCGAATTTCAGCTCCGCGCATCTCCATCAGATTGCTCTCTCCTGAAGAGGTCCGGTTCAACGGCGGGCTCGACGTGTGTGTTGTCGGACCGGAGCTTCTGGCGTGCGATGTGGCGTACCTCACCACGCTGCGGCGAGAGCTCGCGGAGAAGCTGATCCTTTGTGTCCTCGACGCACGCACGCAGTCGCTTGGAGTTGTCGAGCAGCTTGGACGGCTCGGTGTCGACGATGTGCTGCTTGAGAGCGCGGGGCCCGATGAGTTCGTGCGACGGCTCGTGCTCCTGCAGCGCAGGATGCGCAACAGGCAGCGTGGCAGGATTGTCGTGGTCGATTCGGCGCGTGGGGGCGTGGGCGCGACCTTCGTCGCAGCAGGTGTCGCAGAGGCTGTGCTATCAGCGGGCAGCTCGGTGTGTGTCGTGGACTGCGACACGTCCTCACATGATTTGGCGCGCTTTCTGCGCGTTAAGCCGCACGTTAGTGAGCCACTGCGGCTTCTGATCGAGCAGCAACGGCTCGTCACAGCCGAGACAGTTGGTGAGTGCCTGCACTCGGTGTGGAGCGATGAGGCTCGCATGGTGTGTATGCCTCCGCCGGCTGGCTGTGATGACGCGCAGCTCGCTTCTCCGGCAGCTGCCCGTTCGCTAGTGGCGGTGCTCGAGACGCTTGCGGTGCTGCACGACCGAGTCGTCGTTGACGCTTCAGCACTCAGCTCTGGGGCGAAGCATGCTACATACGGCGTGGCCGACGAGCTTCTATTCGTCGCCAACGGGGACCCCTCGGGCGCTTTCGCAAATAAGCAGGCGCTCTCCCTCATTTCAGGCATGGTCAGGGCCGATGCCGGTCTCACAATTGTGCTCAATGAAAACTCCCGTGTTTCGGCCCCGGCGTCGCTCCTGCGGCGCGAGGTGCTCGCCGTTTCGGGGCGTGAGGCGCGCTTTGTTCGCCTTGCGCACTCGGCCCGCGCCGCCCGCTGGGCGTGCAGTGGCCACACGCCGTACCGATTTCTTCGCCGGCAGTTTGCAGCGTTCGTGCAGCCGAGCAGCACGGCACCATTAGCGGTGCCGCGCTCTCGAGCGCTCGCGCGTGGACTGGATTGGGTTGCTACTGCGGTCCGTTCGGTGGCCTTCTGGCGGAGAAAGAAGCTGGCCGGCAGGCCGGAAGAGACGCGTGAGAGGAAGGGGGGGGAGCGCGAGCGCCTCGCCATCGGGTTCGCCCAGGGGCTACTCGCTGAGGGGGACGTGGTGTCAAAGCCCGTCCTTCTTGGTTGAGCTGGACAAGCTTTCTCGCACTGCTCTCTCCGGCCTGCCATCCGCATAGACACACAACACGGGAGGATGCATGGAGAGAAGAAAGAATCGGGAGCGCGGGTACACACTGCTTGAGTACTGCGCCGGTGCAGCGATTATCGCGAGCATCTTGTGGACGGCGCTCAACACGCTCGGTGGGGACTTGAGTGACCTGCTTGGCGCAGTTGGCGGCTGGGCTAACGCGCGCCAGGGCGAAGTAATTCAGTAACGACAGGAGGACGGCCCGTGGCAGTTCGTGTCTCACGTTCTGGAGTTCGCCGTTACTCAGCTGCTGGAACAGCCCTCGGTGCTGTTGTCCTGGCGCTGGGAATCGGTGGTCTTGCCTACTCTGCCGGGAAGAGCGGGGGCGGCCATGAGCGCGCGCCACGGGCCTTCGTTCCTGAGTTCAATGTGGTTGAGGTGCCAGTGCCAGAGCGCCCGGTGCCAGTCGGCGCGATGCTGCGCGATGCTCCGCTGCGCCTTGAGAAGTACCCTGAGCACCAGCTCCCGCGCGGTGTTGTGCGCGAAATGGCGGCTGTACGCGAGAGAGTGGCGCTCGTCGCGCTCCCCGCAGGCCTCCCAATCGTGAATGAAAACATCGGATCGCTCGATGAGGCGTCGAACCCGATCCTTGGGCACATACTGCCAGGGATGCGGGCTATGACAGTGCGAGTAGATGCTACCACTTCAGTCGAAGGATGGGTGCGTGGCGGCTCAATCGTCGATGTGCTCCTGGTTGAGAAAGGAAAAACCTCAGTAGTCGCCGAGAAAGTTAAGGTAATTTCAGCTGAGCGATCTCTCTCGCCGCTTGATGGCGGCTCGGGGCCAACAGTCCCGAGCACTGTGACGTTGCTAGTCACGCAGGAGCAATGCCTCGCTATCAACACAGCGGTGCCCCTCGGCAAGATATCCTTCGCGCTCCGCAGCAGCCGAGACATCGATAGCTGGCGCGACACGAAGTTCTCTCCAGATGACTTATCCCCGTCTATCGGCGGCGCAAAAATTGAGGGAATGGTCTCTGTAGGCAGCGGCAGTGATGAGCGGCGCTTCGCTCTGGTGAACGGGGCGTGGCTGCCGGCCGAGAGCGTTCCGGATGGCTTCTTGCTCAAAAACAGGAGCGAATGAGGGTTGATGAATGACTGACGCCCGCAGCCGTGAGCACGCAACGAGCCAGCAGCTCTCGCCTGTCTTGCAGCAGGTCCTGGCGGAGGTGCGCCGGGCCGCAGCTAGACAGGCCGAGCAGGGATCTGCTCTCGATGCCGGGCGCTCAGTGGCGGAGGCATCAGCCCGCATCGGCGTGGAGCTTTCAAGCTACGAGCGTGACGAAGTGCTCTCGCACTTGGAGAGCGAAAGCATGTCGTTCGGAGTGCTGCAGCCCCTGATCGATGACCCACGCGTGTCGGACATCATCGTCTCTGGTTTCAGCAGCATCTCAGTGCAGCAGGCCCGGCGCAGCTTCCGCACACAGCATCGTTTTGCGGACCAGCGCTCGTACGAGGCGTACGTAGAGAAGCTGCTGCAGCGGGCTGGCTCCTCGTATTCCACGAAGCAGCCGATTGCTGATGGCATGGCTGGATCGCTCGTGCGGGTTCATGCTGTGCATCGCTCGCTGTGCGAGGACGGACCCTACCTAACGATCCGTGTAAACCGGTTTACCTCAGTCAGCATCGAGGACCTGGCAGAGGCGGGCCTCGCTCCCCGTCCTGTTCTTGAGTACCTCGCGGGAGTGGTTGGAATTGGGCGCACGGTGCTCGTTGTAGGGGAGGTTGGCACCGGGAAGACCACGTTAGCGCGAGCGCTCGCCGCAACTATTCCGCACGATGAATCGGTGCTGGTAATCGAGGATACCCCAGAGATCCGGCTCGACCACCCGCACGTGCGCTACGTCACCACCCGCGAGGAGAACCTTGAGGGAAGCGGAAGAGTGTCTCCCGCGCAGTGCATCCGGGCTGGAATGCGCATGGCGATGAACCGAATCATCTTTGGAGAGATTCGTGACGCGGAAGCTGCTGAAGCGTTCGTCGATGTATGCGCCTCTGGCCATCCGGGGCTCTCAACGCTCCACGCCCGCAGCGCGGCAGACGCAGTAACGCGGCTAGAGCTCTTTCTGGCGCGCGCGCAACGCAGCGCAGACCGGGGGATTCTCGGAAGCCAGGTGGCGACCGCTGTGCAGGTTGTTGCGGTTGTCGATGTGTGCCGCGTGACCGGAGTCCGGCGCATCATGGAGGTGAGAGAGCTCGGCCCCGTTGCGGATGGGGTGCTCCGGCACAGAGACATCTTCCTGTACCGCGTTGTCCAGGGGGTCCCGACCTGGATAGTCGCAGGAAGGGTGAGCGCGTTCCGCGAGAAGCTTGAGAGAGAGCCAGTTAAGTTCTTGTTCTCATCGCTCCCGGAAGCCGTTAGCCTCGACGAGCGAGTTGCGTACCGAGAGGCTGCCCAATCGATGAGGAGGTAAGAAAGACAGTGCTGCGAGGGGCAGAGCAATCAATGGTCGAGGCGCTGCTGGAGCCGTTTCCTGGGAGGCGAGGAGTCGCGCTTGAGGAGCGCTTCGCTATTTTTGCTTCGCTTGCGGCAAGGCTCGCTGCCGCTCGCATCTCACGGCGAGCTGCAGCTCTGTACGGCCTGGTGACGCTGCTAGCAACGGCTGTTGCCGCAATGGTCAACGGACTAGCTTGCGCAATCCTCGTGCCTGGCGCAGCCGCGGTTGTTGCGCTTCTAATGATTCGTCGCTGCGTGCGGCGCCGGCTCGACGAAATGGAGCGAGATCTGCCGGCGCTCCTTACAACGATCGCATCCTCGGTAAGGGCCGGGATCGACCCTGTCTCGGCGATGGTGCAGGCTCGTGCCTTCTTTCAGCCCAGCACCGAGATTGCTCGAGAGCTTGCAGCGTTTGCTGGTCGGGTAGCGGCAGGAGAGAGCGATGAAGGAGCGATTAGCGCCTTTATGCATGGGCTGAAGAGCGCGGACCTTGAGCTGTTCAAGCGCTGCATGGCGCTTTCTCGTCGGCACGGAGCATCGCTTGCAGAGCCGCTACACCGGGTGGTGCGGGTCGTGCGACAGCGCCAGTCGTTCCGCCGCAAAACCCGAGGAGCGCTCGCGATGCACCGCATGTCAGCGGTTGGAATCGCGCTCTGTGCTGGGGTGATGGCAGGGATTCAGGTCGTGATGAACCGGGCAGGTGTTCAGCTGGCATGGGAGCATCCGGTTGGCTGGAAGCTCTTGGCCACAGGCGGCGGGCTCATGGCTTGCGGGATCTGCTGGATGATGTCGCTCGGACGGGAGGAGAAGCTGTGATGGGGGCAGGAGTACTCTTCGTGCTTTTAGTGCTCGGCGGGGGGATTCTCCTTGCGGGCGCGTGCTTCAGTGAGCGCGGTGAGGTTGTGCGGCGGGTGCTGGATGCCTCAGATGAAGCTCAGGATGAGCCCCCTTCAGAAGCAGCTATCCTCAGGCGCCGGCGGATTACTGCCTGGCTCATCGGTGCCAACGCCTTCGTTATCCTGCGTGCCCTCCTTGGGCTCTCCTCAGGTTTTGGCGAGGCGCCGTACGCGATACTCGGTGCGTTGACGGGAGAGATGTTTCTCCGGGTGCGCCGAGAGGCAGCAGAGAAGAAGCTGCTGCGGCAGATAGATTTTCACCTCCCTAATGCGATGGAGCGCGTTGTCATGGCGGTGGGCGCGGGGCTCGATGTCGTGCCGGCGTTGCGTGAGGCGACCCGAGACTGCATAGACCCGGTGTCTGCGGCCTTTCGGGAGGTCGTGGCGCTCTCGGAGGCAGGCGCACCGGCTGTGGAGGCGATGCAGAGCGTCTCCGAGCGCACCAAGAGCTTTTCTCTCAGGCACGCTCTCGTGCACCTTGGTATCGCACACGCGCAGGGTGGAGAGATAGTGAAGCCGCTCAAGGAGCTAAGCGACGCTACACAGGTCCACTTTCAGGAATCAGTCGAGGAGCAGATAGCGCGCCTTCCAGTGAAAGCGGTGCTGCCGCTTGTCGTCACTTTCGCCGGGCTCATCTTGTGCTTTGTGACCGTGCCGCTGCTTCAGATCGGATCCATAACGAGGAGGGTCGCAGATGCCGCGCAGCCGTAGGAAGAGAGCGCTTGTTGGCTCAGTTTCGCTGCTGTTTCTTTCAGTGATTGTCCCCTTTTTGATGGTGACGCTCTGCCTCGGGGCGGAGCTAACCCACTTCTTCGGTGCACACGAGGAGGTGCAGCGGATCGTCGATCGCGCCACCCGCGCAAGCCTATCGAAGGGGCTAACCCCATCAGAGACCGAAGCCAGCATCCGACGCGAGCTCGCAGCGCTCGATCCCCTCATCTCTCTGCGTTCTGTCCGGAATGTGCGCCAGCCCCGCCAGAGCGACACGCAGGTGGAGGGTGAGTTCCGGGGAATTTTTAGTGAGCTAGCGGCTCGGCTCACAGGAGCGGGACAGCCCCTCCTGCCGCTGCGGGTGAGCGCTCGGGTGCGCAAAGCCCAGTCCCGCGTTCTCGTTGTGCTCGACCGCAGTCGCGTTGCGGAGGGGCAGGTGTGTGATGACAAAAGCTTCGAGGCTGTGGCGCAGTTTGCAGACCGAGTCACGGCGAGCTTGTACGAGAGCAGGGTTGAGGGGCTCGCAGTGGTAGTGGTGCCGGGAGTCATCCGGCCAGCAGAAATGCTCTCGATAGAGCCAGCCGCAGACCAGCTTCTCCGTTGCCGCGAGCGCGACCCTAACAGGCTCTTCGACCTGGCGAGCCTTGCGCCGGTCAGTGCCGCGAGCTCTCCGGAAGCTGTGGCAAGCGAGCTCCTCGAGATCGTTCACAATGAGCTCTTCGCTGGGATTACGGAGGGGAGGAGCGTTGTCTTTGTTGGGCAGGGAGTAGGCAACGGATACGCCCAGCGCTTCTTCGAGGCACTCAACGCAGATATGCAAGCGCGTCAGGTTCGTGTCTCTGCGACCGAGGTAATGCTGCGAGGAGTGGAGGCAACCCCAGTCGAGCTGCCAGGCTCAAGCCCCTTCGGCGTTGAGCTCCGCTCCGTGCGTGTGTCTCTGCGAGAACTTGCGCACCCGAACCTCGTTACCGCGCTGCGGGGCCGAGTCGGGGAAAAAACGGCCTTAGTGTTTTAGGGAGAAGCGGGTGGGAGAGCGCGGGCAGAGGGGAGTGGCAGTGCTTGAAGCCGCGGCGTGGCTCGCCGTGATCCTTCCAGTCGCTGTGCTGGGTGCATCGCTCTGCCTACAGCTCTACAACCAGCGCACCGCAGCCGTAATACCCGAAGCGGTGCTGCGAGAGGCGCGGTCTCCTGCTCTACGCTGGGCCAGCAACGGCGAGCAGGGCGAGTTTTCTATTAAAAACCCAGAGATGAGAGGGACAGCATCAGCGCTCGCGGCTGCAGCGCTCCAGGAGGCGCGTACGTCATTGGTCAGCGTGAAAGACCTCTCGGTGCGCGCCTGCTGCTGGGCGCTCACAATCGACCAGCAGAGTGGGGCTGTCCTCGGGGTAGAGGCGGAGGAGTGCGTCTCAAACGGAGCCCTAACGGTGACTAGCGTTCTCGACGCTGCACTGAGCCACGCAACCATGACGAGAATTGGCGTGCCACTTGAGGTTGAAGACGGGTCGGAGCCGCAGTTCATCGGCAGAGCGCTAGTCTTTGGAGTTGCTGTTGGCGCGCGCTTCATCGGACCAGGCATGGCCACTACAATCCTTCAGGCTCACATCAGCTATCCCAGACAGGAGGTCTCTCTATGAAGCTAGCTCGGCTCCTTGTACAGAAGCTAAAGCGCAAGCCCCGACCGGCTGAAGCGCCGCGATTGCCGTCGCTGGTCAAGGCGATGAGGCGCCTCGTTTCTCGCTCCGTGCTGCGCGAAGTCGTGGCATCATCGAGCGATCGGCGACAGTGGAGCGTCTTGGCTGCCGCGTGGGTCGGTGTGAGCGAAGCCGAGTTCATGCGGGAAGCCGCGCGAGAGATGGGCCTAGAGTTCGAGGAGCGTGTGCCAGCTCCTGACCTGTCGGTGTTTCGGGATGAGGCGCGAGAGGCGCTGCAGGCGCTACGCCGCTGCGGGTGTGCCGTTGTGCTCGATGGAGCCGCGCCCCTTCGCTTCGTGGCGGTGGACCCGGCAGAGGTCAGGGCCCTCTTTGCCTACACCGGAAAAGAGCCTATTACCGTTGCCTCGTGGGGGGAGATATCTCGGGCCCTCGATGGAGCAGAGAGGATCATCGCGGAAGCTGAGGCGAATGCGGACCTGCTTGAGGCCCGACACGAGGACGACCTGTGCGGCAAGATATTTGAGATATTGGTGCGCGAAGCCGTGCAGCACGCTGCGAGTGCTGTTGAGGTCATCTCAGATGACGAACGGACGAGATACCAGTTTACCACTCCGGACGGAAAGACCGGTGTTGGCGCCTTGCGGCGAGATGCAGCTCCGGCGCTGCTGCGGCACCTGCTGAGGGCCGATGGAACAGCGCGCTCAATGTCAGGCCGGGAGGTCTTTGTGCGCTCGCTGGGCAACTTGCGGAACTTTCGGCTCTCGTGGAGCGCCCAAGCGGCACGTAGCGACGAGCTGCCAGAGCTGCCCGCAGCGAATCAGGCGGCTTCGGAGGCACAGGCAGCTTCGCAGGCAGCGGCAGTCTCGCTGCTCGTGATCGATGACAATCCGATGTTCTGTAGAGTGCTTGAGAGGCTGCTACGCAGGGAGGGATTTGATCCATGCTTCGCGGAGAACGGGGCGGTTGCGCTTGAGCGGCTTCAGGCGAGCGAGAGCTTCCGCCCAGGAGCTATAATCTGTGACCTCCACATGCCGCTCATGAACGGGCGCGACCTCCTGCAGCGCGTCAAGAGCGACGAGCGTTTCTCGTCAATTCCAGTAGTCATGCTCACCTCCGACGAGGATATCGAAGCTGAGGTCTCGCTACTGCAGACCGGCGCCGCAGCATTCCTCTCTAAGTCAAAAGACCCGCGAGTGCTCAGCGCGCAGATTCGAAAGCTGACAGCAGCCAGAAATGTTCCGGAGGCGGCATGAGTGCTGTGCTGCACGCAGCCTTCGGGAGAGCGCTCTCGCATGTGGCAGAGCGAGGCGTTTCTCCGCTGCTTGAGCCGCTGCTCGCGCAGGTGGCTTGGGAGCTGCGGAGCGTTGTTGCGGCGCAGTGCCTCGATCTTGCGCTCGTCGTCCGGCCGCGCGAGGGCGCGCCGCTTGTTGGCAGAAGCAGCGAGGTGCCCTCACTCCCGACAGCATCGGTCATCGGGCTCACCGTGGAAGCAGGTGCTGACAGCGCTGCCGTTAAGGTTCGAGATCACGCAATAGACTCGGCGCGGCTCGTTAGCGCGGGTTGCCGCAGCTCAGTGCTGGCGCGGCTCGCTCTTCCGGATCCCGCTGTGAGTGGCGGTGATAGCTGGCTTTGGCTTGGGCTGGTGTGTGCCGCTGCACCGAGCCACGTCGATCTCGCTCGCGGCGTTGCGCGCACCTTCAGCGAATGGCTCACGGCGAACTGGGGTGCGCTGTGCGCGATCGAGCGTGCAAAAGCGGAAGGGGCTGAGCTGTCACGCCGGCTGCGTGAGGCTACGGCAGTTGCGCACGATGCGCGCGCGCCGCTAGGCGCCATGGGGCTCCTGGTCTCGGGCAATGAGCTGTCGGATTCAGACCGCGATCTGCTGCGGTCGCAGTTTGGCTATCTTGGGGCGTTGCTGCAGAGGCTCTCGCCGCAAGCTCTCGCAGAGACGAGCCAGCAATGTGAAGAAGCTGATGTTTGTGAAGTGGCGCGGCGCGTAGCTCGGCGTTCAGCCTCACCGGTTTTCATACAGGCGCCGGAGGCAGCAGTCTGGTGTCGCATGCCTGAGCTTGAGATAGAGCGGATCTTGGCCAATCTGGTTGGGAACGCTCTGCGTCACTCTGGCGGAGGAGAGGTTGGAATTGCGGTTGAGGACCGTCCCGCTGCGCTCGGAGCCCTGGTGAGAGTGCGAGACTCTGGGCCTGGCTTCGCAAAAGAGCTGCTTGAGCTATTTGCGAACGGCGCTCCCGAGCGAGTTGACTCTTCGGCAGGGTGGGGCACCGGCATCGCGTCATCGCGCCGTGCGGTAGAGCAGCGCGGCGGAACTCTGCGGCTTCTGCGGGCTGAGGCCGGGGGAGGGTTAGTAGAGTTGTGCCTGCCGAGGGCGCAGCGCGTTTCTTCGTACTCGCATGCCGCAGGAATGAAGCCGCTTGGACTCTCGGCTGAGCGGGTTCGATACGGCGCTGCGCAGCCCCCGCTGTGCATCGTAGACGATGATCTTGAGCAAGCCGAGTCGCTCGCGAGGGCGCTCGCGGTGCATGGGATCGAGTCGCACTGCTGCGCAACGGTGACTGATGCGCTGGCTCAAATTGAGGGATGCGATGGCGCTGTCTTGTGTGACGCAACGATGCCGGACGGCGGGGCGCAGCGGCTGCTTGAGGCGCTGCAGCGCAAGAGCCTCAAGCGCCGGGTTTGTGTCATGAGTGGAGTCGCCGATGATGAGCAGCTCTACCGGCTTGCAGCGCTCGGCGCAGAATCGTTCCTCCTCAAGCCGATTGAGAGCGCCGAGGTGGAGAGCTGGATGACTCGCGTTAGACAGGCTTCGTGAGCCGAGTGTCGATCGGCTCGCCGAGGAGTTGTGGCAGCTCAGGGTGATCCTGCTTGCCTCCCTGCGACGGGAAGAGCTGTTGGCGCGAGGCCTGAATCTGCTGCTGGAGGTGCATCAGCGCGTCGAGAACGGTCTCCGGACGTGGCGGGCAGCCAGGAATGTACATATCGACCGGGATAATCTTGTCGATACCCGCAACAGTTGTGTAGTTGTCGTAAAAGCCGCCAGACGAAGCGCACGCGCCAAACGCCACAACCCATTTAGGCTCAGTCATCTGCTCGTAAACGCGGAGCAGCACAGGGGCGAGCTTGTGGTTTACCGTCCCAACGACCCAGAGGAGATCCGACTGGCGTGGAGTGAAGCGGGGGAGAGCTGCACCGAACCGATCGGTGTCATAGTGCGAGCAGTTGACCGACATGAACTCCATGCCGCAGCAGGCCGTGACGAACGGGTACGAGAAGAGAGAGTACTTGCGAGCCCAGGCGAGTGCGCTCTCAAGCTTCGTTGTGAAGAAACCGGACTGGTCAGGGGCCTGAATCATACTGTATCAAACAAAAGGCGCGCACAGCTCGCTGTGCAGCGCGCAACGATTTAACTCTACTTGCTTCCCCGGAAAATCGCTACCGTTTCACGATAGCTGTCGCATAAAAGCGGGGATGCCCCTTGCGCCAGAGGGCATCATGCCCCTAAATACCCGGTAGATTGTGTGTTTTTCACGGAGCCGACATGAAAGCAATCCGTACATCTGCACTCCTTTTCGCCCTAGCTTTCGCGCCCCTTTTCTCGGCCAGCGCCGCGCCTGAAGTCATCACAGCCCCCTCCGGACTCAAGTACACAGAAGATAGGCTCGGCACCGGAGCAGTCGCTGAGACCGGTAAGAAAGTGACTGTTCACTACACCGGTTGGGTGGAGAAAGACGGGCGCAAAGGAAATAAGTTCGACAGCTCCAAAGAGCCAGGCCGTCAGCCATTCACATTCACCCTTGGCGCTCACCAGGTCATCAGGGGTTGGGACGAGGGAGTTGTCGGGATCAAGGAGGGGGGAACCCGCACGTTGATCATCCCACCGGACATGGCGTACGGCCCGCGCGGCAAGGGGCCAGTCATCGGACCGAATGCGACTCTCATCTTTGAGGTCGATGTGCTTAAGGTGCAGTAGTCGCAGACGGAACCGGAGCCGTTGCCGCTACCGGATAGTGGGGCACACGCCGCGACACTTCTTGCCCGGGCACGGCACCGGGAACGGCTCCGGCTCCGGTCCCGAACCGCCCAATCGCGGGTCACTTGAACCCTAGTGGAGTGCAAAGCCTATGCAGGCATTGACCGAACTGAATTGTTTCGGGTGTTTATCCCGTTTTAGCCCTATCGGCGGCACGACTCTGTGAGGGCGATACCTTTGTATTTTACCCAAAACCACATTTATAGTGTCCGGCCATGAACACCGCGCCCGACATGACACCTCAGCAGGAGCAGCTCTCCGACACCTCGGCGTCGGGGCTCGCGCTGTATCGTCAGCTCGCGGTTGGTGACGCCTCGCTGCTGCACTTCCTCGGATACGAAGCAGCGCAACTTGTTTGCGCGGGGCTCCCGGGTCTGCTTGGACTAGGATTCCGCTCAATTCTTTACCCTCCACTCTTTAAGTCCTGCGGGAAGCGGCCAGCTCTCGGTCGCGGAATCGTGCTTCGTGTCCCGAAACAGATTGAGCTTGGCTCCGGGGTCATCGTTGACGACTACGCGGCGCTTGATGTGCGTGGGAAAGACGCCGGAATCTCAATCGGCGACCGCGCTATCATCGGCCGTTACTCAACGGTCGCTGCCAAGGGCGGAACGATCTCGCTCGGCGCAGGATGCAACATCGGCTCGTACTGTCGCGTCGCGACGAACTCCCGAGTTGAAATCGGGCAGAGCGTGCTGCTCGGTGCTTACTGTTACGTTGGCCCTGGCAATCACCAGGAGGGCTCTGAAGGGCAATCGCTGATTGCAGCACCGATGGAGATCCGGGGTGGCGTGACGATCGGCGATCACGCGTGGCTCGGGGCCCGTGTCACAGTGCTCGACGGAGTCCGAATCGGGCGCCATGCCATTATCGGCGCGCACTCAGTGGTCAAAGATGACGTGCCAGACTTTGCAGTAGCGGTTGGCGCCCCCGCGAAGATCATTCGTGTTCGGGACCCTCACGCGCGTTAATCCCTCCACCCCTTTTTAATTTCCGTCACCGGGAACAGCGCCGGAACCGGTGCCGTTCGGCTCTGTAGAAAACATGTGTAGCCGCAATTCAGGTCGTCGCGGGCGATAGCATTCCTCATCTTCATCCTAATCCTGCTCTTTCTCCTGCACCTGCACCGACTCCTGCTCATAATCAAGAAATTTCAGGGGATTGCCCATGATTTTCGTGCCGAGATATCGGGATGAGGATTAGGAATCCGGTGCGAGTGCAGGACGAGGGGAAGAAGAAAGATGAAGAGGAGGATGAGGAAAAGCCCTCACAGCTATGAACTCCTGCGGGGCCAAGCACGTTTTCTGGAGAGCAGCGCCGTTTCCGTTCCCGACACCGTTGTGGCTGGTTCATATGCCTTAGTGCTGATTCGAATGGCGTTACCCGCCCCACTTGTGATCCAGAAGTGCCTTTTGATCCTTCGCCGTAAGCATTACTCTCTCTCCCAATGAAGCTCCTCGTCGCTACAATCCTTCTAGCTCTCTTCGCTGCCCTGGGGTTTGGGGGTTATTGGGCATACGAGGCGTACCTCGCTGTTTTTCCGCCACTTCCCCCGGGGCTGTACGCGGGGGTGCTCCAAGCCGAGGGGCGAAACGCAGCGGCACTGCTGATCGACAGCAGTCGCGGGTCGCGCGACCTTTGGGTCTCAGTTGGGGATCCGGCGATGCCGGCGCAGCGGACGAAGACGGTGGATTCTTCTGGCAGCACAGGGCTCCCGCTTATCGTGACAGGCACCAGCACCCGCCTGCGGCTTGTAGGCGCGGAGCGCCGCAACGGTGAGATCGAAGGCTCGTTCATCGACCCGATTCGGAATGAGCGAGGAAGATGGCATGTTCGTCGCGTCAGTGCGCCAGCTCTCGCCTCGCAAGAGCGTAACGACCTTTCCTCCTGGGCCTCTTTGTACCGAGAGCTAGTTACGAAAGAGCAGCCCCCCGCGGCCGAAGAGAGCGGAGACATGGCAGCCATGCAGGCTGAGCTCGACCGGGCAGTTGAAGAGTTCGACCGAGCGTCAAAGCTGACTCCGCAAGGAGAGCTTGCGCACTTAAGTCGAGACTCTGTGAGGCGCGAGGGGCGCTGGATTCAAGACATTCTGGGAGCGGGCTCTCCAGAGACAAACCCGTCGTTTGAAGCAGAGCTCGAGCGCGCGTATCGGGTTAAGGAGCTGCTCGACCAGATCTCAGAGGAGCGGCGATTGCTCGACCAAGGCAGCAGGGCCGAGAGCGAAGATCTGGTTAGTGAGGAGGGTAGCGATGCCGAGCCCAAGCCCGATGCACAAGGGGAAACCGGCGAGGGCGAGGAGGGCTTCTACCGTGACCTGTAGCATCTTCCGCACTCTAATTTTCACGGCAGTTCTTGCCTCTCCATGTGCGGCCTCGGCTGACGGCCGATCGATCTTCGTCGCGCATTCAGTGCAGGCGACGGGTGAAGCGCGAGCTGCGTACGTGGCAGTCTCGCAGGCGGACCGGCTTCTCGGAGTCTCCTCGGCAGTGACCATCCCGGGCTCTAAGGCGGGGGAGCTGTTCGTTGTCGGGCGCGTGCTCGCTCAGCACGCTGACTCAGGAACCTTGTCGATGCTCGCCACAGTAGAGCTTCAGGACGGCTCGGTCGCATCGAGCGCATGGGAAGTCGACGCAAGCTCCAAGCCGGATCTCTCGATGCTGAGCGTTAATGAGCTGCGCGCGCGCGTTGCGGCGGCACGTTCTGTGAGCGAGCGAACCGGAGGCGCGGTGACGCGCAGCCCTGCTATGAGCGAGCTGCTTAAGTTTGAGCGGGTGCTAGGAGGCGACACCCTCCCGGCGGACGCAGAGGCGCACCGCCAGCGGCTCGCTGACTTGCGAGAGATAACTAAGCAGCGGCTCGCTGCCCTGAGCAGCCAGCCTGCTCCGGCAGCCTTCAGGAAGCGCCAGAAAGATCTCGCCGAGCAGCTTAACGCCATTACGCTTGCGCTCAAGGCGGAAGAGGCGCGGCGTCGGGAGAGTGGAATGGCGGTGTCTCCTGAGCTTCAGGAGAAGCTCGACCTAATCGAGTCAACGAAGGACGAGCATATCGATCTGCTCCGGAAGGAGCTGATGGAGCTGCGCAGAGAGCGCGGGGCGGAGTAGGCCAGCAGCACATTGTCCTCCGCAGGCACAGCCTAAAGAGCCGCCCTGGTACCAAGCCTTACAGAAAGCGACCGCTGCAGACACGCGGAATTGGATGGCGGCGGCCGATCGTTTGATTTTCGCTCCCTCTCAGTCCTACTATCTCAAGCGCTACTTCTTCCGCTCAGAAGACTGCTCTCGCAGTGAGAGGCAGTTTCCTGGAGGAAGGTTTTTATGGTTCGCATCTATTTCGAGCGTGTCGTCAATCCTGCGGTCCCGGCTGAGAGCTTCGGGGTGAAGTTCTCGGTTGAAAAGGGCGTGGAGGTTCCGCCAATCAAGACTACTTGGGGCTGCTGCCCTGAAGAAGCTCTTGCAGTCTGGCTGATCCGGAACAAGGCAGTTGTGTCCAAACGGAGCAGCACGCTGAGAAAGCTGATCAACGCGGCGATCCGCTTGGCGGCGCCCGACCAGCTTGTGCACCAGGTATCGGCACGGCCGTACCTGCTGACAGAAGGATTGGGCACCGAGGTGGTCATCGACGGCGAGGAAGCGAAGGCTTGGGCGAGAAGCGGCAACCACAACTCATCGTGGGTGTCGTGCGTCATAAGAGATGAATTCATCGTCACATGGACGAAGATCAAGGTTGAGGCTTAATTTTTTGGGGAGGGGAGACGGATTTTTTCGTATCCTCAACTGCCCTCCAAAAGAGAGCAGTCCTCTGAGTGGAAGAGGTAGCGTTTCCCCGCCAACAGCCAAGGCCATCACCTTGCAGCGCTTGCGTAAAAGCGGGCGCTTAGCCGCTAGAGACCGAGCAGCTGCTGCACTTGCTTCGCCAATAGAGCCAGCACCACCACGATAAAAAGCCCACGAATGAAGCCTACACCACGCTTCAGGGAGAGGTGTGCGCCGACGTACGCTCCAGCCACGTTCGCCACGGCCATCCCGAAAGCCAGCTCGTAGCGCACATTACCGGTTGGGATAAAGTACGCCAGGGCAGCGAGGTTGGTAGCGATGTTGATGACTTTGGCGCTAGCCGAGGCGTGCAGGAAGTCAAAGCCGAGCAGGACTGCGAACGAGAAGAGCAGGAAGCTCCCGGTTCCTGGCCCGATTAGGCCATCGTAGAATCCGATCACGGCGCCGAGAAGTGCCGCTACGATGCCCTGAGCCCGCGGCGAGAGCGTCGGGGCGTGCACCCTGCCGATGCTTGGGCGAAAGATAGTAAAGAGCAGCACAGCGAAGAGCGCGGCAACAACTACGGGGCGCAGGACC
>CANLJX010000017.1 GCA_947491545.1 Deltaproteobacteria bacterium
GCGAGCTGCAAAATTCGGCTTTGCGCCGGTGGTGCTCGCCGGAACGCCAGAGGCCGAGGCATTAGAGGGCCTGGCAAGTGTTGCCAGGAATGTTGTCTCTTCCGTGGCAGGGTCCGATGCCGGCGATTCCTCGGACCTCTCCGGAGTGCAGAAAGCGGTGCGCAGCGCCGTGGGAGACTGGGTACTGCCCGCGCTTCCTTACGGCTCGGCAGCGGCGGCGTTGTCTGTCGACGAGAAGCTTCTGCGCTGTGAGCTGTGGTGGGTGCTCGTGTCGTGCCTAAAGTCTCCGCCCTGCGCGATTTCGGAAGACTTAGAGATTGAGTGTCGCGTGGCTGAAGCGCAGCTAGCCAAGCGATTTGGCCTGCACGTCGCCGAGCACAATCCATTCGACGGTTTCCTGCAGGTGTTGCGGGTGGCTCGCGAGTCGGGAAGGCTCAGCGCGGAAAAGCAGGAGGCGATTGAGCGAAGCGCAAGCAGCGCAGAGAATGTCGCCGGCGCACACTCCATACTGCGGCCAGAGGTTCAGCAGCTCGCCGCACGCTGCGGCTTTCCGCGCTTGTTGCCTGAGAGCTGGCGCGTGAGGCGAAGGGGAAGATAAGAGGCGGAGTGCTTTTTTAAATTCCGGGTAGCTCACATCCTCCTCATCTTCGTCTTTGTCCTGCTCCTGCTCCAGTATCTTAAACATCGTCTTGAAACGTCCATGCGTGGCGAGCGGCGATACATTTCCCTGCTACGCTTGCCAGGATGATGATTAGGAGAGTGGTGCAGGTGCAGGAGGAGGATAAAGATGAGAGCGAAAAATGGGAGTGAATCTAGACAAGAAGCTCGTGGCCACAAAAAAGCCGAGGCGTTTCGGCCCCGGCTTTTCTGTTGCCGCACTGGTGTAGCCACCGCCTAGTAGCGGTAGTGCTCCGGCTTGTACGGACCCTGCTGCGAGACTCCGATGTAGTCTGCCTGCTCCTTGGTGAGCTCAGTGAGCTGAACGCCGAGCTTTCCGAGGTGCAGACGGGCAACCTTCTCGTCGAGCGCCTTCGGCAGGACGTGAACGCCGATCGGGTACTGTCCACGCTTCGTGAAGAGCTCGATCTGGGCGAGGGTCTGGTTGGTGAACGACGACGACATAACGAAGCTCGGATGGCCAGTGGCGCAGCCGAGGTTGACGAGGCGTCCGCGAGCGAGGACGACGATCGCGCGCCCGTCAGGGAACACGAACTTGTCTACCTGGGGCTTGATGTTCACTTCCTTCGTGTTTTTCTCAAGCCAAGCGATATCGATCTCGTTGTCAAAGTGCCCGATGTTGCAGACGATCGCCTCGTCCTTCATCACCTTGAAATGCCTGTCGGTGATGATGTTGAGGTTTCCAGTTGCGGTGACGAAGATGTCTGCGAGCGGCGCAGCAGTCTCCATTGTGCAAACCTGGAAGCCTTCCATTGCTGCCTGGAGCGCACAGATCGGGTCGATCTCGGTGATGAGAACGCGGGCACCGAGTCCGCGCATCGAGAATGCGCTGCCTTTGCCGACGTCTCCGTATCCAGCGACGACTACTACCTTGCCGGCGACCATGATGTCAGTTGCACGCTTGATTCCGTCTGCGAGCGACTCACGGCAGCCGTACAGGTTGTCGAACTTCGCCTTAGTGACAGAGTCATTGACGTTGAAGGCAGGTACCTTGAGCTTGCCAGCCTTGAGCATCTCGTAGAGGCGGTGAACGCCGGTGGTTGTCTCCTCAGACACGCCGTAGATGTCCTTGAGCATCTCTGGGTACTTCTCGTGAACGAGCTTGGTGAGGTCACCGCCGTCATCGAGGATCATGTTCGGAGTTTCGTTACCGAACGGGAGGGTCTGCTCAAGGCACCAGTCGTACTCTTCGAGCGTCTCACCCTTCCAGGCGAAGACCGGGATGCCCTTGGCTGCGATAGCTGCTGCCGCGTGATCCTGCGTTGAGAAGATGTTGCAGCTTGACCAGCGAACGTCAGCGCCGAGCTCGATCAGGGTCTCGATTAATACGGCTGTCTGGATCGTCATGTGAAGGCTGCCGGCGATGCGAGCGCCCTTAAGCGGCTTCTGCTTGCCGTACTCTGCGCGAAGAGCCATGAGACCTGGCATCTCCTTCTCTGCCATTTCGATCTCTTTGCGGCCCCAATCTGCGAGGGAGATATCTGCAACTTTGTAATCTGGCTTGCCTGTCTTCATGGCGGTCAACATATTTATTTCTTTGCTAAAAAGGCTCTTTCGCCGGCACAGACCGGCTGAGCTCCGTTGAACAGCGGGATGCTATAACAGCATAAGAGGCGCTACAAGCTGCGGGAACCATTTCCTATGCTTAGTGGCAACTATCCCTCGTAGGCCGTTTGGCCCTGGGCACACAACGAACTCGACCACAGCTAGTTTCGATGAGAGGGCCCCTGCGAAGACCCAAAAAACACGTGAATAGTTGTGGTTAGTGGCAGAAATGCCTCAATGCGGGGAGACCCGTGGGCCTCTAGGTAGGGATGCGGAGGGAAGGACTCAAAGTGAGTAACCTTTTAGGAAACCTCCGCGAAAACCAGGGTGCCTGACTTTGTGTCAGAGCGCTCAGAGCAAAGAACAAAATCGATGGACGCGCGACTATCCGTTTTCTACATTTCGCCGGTTCGGCTTGACGCCATGGGAAAGCAATTCTTCCCGCATCACAACCACGTTTCGTGGTGCGTCTATGCCGATCCGAACCTTTCCGCGGTCGATATCAACCACGGTAATCCAGATATTCTCGCCGATCTTAATCTTGTCCCCTAGCTTTCGTGACAGCACTAACATGTGGGAACCTCCCTGTAGCTGTGCAACTGAACCTGTCGCTGCTCGCTCTACTTAACGACTCAGACCGACTGTTCAGTGACGTGGAATTTAGAGTCCTTCCCCCGCCATACGAATTACGCCAAGGAGGTTAACCCACTTCCTGCCTAATTTCAAAAAGTGCTTCGGGGTGCGCTGCAGCCCAGCGCTGAGTCGCCACTATCTCTACAGAGTCACTAGGGATTTTTTGCTGCCCTACGGCAGCGTTTTTTTTGCTTGCAGCCAGAGCGCTTGTAGCTGTTCTGCTGACAGTCTCCCGAGAGGAATGTCGCTGTGCTGCTCAACAGCGAACGTCTCAAGCGCCTTGAAGCGCTTTGAGAACTTAGCATTTGCCGCAGCGAGTGCCTCCTCTGCATTGAAGCCCAAGAGGCGGCTCTGTTGTGCCAGCGTAAAGAGCAGGTCCCCGAACTCCTCTACGATTCGCTCGCTGCTTTGGCTTGCTCTGCCACCGGTCTGCGGCGCTGCTTCTTCGAGAAATTCGGTTAGCTCCTCGCGCACCTTCTCTGCGACCCCCTCTGCGGAGTCCCAATCAAAGCCGACACGCGCACAGCGCTCGCCGATCTCATGCGCCCGCATCAGCGCTGGCATCGAGCGCGGCAGGCCGTCGAGGAGCCCCTTCTTCTGTGCTCCTGCCTCGGCCTTCTCTTGGAGCTTTATGGCTTCCCAGTTTTCGAGCACCTCTTTGGTTCCAGATACCTTCGTGTCGCCGAACACGTGCGGGTGCCTGCGCACCAGCTTCTCAGTGATGCCGTGCACGATGTCGGCGAAGGAGAACAGCGAAGACTCTCGAGCGATCTGGCAGTAGAGCCCGATCAGCGAAAGGAGATCTCCCAGCTCCTCGCACACCTTCTTCGGGCTTTCTTCGACTGCATCGCCTATCTCGTATGCCTCTTCCACGAGGTGGGAACGGAGCGACTCGAATGTTTGCTTGAGGTCCCACGGGCACCCACCCTGTGGGTCTCGGAGCTCTTCCATCACTTTGAGGAATTCGACCAAGGCTTCAGCGGCTTTTGTGTTCGGGGAATCAGTCATGCCGTGATGCTAGCCTGATTCGCCCTGCGGCGCGAGCTGTGCCCTGTGTGTTGCTTCCCAAATGAGGCGCCTAAACCGGGGCCAGACGGTGGTCTGAGCCAGCGATGCTATGTCGACTGTCTTGGCCCCGGCTGCTCGGAGAGCGAGGGCTGCTGCTGTCGTTGTTGCGCCAGTGGTGATGACGTCCTCAATCAGAAGGCAGCGCTTCTCCAGGATTGAGACCTTCGAGTTGGCAGCAAACATAGAGCCGAGAGCCCGCAGCCGATCCTGGTGAGAGAGCGATGCTTGAGGTGCCCGCCGGGAGGCGTGCGTGAGCGCTGGCACAAGGGCAGAGGCATGTCGTTTCGCCAGCACGCGCCGGCCCATCTCGAAGCAGGGCTGAAAGAGCCGGCGGCGAAAATTCGCCCGGGATGCGGGCACCGGAACGATGACGTCCCAAGATTCCGGCCCGAACATGACGCACAGGTTGTCAGCTAAGATGTCGCCACACATTCGAGCCAGGGTAACGCTCGGCCGAAACTTCATAGCGCGGATGAGGTCCCGTGCCAGATCGGAGTACTCCCAAACGAAACGGCACCGTTCGAAGGAGGGCGGATAGAGAGCACACGTAGCGCACTCGTTCGCATCGCCAAACTTCACCCCGAAGCACCGCTGACACCGCGACTTGGCGAGCTCCCCCAGGAGCGGAATTCGCGGCGAGCAGCGAAAGCACAGCGAGCCCCCACGCATCGGGCGAGAGCAAACCAAGCACTCCCGCGGCAGCAGAATCTCTAAAGCGCCGCTGAGCCAGGGCCACAAGAGCAAATCCATGCCCTGTCTATCGCGCCCGCGGCACAAATTGTTGCTGCTACAAGTTCCTATCAATCCGTCCGGCACCGATTCCGTTGAGTCTTCTACAACCTCTAAGAGAACTTGCAGCAGGAGGGGAAAGGGGCCGGGACAGCAGGGGGCCGGCGGTGCTAGACTTAGAACCTCATTATCAATTACATCTCAGCCAAGAAGGTGTTTTCGTGGAAAATAGCTTAGCCGAGTGCGAGGACACAAAAGCTTGTCCGTACTGTGCAGAGACCATCAAGGCGGCAGCCGTGTTGTGTCGCTACTGCGGCCAGGATTTGACGGCAACGGGCCCCCCGGCGGTTCCGCAGCCATAAGCGAAAAAAGACGGAATCTTCGTTGCCTTTGCGAACTTCTTTTGGGGGGTCATCCTTTTGTTCGGCTTGGGCTTCGGGCTGCAAGCCCTTAACGGCTTTAAGCCGAGCGGCAGCCCGGCGGCGGCGGTCAAGCCAGCTTTGACTGCGGCTCAGCTCAAGCAGATGGCCCAGGCAATTCCATTCGACGAGCTCGCCAGGCACACGGAACGATATACGGGCAAGATAATCCAAACTTCGGGTACGGTCGCTCAGGTGCTAGAGGATGGCGACGGTGCGCAGCTCCGCTTGTTCATGGATGGCGAGTCCGACCAGGCCATCTACGTGTTCTATCCGGGCTTCGGACAGGTGCGGGTGCTGGAGGGTGACCATGTGACGGTCATCGGACCGGTGTACGGGCGGCTGACTTACGAGGCCGTGTTGGGACATAAAGTAACAGTGCCAGCGGTAACGGCCGAGGTTCTGATGGTGCAGAAGTAATCGCGCGCGGGATCAGGGTGCCTCTGCCTACTACAACTTCTCAGAGAACTTGTAGTAGGGCTCCGACCCCGGCAGCCAATCTCCACCACCTCTTCCCGCACCGCTTGTAGCAACTCCCCCCCTTGGTATATTCCCAGCACGTCTGCAGCATCGCCAAAGGCCAGCATGAAGAGCTTCACAGTCCCTTTTGATTTCGAGCCGCCGGCCCTGCGCCGCATCGGTTTGGCGGTTGAGCGTGTTAACGGGGTCAACTTAGCCCAGGGGCTCTGTCTTCTCCCGGTTCCCGAGCCGGTGATTGAAGGTGCGCACACTGCGATGCTCGCGGGGCACAATCGCTACACATTGGCGCAGGGTATCATTGAGCTGCGAGAGGCCTTAGCTTCGCGGCTACAGCGCTTTAACCGCCTCGCGTGCTCAGCCGATTCGCTCATTATCACTGCGGGCTCAACGGGCGCCTTTGAGATCGTGTGTGAGGCGATGCTCGCTCCGGGTGACGAAGTGGTCACCTTTACTCCGTTCTATCCGTACCATCGAAACACTCTGAAGCGCCGCGGCGCCACGATCAAGTTTGTCGAGCTTGCAGGCGACCAGTGGACCTTCTCTGCTGAAGCGCTTGACCGGGCAATTACGCCACGCACGAAGTTCATCTTGCTCACTAACCCAGGCAACCCGACTGGGAAGGTATTCTCAAGAGCTGAACTAGAGCAGATCGCTGAAATCGCCAAGAAGCGCGATGTCCTGGTCGTCTCGGATGAGGTTTACGAGTACCTTACCTACGATGGACGTGAGCACATCTCGGTGGCGACCCTGCCCGGCATGGCTGAGCGCACGCTCACGATGGGCTCGTACTCAAAGACGTTTGCCGTCACCGGTTGGCGGATCGGATACCTGCTGCCGCCTGCACAGCTGCACGACACGCTTAAGATCATCAACGACCAGATGTTTATCTGCGCGCCAGCCCCGCTTCAGCACGGTGTGGCTCACGGGATTCAGGTTCTGCCAGAGAGCTTCTACTCAGGGCAGCGAGTGAAGTACTCGCACAAGCGCGCCACTCTGACAGACGCGCTGATGGCGGCAGGCCTCAACCCAGTTGTCCCGCAAGGAGCCTACTACATCGTTGCAGCCACGAGTCAGCGATATCCGGGGCGGACCTCCGGTGAGGTTGCGCAGCTTCTTGTGGACCAGATTGGTGTGGCTGGCGTTCCGGCGAGCGATTTTCTCGGGCCGCAGGTTGAGCACGATCCAGAGCGGAGCACGTTCTTGCGATTCTCTTTCTCCGTTCCTGATGACGCGCTTGAGGATGCGTCGAGACGGCTGCGGCGGCTCTAGCCGTGGATTGCCTCAGAGGGGCTTTTTACTAAATCGCCTAAGTGATGTTACTGCTTTCCGTCATGGCCTAAACTGCTCACGCGACTCGCCGATAAAACGCAGCCACTGAACTTTATCGCAACAGCGTATCCCGGACCGATTCGCGGAGTCCGCCGACTGCTAGTGGAATCTCGTAGGCTCCTAAGACATACGACTCAACACAATAGGCCGTTTAAGCGCGGGACGAGCTGCCCCCTGGCATCACAATGCAACAGGCTAGATGGAGCTATCCATAAATGTCTCTGAGAAGTGCCTGATCATTGCAAACGGCACGATGGCTTGTGGGAGGTTTTGTGGCGATGACGTACGACAATATGAGTTTGGGAGTCATCGACACAGCCCGCGCTCCGAAGGAATTCCGGCGCGGAGGGGAAAAGGAAGCCGGCGAGACAAGTGACACCGTCGATAGCTCTAGCCTCCGAATCGCCCTACACCCATCCCGCTCAAAAAAAAGTTCTGGCGAAGTTACGGCTGAAGAGATTCAACTCCAGATTCTCGGGGTCTTGACGACCGGCGGTGGCCGAACAGTAGCAGACCTGACCAAAACTCTCGGCATCAAGCCACGCACTGTCCGGTACCAGCTTGACCAGCTCTTGGAACGTCATCGCATTGAGCGCGTGATCATGCTCAACCAGCGGGCGCTGGGAAACCACGTGTTTAACGTTCTATTCGATCTGCCTCGCCTCTCTACAGTTTCAGCTCTCGAGTTCCTTGAGAAGCGGCCGGAAGTATCTTGGTTGGCAGAAAATATGGGACATCGACGATTCGAAGTCACATTCTATGCCAAAGATATGATGGAGGCCTCCAGACTCATGCACTCGATGGGAGAGTCCCTTGGTGTGCACTTTCGCGATCCTGTTTTCGGACTAGAGGTCGAGCATCGTCACTGGGGGCTGCGATTTCTCGGTGAGCGCCAGGTAACGAGACCGGTGGCTCATTTTGTTGCGACAAAGGAGCCAATTGAGCTGGACGCCGTTGACTTGAACATTCTCCAACTTTTACGACAAGAAAGAAATCTATCGATGTCGAGTCTTGCCAAGGGTGTGGGCTTGCCCGAGTCAACCGCAAAGTACCGAGTTGATAAGCTACGGGAGGGAGGGGCCATCTCGGAAGAGATATACTTCTTGCGCTCGGATCAGGATTTTGTGCAGGCGCAGCTCGTCTTGAACTTAAAGTCGCGCTCTCCTAAGCGTGAACAAGACGTAGTTGATATCTGCTCGCACAATTTGCACGTGGAGCAGCTTATCACCGGATTTGGGAGTTGGGACTTTAAGGTCGTCTTGCGCGCTAGGACTGTTAACCGGCTGCTCGAAACAGAGGAAGTAATTCTTCGTTCTCTGGGGAAGAATGTCTCGAAAGCCTCAATGTTGGTGCGAAATCGGGTGATTGCAGGGAGAGAGGGATAGGGCTTCACCCAGCGTGCTCATCGCTGCCGCTAGCATGTCGCAGACTTGCGCGGAGGGTAGCGACTACTCCGGTGGAGGAGCCAGTTGGCAGCTTCGTGCGCAGAGATTCCACAAAAAGTCGCCTGCTTCCCAGCCCAGGGCGCTAGACGCTGCTAGAGAAAGATTGGGTGTGTGGTGTTTCCGCACGGACAACGAAAAAGTCGTTGCCCGTGCGGAGAGAAAACCATCAGCCGTCCACTAGGTGCGCAAGCGACAGTTCCTGTAGTCTGCGCAGAATGCTGAGCTCATCGTCTTTGAGCCTCGTCAGCCTCTTAATCAGCTCGGAGCGCTCGTCACGATCAACTGGAGGACGACCTTCGGTAACGTCCTGCGAATGAGTGCCTTGCATGGCAATCTCCTCTTAAAAAACCATCGAAAAACCCGTGTGGTACACTCACACAGCCCGGATCACTGCTCGAATACTGAGCAGTCATCTCAACCGCGAGGGGGTTCTGGGAAATGTCTCGAGAGAGAAGGGTAAGCCAGCAGAGGAGGCTACTCAACAAGCGGGTGATACGAGCAGAGGCTCAGAGTTCGAGTCTGCCTTAAATAGGCGGTTTCGGCGCTAACGCCGCATGGGGTCCGCTAGCGCAAGTTAGTTGAGTTCCCGCACTTCAGGTGTTCGGCAAAGAGAGAGAGGCTCCGCGGTTAGCTGAGGACGCGCAGCTAAAAGAGCGGCGTGCCTGTCATCTCTTTCGGCTGCGCTACACCCATCATCTTGAGCAGCGTCGGCGCAACATCACACAGTGCGGCGTCCGCGCGTAATGTGACGGGCTGCGGGTAGCCAACAAGGATGACCGGAACAGGGTAGGTGGTGTGCGCGGTGTGGGGCGAGCCGTCTTCATAGCTCACCATCTGCTCGGCGTTTCCGTGGTCGGCGATGATCAAGGCTTGTCCGCCGACTGACTGCAGTGCGCTAAGAATCTGCCCGAGGCATGTGTCTACTGTCTCTACTGCTTTAACGCCCGCGTCGACTACACCAGTGTGCCCGACCATGTCGCAGTTGGCGAAATTCACGACGATGAACTCGTACTGGCCAGACCTAATGCCATCGACGACGAGCTCTGCCACTCCGGGTGCGCTCATCTCGGGCTTCTGGTCGTAGGTCTTTACCTCGCGCGGCGAGGGCACCATCTTGCGGTCTTCGCCGTCGTAGGGCTTCTCGATTCCGCCGTTAAAGAAGTAGGTCACGTGTGGGTATTTCTCCGTCTCAGCAACACGCAGCTGCTTCCTGCCAGATGCGGCTACGACCTCACCGATGTGGTTCTTGATGTCGAGCTGTGAGAAGAGGAACGGAAGCCCAAACGAGTGGTCGTACTCTGTGAAGCACAGCACGCGGCTCGGCGAGGGGAGCGGCGCGGTGCGGCTGAAATCCGCGAAATCCTTCGCGCAGAGCGCAGCCACGATCTCGCGCATGCGGTCTTCACGGAAGTTGAAGAAGACTACTGAATCGTCCGCGCTCATTTTTCGGTCAGAGGTGACGGCGGGCTCAAGGAACTCATCCGTGATCCCTTTGGCGTACGATCCCTGCACGTAGGCGGGCAAGTCTGTCGTTTGTGTGCCTTTGCCGAGGGCTATCGCGTCGTAGGCGGTCTGCACTCGCTCCCAGCGCTTGTCCCGGTCCATGGCGAAGAAGCGACCACACACTGAGCCGATGCTGCAGCGCGGGACCAAGGGGAGAATGGCAAGGAGATCCTTCAGGTCGTTAAGGAAGGACGTCGGTGACACGTCACGACCGTCACTTATCAGATGCAGCACCAGCTCGGCGGTAGGACAGTCTTTCGACAAGCGGGAGAGCAGCAGCTTTGCGTGCTCAAGGTGTGAATGAACGCCGCCGGTGCTGAAGAGCCCTACCACGTGAATCGTCTTCGATGACTGGCTAGCCTTGAGGAACGCTGTGTACTCGGCTGACTCAGCCAGGAACTTCCCTTGCAATGCTCTGCTAATTCGCAGCAGCCACTGTTCAACGACTCGTCCAGCACCGATGTTGAGGTGCCCAACCTCAGAGTTTCCCATTTGTCCGGCCGGGAGACCAACGCCCTCACCGAAAGTGGTGAGGGTCGCATTGGGACAGCTCGCCATCAGCCCGTCGATGACAGGCTTCTTGGCAGCGGTGATAGCGTTGCCGCTCGGGTTTGGGTTAAGGCCGAAGCCGTCGAGGATGCAGAGCAGGGTTGGTTTCTTCATAACGGAGAGCGTAGTGGCTAAAACGGGCTCGCCGCTTGACCCTACGGGGTCGAAAGGATCGGCGATGGCTCGCTTCGAGACTGTACCAGGCTGGAGCTTCCGCTGGAAGGGTTGGCCCCGGATGGGTCGACGAGGCGCTCCCAGAGCGGCCCGGTTTCTTTAACCATTCCGGAGCGGCTGAGGCATAAGCCCTGAAGGTGAATGTGTTCCTGAATCATCTCGGGAGTCATGGTGACACGCTCGCGTTCGGCAAGCGCACAGATGGTGTCGAGGAGCTGTCGTGCGTCGTCGGCCCGAGTGGCGACTAGCATCGTCCTGGCGAGGAAGAGCTCGGCACGAACACGTTCGAGGCCCTTGGCACTTTGCGCGGCGCTGCGCGCTGCTGCCACGGCGCGATCTGCCCTGACTTTGAAGTCTCCGCTTGAGGTGTTGAGCCACAGGTCGCAGATCTTGTGCCAACGTGACGGCTCTCCGCCGGAGGCCTTCGCAGCTTTTACCAACAGCTCAGCGGCATGATCGACATTTCCGAGCGTCACCTCGATCTCGGCGAGCCTGTCGAGGGCCGGCACGAATGTGGGGTTCTTTCGCACGAATGGAACCAGCGCTTCTCGAAGCGTTGCGTCACTGCGGTGCTGCTGAAGGATTGAGGCGAAGGTGAGCCGTACTCGCGCTTCCGTGAGGTCTTCTGACGCTGAGCCTGACTTCTCAAGCTCGTACTGGTACTCAAGAGCATCGTCGATGTGCCCCATTTTTTCACTTAGGTCTCGTGCCTGCTCTAACGCGAATTGGTTCGGGGATGCGTCAAGCACAAGCGCCAAGTTGTCGCGAGCGGCGGTGTTGTTGCCGAGCTTGCGGTTCAGCTCCGCTGCACGGAACAGCACTTCGAGGTTTAGCTTGCTGCTCATCCGAGTGGAGTCAAGAACACGCAGCGCCTCACGCAGGTCGCCGTTCTGCTCAAGGCATCGCGAGAGCTCAACGCGCGCGATAACGTTTTCCTGGTCGTGCCGAAGGATCTGCTCCCAGACGTCTCGCGCCGCTGCAAGCTCGCCGCTGGCCATGTACGAGCGCGCCTTCACGAATAGGTCGAAGAATGCCTGGCGGCTGCGCTCCGCAGCTCGGAGCTTGCGCTCTCGCAGGTAGCTCTTGAAGCCGAAGAATAGTGCTACGAGCGACGCCGCGATGCAGCCTAGGACGAATACGCCAATGTAGATTACCCCAGCATAGGCTTGAACCTGCAGCGTTGGGCCAAGCTTCAAGGTGGCGGTCTCTGAGTTGGAGAGCGTTACGTAGAGCGCAGCTCCAATGATCAGAGCGAGGATGATGAACCTGTTGAACTGTCTAAGCATAGGTCAGGCGCGCTGGAGTGAGCCGAGGGGAGCTTACCCTCTTTTCGGGTAGGTGACAGGCTCTTTTCTCTTGGGGGCTGGTTCGGTCGATGACCCTGTAACGAATCGTGGGATAGCTGGTCGATTGGGGGGGGGTAGGGGTGGCAGGTGCCTATTCTTTTGCACAGGCATAAAAAAACCCGCCGACCAAGTCTCCCTGGCTGGCGGGCTTCTAGCCTTCCCTGTGGGGTGGGGCTACACGTTCGAAGCCAATGCCTCCTCCGGCTGCTCTGCCGGGGGCGTCGGAGGAGTAGGCGTCGGCTGAGTTGGTGGGCGCGATGACACCGAGCCTGCTCGACGAACGATCACTGGTGAGTTGATGAGGAGGGTCGTCTGGTCCTCGATGCGGTGGTACTTAACGTCAAATCCCTCTTTGTCGATAACGAAGTACTTCTCGATGACCTTGACCATCTCTTCTCGGAAGCCCGCCATCTCCTCGTTGGTGAGGCCGGTGCGGTCTTGCACGAGCACGAAGTGGAGACGGCTCTTAGCAGCAATTTTGCTGCTGTCATTGTCTCCGAAGAGCCTTTTCCTGAGTGCACTGAACACGTTTTGAAACTCCCTCAGTAACTACTATCTAAATGACCTTAAACGTAATGAGTCTATCCGTACAGATGAAAAACCGTTAGCTGGCTACTCCGAGGCGGCGCGTGAGCCGGCTCCAGATCGATCCACCCCCGAAGTTCGGTACGGGGATCTGTTCGCCGCACACACGGCCTGCGATTCTCGTAAATGCCTGACCTGCCTTTGATTTCGGGTTGTACACGACCGGCTCTCCGGTGTTTGCAGCCACGATGATCTGCTCGTCTCGCTCGATTACGCCAAGGATTTCGACCCCCAGGATGTCCTGGACGTCGCGCACCGAGAGCATGTCTCCACGGCGAACCATGTCGAAGTCGATGCGGTTGATGATGAGTCGCGCCTCGATCCCCTTCGACGATAGGAGCCCAACCACTCGGTCTGCGTCTCGGATAGCCGAAACTTCCGGGGTTGTGACAACGATAGCCGACTCCGCGCCTGCGCATGCGTTGCGGAAGCCCTGCTCGATACCGGCTGGGGAGTCTACGAGGATGTAGTGGAACTCTCGGCGGAACTGCTCAAGCACGAACCTGATCTCTGCCTCGTCGATCACGTCCTTGTCGTCTGTCTGGGACGCTGGGAGGAGGTAGAGGTTGTTCGAGCGCTTGGACTTGATGATCGCCTGTGCCGGCTTGCAGATCTTCTTTGCAACGTCGACGACGTTGAAGACGATACGGTTCTCAAGACCCAAGATAACGTCGAGGTTGCGAAGCCCGATGTCAGCATCCACTACCAGCACGCGCTTTCCGCGCAGCGCCAGCGCGGCGCCGAGGCTAGCAGTTGTCGTAGTCTTTCCTACGCCACCCTTGCCTGAGGTAATAACAATAACCTCGCCCAGGTCTTTATTGGCTCCAGGTGAGCCGGCTCTGTTGTTCATCGATTACTCCCTTCTACGCGACCAAACGGTTCGTGACTGATAAGGCTCAACAACGATCATGTTGCTCTCTACTCGCGCTACCTCTGGCTGGCCGCCGCGGGGCAGGCTCTCGGCGTTCTCCGCACCTGAGCCACGAGAGATTACAAGACCGATGCGAAGCTGTGTTGGCTGGAGATTGAGGCTGAAGATGACCCTGCCTCCGCCGCTTTCGTCGTACGCTCCAGCGTGCGCGATGCCGCGTAGCGTGCCGAGAATAACGATGTCGCCTCCTGCGATCACTTCGGCACCAGAGTTCACGTCGCCGAAGATGATAATGCTGTGCTCGGTTTCGACCTTCTGGCCGGAGCGGAGCGTGCCGTGCAGTATGCGCGCATCTGGCTCATCCCAGAGCATGGTGCCGGGAGCTGTGTTGCGCCCCTCAAGGGTGTCGATACCATCGAAGAGGCTCATTCCCCGGTCCTGAGCCTGGGGCTGACGAAGGGTTGTTGGCGTGGATGCTGCTCGGGACCCCCCTACAACGGAGAGCGGTGAGGCACCCGCGGAGGCGGTGGTGTCAGTTGCAGGGCTGCCGATCCGAGAGACGGTGGGCTTAAGCTTTGAGCTACGCACGCTAACGGAGAAGTCATTGCCGAGCAGCGCTGTGAGGTCCTGTACGATCGCTTCCTCTGGCTTCTTCCCGATCCACTCCAGCGCTACGTCGTTTCCTGTGAGGAAAGAGCGGCGGGATTCGAGGAAGTCCACGACGGCTGCCTTGAGGTCTTGCTGCTCTACTCTGCCGTCGATGCGAAGCACGAGCCCTTCTGCCGTTCCACGCGCCGTGATGATGTTGCTACGCTCCTCGGCCGCTGGCTTCGTGCTCGGGGTTGTCTCTGGATTAGCGGCAGGGGGCGAAGCTGGAGCGCGCAGGGCGGAGGCGGGGTCTTGGCCTTCTGCTTCGAATGCGCCCTCGCCGTCTTCGTTGAATGGATTGTTCATACCGCTCCAAAGGTGAGAGCCCGATTTTTGGGCGCCCGGTAGTGTAGGGCTGCGTGACGAAAAAATCTAGGAGAAAACGAACTGGAAAAAGATCTGAGCGATCAAGTTCCCGAAAAAATTCTCTTAGCAACTCTTGACGTCGTGGCAACTGTCCACTTCGTCACGACGCTGCTCAGTAAACGAGCTTTGCCGCAGTTACTTTAAGTGGCTTATAGCAAAGTGCTCGAATCAACGTCAACAAACTTGTGTTCGAAAAACCCCACCAGAGTCTGCGAAAATCGGGCACACAGTTCGAAAAAAGTTCCTTCTCTTGGCCCGTTTCTCTTGACACGGCGAGGGGACGCCCCGTGATACTGCTGCTTCGGATGTTAGCTCACAGTTGAGGTTGGTTTCGTAGGTATGGATGCACAACATCGCCCGTCTTCAGGCATAGCGCGCGCCGTCTGCAGCTGGATTAGTAGTGGCTTCTGCAGTGGCCATGCTCGAGTTGCTCCGGGCTCGGTCGGTAGCTTGGTTGCCCTAGGTTTTGTGGGGCTTTTATGGTGGTTCAGTATCGTTACGACGCCGCTGCAGGTTGCGTTCTTGGCGCTTGCAACTACTCTCGTCGGGCTTGTTTCGGCGCACGTCTGTGTCTCTGGCAGTGGCGAGAAGGATCCGGGCTGGATCGTGATCGACGAGTGGGCTGGGCTGTTTGTGGCGCTCATTGGAGTGAACCCTGCCTCTGTCTGGATGGTGCTCTCCGCGTTCTGCTTCTTCCGGCTCTTCGACGTCGTTAAGCCGGGGCCCGTAGCGTGGGCAGAGCGCCTGCCGGGCGCGGCGGGAATTATGGCTGACGATCTGGTAGCGGGAGCATTGTCAGCGCTCTGTGTCCAGGCGGTCTGGGCGCTGTGGGGCTCGGTTGTTGCATGACAAGACGTTGCGCCCGGAAACTTCTCCTCGTTGGGTGCGCTTGCTTGGCTGCCGCGGGTATCTCATCGTGCTCCCCGGGGTACGTCGCGCGCGGTGCCTACGAGCAGGGGAAGATATTGCTCGGGCGCCGCGACATTCCGGACGTGCTCAAAGACCCGGAGACCCCTCAAGAGGAGCGCGAGAAGCTTGAGCTCGTGCTTGAGGCGCGCGCCTTCGCGCTTGGTATAGGTCTCTCGCCAGGCGGCTCGTTTACCACCTACAGCGACATCGGAAAGGATACCCTCTCCTGGGTTGTCGTCGGGGCGCGCAAGGATTCCTTCTCGCTCTACACGTGGTGGTTCCCGATAGTTGGGCGGGTTCCATACAAGGGGTTCTTCGACAAGGAGGATGCTGAGCTTCAGGGCAAGGAGCTTGAGGCGGAGGGCTACGAGACCTGGGTTCGTGGCACCGACGCCTTCAGCAGCCTTGGATGGCTCGACGATCCGGTGCTTAGCACGACGCTGCGGAATCCGCCGGTGCGGGTTGCCAACACAGTCATTCACGAGAGCGTGCACTCGACGGTCTGGATACCGGGTAGCGTTCCTTTCAACGAGAGCTTGGCGCACTTTATTGCGATGAAGGCAACCGAGCAGTTCTTTGTGCAGAGAGTTGCGGTCTGCAAGGCAGAGAGTGGTCGCGATTGTTCGATCGTCGAGTCGATGCTCGGCACCGCCCGGCGGGATGCGGAGGTGCAGTACGACTTGGCTCTCCAGGTGCAGGCGCTCTACGCCGCTCTTGATAAGCTCTACAGCGACCCGCAGCTCTCTTCAGAGCAGAAGATCGCCAAACGAAGTGCTGTCTTTTCAGAGCATGTGACGGCGCTTCGAGCGAAGTATCCGCAGATGCAAGCGTTGCGACAGGTCAACAACGCTGAGATTATGCAGCTCAAGATCTACATGACGGACCTGGATCTCTTTCGGGAGCTCTTCACTCGTGTGAAGGGTGACTGGGCTGAGTTCTTGCGCCAGATTGAGGATATTCGTTCTCAGCAAGACAGTGGTGATGGGGCGGACCCGTTTCTGCTGCTGAGAGAAAAATTGAAGGAGACTCCATGAACAGCTTTGCCGATCGGCTTCAGGCATCAATTGAGAAGAGCGACAGTGTGCTCGTTGCTGGGTGCGATCCAGTGATCGATGCGCTCCCGCCCTTTCTTTTGGCAGAGGCGACGCGGCGGCACAACACTGACCAGGGGGTCATATCGCACGTTCTTGAGAGCCTCGGCGAAGCGTTCCTTGCGGCCATAGCCGGCAACGTGGCAGCGGTTAAGCCGAACATCGCGTTCTTCGAGCAGTACGGGCTCGCCGGACTCTCCGCGTTTGGGAAGCTCTGTCGGGAGGTCCGCGCCCAGGGGATTCCGGTTGTCACGGATGCGAAGCGCGGCGACATCGGTTCCACGGCTGCAGCGTACAGCGCAGCCTATCTTGGTCAGGCAACTGTGGGCGGGAAGCCCTACAGGGCGTTCGAGACAGATGCTCTTACTATCAGCCCGTTCCTTGGCTTTGACACGCTTGAGCCGTTCTTGACGGACTGCGTGCTGCACGGAAAGGGGCTCTTCGTTCTTGTGCAGACATCTAATCCTGGAGCCAAGGCGCTGCAGGGGCTGTCGGCAGAGGGAAGCACGGTCAGCCACCATGTTGCCCGGTGGCTGGCGCAGCATGCAGAGAAGCTTCAAGGGGCGTGCGGATGGTCGGGGCTCGGGGCCGTTGTGGGAGCTTCGTACCCGCAGGAGGCGAAGGACCTTCGGGCTGTCATGCAGACGAACTTCTTCCTTGTCCCAGGTCTCGGAGCACAGGGGGCTGGTGCCGAGGATGCTGTTGCCGGTTTCGCCACTCGGGGCGGCAAGCGGGGAGGAGCCCTAGTGAACGCCTCGCGTGGTCTGCTGGCAGGAAGCTGCTCCAACCTCGAGGAGCTCCAGCAGCTCATCCGCACCAACGCCAAGAAGTTCAACGCCGAGCTAAACCAGGCCATCGCATCCTAGCGTCCCAAAGATCCTCAATTAAACAAGCAAGATACCCACCTACTACAACATCTCAGAGACCTTGTAGTAGCTCGACCGCGAGTTCCCTGAGAGTTAGCGCTAAGCAGTTACTACAAGGTCTCTGAGAACTTGTAGTGACAGCGTAGACCACGAAGTCTCAGGGAACTCGCGGTGGTTTGACTTTGGGGGTTAGGTCGCGCACGATAGTGGGCCCATGGCGATATTCCCCAAAGGCTCCAGTAAGTTACCATCCGGCAAGGAGCCGTCTGTAGACCCCCTCCTGGGGAGCTTCGCGCACTACGAAGACAACGCGGCGGTCATTCTCGCGGTGGTCGTCTCCACTAAGAAGGACAAGCTCGGGATTCTGAACATCAGGGGCAGGGAGCTTGAGCTAGCGGCTAGCCGTCTCTACCTTCTGCCCGGCAAGGAGCCGGTCGGGGCCAGCGGCCAAGCAGCTCGGGTCGAGGCGATAAAAGCCCTGCAGGCACGAATCGACGCCGAGGCGGATAAGCTCAATGTCGAGGAACTGTGGGGTTTCGTGTGCGAGGAGGCTCGAGCGTTCTCGATTTCCGAGCTGTGCAAGAGCTACTTCGGCTCAGATGAAGTAGCCCAGCATGCGGGGATGAGAGTGGCCCTGATTCGCGAGAAGATTCACTTCAAGCGCGAGAAGGACCTCTTTGAGCCTCGGCCGACGCACGTCGTTGAGGACCTGCGCCGCGCTGAAGAGGCGCGGCGCAAGAAAGCAGCGGTCAGAGATGCCACGATTGAGTTCCTCTCGCAGCGCCTGCGAGATTCGTCGCTGCCGGTGCCGCTTGAAGCGCAGGACAACATTCTTCTGATGGAGGAAGTTGCCGCAGGTATCCAGCACTCTGATCCTGGCCGCCAAAAAGAGGGACGAGAGCTTGTGCATGCGGCGTGTGACGCGCTTTCGATAGCGCAGCACGGCAACATCGAGAAGCAAGCCTTCGAGCTTTTAGAAAAAGTTGGGTTCTTCCATCGCGACACGAACCTCTCGCTCATTCGCCACAGCATTCCGCTGTCGTTTGACTCGGAGAGTGCTAAGGAATCGCGGGCGTATGAGCCAGCTCAAGCCGTCGATACCCTTCCGCCGCATGAAAAAGGCTTCCGCAAGGACCTAACGCGACTGCACGCGATCACGATCGATGACTCTTCAACCAAAGACATGGATGACGCTATCACGCTTGATCGCTCGCGAGATGGTTGGACGCTTGGGATCCACATCACCGACGTTTCATGCGCGGTGCTTCCTGAGACGCACCTTGACCGGGTTGCTAGGCGCCGGGCCACATCGCTCTACTGCGCCGACCAGACCATCAACATGCTTCCTGAAGAGCTCTCGGATCTTAAGCTCAGCCTGCGCCAGGGAGAGGTCCGGTTATGCATCTCGGTGATCCTGCAGCTGAATTCCTCCCTCGAGGTTGTCCACTCAGAGGTTCTCCCATCGTGCATCCGTGTCGCCCAGCGGCTCAGCTACGACGATGTCGATCGCTTGCTTGAAGAGGGGGACTCAACACTCCTTACCCTGCATGAAATAGCTGCCGCCTGTGAGGCGCGCCGCATCAGCAGCGGCGCCATGCGTGTCCACAAGCGAGAGGCGGTTCCGTTCAAGGAATCGGACGACTCGATTCGCCTGCTTGAAATAGACGAAGACAGCCCAGCTCGTATCCTCGTGTCAGAGATGATGGTGCTCGCAAACCAGGTGATGGCGGAGTTTGCCGCAAAACATCACATTCCGGTCCTCTTTAGGGGGCAGGAGCGGCCTGAAGATTCCGCGCCTGCAGGCCAGCAGGAAGCGCCAGAAGGGCCAGCGAAAGACTTCTCGGCCCGCACGAAGCTGAAGAAATCGACCGTGACCTTCGAGCCGCAGTGGCACGCGGGACTCGGTCTGGCAGCATACATTCAAGCTACCTCACCGATTCGCCGCTACCTGGACCTCTGCCATCAGCGACAGTTTGTTTCGTATCTGCGCTCAGGAAAGCCCTGGGCAACTCGTGCTGAGCTAGAAGAGATCTTCCATGAGGTCGAAGCGCACCTGCAAGCTGCAACAGTGGCAAGCCGGGAGACCCGGCGCTACTGGTTGATGCGATATCTCGAACAGCGGGAGCGCGCTAAGCCGATAGTGGGGACGGTGGTGAGGCTTGATCTCAAGACCCCGCTCGTAGAGCTGGACGAGGCATACCTTACGATTTTCGCTCGCGTCCCAAAGGGCACCAGAATTGGAGCGCAGCTCTCTTTTAGGATCTCTTCGATCGATCCGCGTGGCGACACCATACGGCTTGAAGCTCTAGCTTGAGCCACAGCCCAAAAAATTCCACTCTGGGCCCCTGTCTCATGGGCTCGCTGCCATGAGGCTTGCGGCAGCAGCAGGGGACAATCCGGTGCTCGCTGTTCCAAGGATCTGCTCAATGTGTGCGAGGTCGACGGGCTTGGTGAGATGCTCGGTGAATCCCGCTTCTTGAGCCTTGAGTTTGTCGGCCTCAGTTCCCCATCCGGTGAGAGCAACGAGTCGCACATGCTCTCCGCCGGGGAGCGAACGGATTTTTTTGGCAACTTCGTATCCGGTCATGCTCGGCAATCCAATGTCGAGGAAAATTATGTCCGGCATTCCATGTTCCAGCGCTGCGAGCGCCTGCGGCCCATCATGAGCTACCTCGGCTTTGTGCCCAGCCATGTTGATAAAGAGAGCCATGCTCTCGGCCCCGTCGACGTTGTCATCAACGACAAGTATCATCCGCGGCTCCGCCTCTGACGCGCTTCTTGGGGCCGACCTTTTTTCGTCTGTCATAACGGATCCTTTGGTTACGGGTATGTGAACCGTAAAAGCACTTCCTTTCCCTATCCCGGCACTCTCAGCACGCACGTCACCGCCGTGCATCTCGACGATCTTTCGCACGATCGCAAGACCGATGCCGAGGCCTCCTTGCGAGCGATCGAGCGTTTGGTTGACCTGCCCAAACATGTCAAAGATCGACTCCAGCATGTCCCTGGGAATCCCCAGCCCACTGTCTGAAACAGAGATCGTCGCGGTCCCGTTCGTCCGAAAAACACGTAGCGCGATAGTGCCGCCTTGGGGCGTATACTTTGCCGCGTTGCTCAAGAGGTTGCTCACCACCTGGGCTAAGCGCGTCGCGTCGCCGCTTAACTGGATAGCCTCCTCGGGCATCTCAACCATAAGGCGATGTCCTGCGGAATCGACCAGCGGCATAGCACCTTCGATGCCCACCTCGACCGTCTCCTGCAGATTAATTATGGCCCGTTTGAGCTCAAGCTTGCCTTGGGTGATCCGCGCAACATCGAGAAGGTCATCTATGAGTCGGACCATCTGGAGGAGCTGGCGCTCCATCATGTCACGAGCCCGTTTGGTGTTGGGGGTTAGATCGTTGCGCTTGAGAATCTCGAGGCCTGTCCGAAGGGGTGCCAAGGGGTTTCGTAGTTCATGAGCGAGCGTAGCCAAAAACTCGTCCTTTCGTTTTGCAGAGAGTTTTAGTGCCTCTTGAGTCGCCCGTTGCTCAGAGATGTCAGCATGAATGCCAAGAGCACGGACGGGATTTCCGCTGGCGTCACGCTCAACCACCTGCCCACGATCCAAAACCCACAGCCAAGAACCGTCTTTTTTTCTGAGGCGATGCTCGCATTCATAGACTGCGATTTTGCCGCCAAGATGATGAGTCAGCCTCTCTAATGCCTTCGGGAGGTCGTCTGGGTGCACTAGCTTCTCCCACGAGCTGACGTTTGGAGAGACCTCAGCCAGAGCGTACCCCAGCATTGAAGCCCATGAGCCGCCGATCTGCACATTACCGCTTGGAATGTGCCAGTCCCAGAAGCCGAGCTTTGAAGCATCCAGCACCAGCGCGAGCCTTTGTCGGTCTTTCTCAACCCGAGCCAAAAGCTCCTTTTGCTCGCTGATGTCCGACGAAGTGCCTACCATTCGCAACGGGTTGCCGGAGCTGTCGTAGTCGATAGCACCGAACGACTCCATCCATCGTGTTTTGCCGTCTAAAAGCTTGACGCGATAGGTGCTGTAGTAATCTCGGGCGCGCTCCCTGAAGCATTTCTGTACTGTCGCCTCAACGCGCTGCAGGTCCTCCGGGAATACCAGGCGAGCCCAACTGGAGTAGCTCCCATCAAAGGAGCCAGGGGCAAGCTGGCTAAGCTCCTCCATGTGCTCAGACCATACAACCTTGTTTGTGCGCACATTCCAGTCCCAAATTCCGATGTTGCCCGCACGCTCAGCCAGGGCCACGCGCTTGTTCTTGTGCTGCAAGCGCTGAATCAGGAGGCAACGCTCGATAGCGGCCGTTGCGAGTTCAACTATTACGGAGGTCTCGCCCTCTACGTCGTCAAACACGGAAGTGGGATACCACAAAGCGAGAACTCCCCAGTGCGTCCCGTCAGCGAGGTATATGGAGCGCAGCTGGCATGATGAAAGGTTGTGAGCGGCGAGAAGTTCCCGGGTCTCTTCGTCTACCAAACTAAGGGCGTTGGTCTCGATTAGCTCGGGCGCCTCGACAGACAAACGGGGGAAGAGCCTCACGGTCTGCTCGGACAGACCCGGAACGAGAGAAAGTGACCAGGGTTTATCGGTGGCATCCATGCGAGGGATGAGCCTCGGTGCTCGGCCAGAGTTCGCGGTCTCGACGAAGTAGCAGAGAGAGCCGGGGAGGAGGCTCTCCGTGGCGTGCGCAACCGTCGACAAAATTGGATCGAGCTCGCCTCCTGCTGCCACGGCTCGAAGCGCCTCACGATACGCGGCCTGCTCCCGAGAAAGTTGCCGGGGGCGATCTCCACCCGTCGTCCCAGGGGCAGGGTGCACGGGAGTAGGGGAGGGCCTCCCCCTCTTTAGTCGGCGGATAGCGGTACGAGCGAGTGCTGCAATGAGGCAGAGCTCGAGCAAGCCCAAGATCGTGACGGACGGAACTTGCCCCTCGAAGGGATTGTTAAGAATAATCGCAAGGACTGCCCCGATACTCCCCGCCATCAGCAGTCCGAAAAGCCCAACGCGCCGGTCGTTGGGCACGGGGATATGGCGGAACTCAAAATCAGCGGTAGGCGGAACCTGGCTCATCAGAAGCGAGAGGGGACCACGGGAGCCGGACCCTTTGTATGATGACGGTCATACCACGAGGTCAGAAGGCACGTTCGCCGCTACTGGAAAGTACTAAGTTGCCCCAGAGGATGAGGCGGACAGCCCAGACTCACATACCGCCTGCTTCAACGAGATGGCTAGTTCGTTGCTTCGGACTTCCCGAGCAGGCAGCCTCTAAAGCTTGCGCCATGCTCGGACAGTCGAGAACACTCCAGGAATTGAGGGCAGCCACGACTGCGTTTGACACGGGTCTGCTGGCTTGAGCAGCTCAAGGCGGACGGCTTGTGCGGGAGCCGTCGCAAAGAACTCGTCGCAGGCTTGCCGAATGCCCGGCTCAGACCCGCCGTGGTGGTACAGGATGTACTCTCGATTCTCAGGTGTGAGAGCGGGAAGATAGTCGTGAACGATTAGCAACCCGCCAGAGCGCAGCAGCGGGAAGTACAGTTCGAGATCGCGCCTCACGCCCTCATAAGAGTGATCGCCATCGATGAAGATCGCGTCAGCGAGCCGCCCCTCGTTTCGAAGCTGTGCAGCGAGTATCGGAGCCGCCACGTCAGAGGTCATCTTCAGATGACGCGCATCTGAGCTCAGCTCGCGCATCACCTGGTAAAACTGCGCCTGGCCTGCAGGCTCCACAGATGTCGCTGAGACAGGTAGCCCGTGGCTCTTGAGCGCGATGTAGCTCTGCAGGAAGGAAGCGCCGGCATACGACCCGACCTCAACGAAGCAGATATCTCGCTGACCCGCGCGTAGCTTGAGCTCCCATGCCAGCAGCGAGAAGAGCTGGAAGCGCTCATTCTCAGACATCTGGCTCTCGATGCCGAATCTCGACACGTCGTGCTGCCTAAAGGCTTCAACAATCTCTGCCGGCACTGCTGGGTTAAGGGGGGAGCGGTCCGGCTTCTCAAACCAGACGCCGGTGCTGTCGATCTGTCGGATGACAGGAGCGATGTGACGGCTTGCAAAGAACTCTTCACATGCCTTGCGGCACCCTTCCCAGTGACCGAAGTCGTCGACTTGAATCACGCCCCTATCAACGACGCGGTCGTAGAAGTTCTCAAGAATGCACTTCGTCGATGAGTGCCAGTCGCCGTCCATGTGCAGGAGTGCGGCGACCCCAATCCAGTTTTTTCTCTCGGGCAGCGTGGACTCGAAGAACCCTTCAACCGGACGGATAATATCGCTTACGCCGAGCTTGGCGCAGACAGCTTCAAGGCTTGCGCGCGGAGCAGCGCACGTTCCCTCGCCCCAGCCCGTCAGCGAGGCAGGCACTCCGTTGTGCGTGTCAACATCTGAAGCAGGCGGCATCCCACTGAACGAGTCAAAGCACCAAAGCAGCCGTGGCGAGCGGCTGTAGCGACGGATTACGTAAGCGAGCAGCGCCGACGAGCCACCAGCGGCAACACCACACTCAATGAAATTGCCAGGGATGTTTTCAAGACAGACCCGACGGGCGAGCGAAAAGAGGGAGTAGAGGCGATCCACGCTGAGCATCGTGTACGGACGAACGACCTCATAAATCTGAGAGAAGTCAGGGTCGTTTAAGCTGTCCGTCCCATGGACCTGTCCCATCTCGGCCGCGAGCTGGTCGAGCAGCCGTTGCGCCTCAAGATTGCTCGGGAAGAGGCGAAGCTCTTCGCGCAGCGACTCAAGCGCCTCATGCAGGCGCCCCATGGTGATGAAGCAGGCGCTGCGCACAAGGTCGAGGTTGATCACAGGAGTTCTGAGACTCTTCGCCTTAAGCGTGGCGTCGAACGCCTGCTGGACAGCGCCGGCTTGCAGAAACCTGGTGGCCTCGATCAAGAGCGATTGAGCAGCGGCAGCTTGGGGTTGGTGGGATTCGGTCATAGCGCTAGGCTCCCAAAAGGGCTGAGTTGCCCTCTGTTTAAGACACGCGTTGAAAACATATAGATTCAGCATTTTGCACAATTTGCCACCCCTAACCCCCCGAAAAGAGGCCCCTCTCTCGCCCCGACCACCCACGAGTTCTCAGAGAACTCGCGGTGCCGCTGCGCGCACTCTCAGAGAACTCGTGGGAAGTAAAGACGACAGGCGGCGGCGCTGCGTCGCTTTTGTTTCACTACAAGGTCTCAGAGAACTTGTAGGAGGTGCTAGGAGAGCTGTTGCTGGAGGGCGATGGCGGGGGGGAAGTCTGGGGCGAGAGCGCGGACCTGTGTGACGCTTTGGCGTGCGAGGTCATTTTGTCCGAGCTGGGTGGCAACTTGGGCCAGGTACCACCACGGGCGCCAGTGCGGGAAGTTGTGCTTGAGAGCTTCGACAAACTCCGTGAGCGCCTCGAGCGGCTGCCCGTCACCGAGGCTCGCCAGCCCTGACCAGAAGCACAGGAACGGATCTGACTGGTGGAACCGACGGTAGCTCTTTACGCCAACCCGCTTCATCAGGGCTGTTGTTCCCATAATCTGCTCATCGGCCCGCAACAGCGACGCCGTGTCAGCAGGAGCAACGGTGGCGCTGAACGCCGCCCGCGAACCCCGTAGCGACTCCAGAAAGCGCGCCGCTCCCGGCGAGAGCTGCGCGGTCTCAGCGGCTGCCGCGGCGAACGGCGTGCGCGAGCGCTTCTCCGCTCGCATCAGCTTGTCCAGCACAGGATTGAATTTTCGCGCAGCATGTTCAGCACCAAAAATCTGCCGCGCGTAATCAGCGGCATTCCTTCCAATCCGCGCGCGATCAAGCGGGCTTGCATACAGGTGCTCAAGCGCCTCGGCGTACTCCCGCTCCGAGTGAACCACGTACCCAGTGAAGTCGTGCACCACCAAGTGCCGCACGCCACCGTACGGAAACACCACCGGCGGAATCCCGCAGAACATCACCTCCTGCAGGTTTAGCTCCGCCGCCGCATAGTTGTCTTCGCACAACGGATACCCGTACGCATCGAGCACAGAGAGCACAGGACAGATATCTTCAACCATTCCCCGCACGTCAAAATCGCCAGAGCGCCCCAATTCACGCGCTTGCTGCCTGAGTGTCTCCTGCTCGCCCCCGGGACCACAGACGATGAAGCGCGCGCCGGGAACCTGCGCTGCAGCTGACATCCGCACGTAGTTCGGATGCATCTTCGAGAAATCCACCGTGCCGATGTAGCCGATATTGAAGCCATCATGCGCAGCCCTCTGCACTGGCGCGAGTCGCGCGAAGTCCGTCGCATCGTACACCATCGCGCACTTGGCAGCGCGCAGCTCAGCCGGCAGCCTAGAAAAAGCCGAAGACTCGTAGGTGTACGGGCTGCCCGCAATCGCAAAGTCAAGCAGGGAGAGAAGCTGATCTGGAATCCCCTGAGGATCGTGATGGCCACCAACGTGAATCCACGCTGCAAGCCGGCATGGCGGAAGCTGTGTCCGCACAAAATTGTCCATCTCAGGACTGTTCCACCACTGCAGCAGTACGATGTCGTACTGCTCCACGAGTCGCAGAAGCTCGCTGTAGTTGCCTGGCCGCAGGATCTCAATCCCACCCTCGGCAGCGATGGCGTATGCTGCCGGGTCATCCTTGTGAGGAGCCAGTGAAACCAGCGCGTGCGCATGGCCACCCAGCTGCGCCGAGTACTTCGAAGTGCCGAAGACCGTGCGAGCTGCTCCACCAAGGGAGATCGACTCGATGATGTTGAGGACGCGTGCCATCTGCCTGCCTAGAGGTTGACTCAAAGGCTTAGGATGCCCCCGCATCACGCCAGTATTCGAATTACTTCATCACAACAGCCCAGGAAAATCAGGGGTCTAAGTGATGAGGATCATACGGCAGAAGCGCCCCCCAGCCTAATCTCAAGCCCATGCGCCACCGCTACCACAACCGCACCGAGGCGGGCCGAGCTCTAGCAGCGGCATTACGAGAGCTGCGAGACCTTAAAGACCCAATCGTTGTCGCACTGCCTCGTGGCGGGGTCCCCGTCGCCGCCCAGGTCGCCCAGGCCATCGGCGCGCCGCTGGAGATCCTCACAGTGCGAAAAATAGGCGCGCCCGGCAACAGGGAGCTCGCCTGCGGTGCGGTCACTGCGGACGGCAGCACCGTGTGGAACGAGCGCGTGCTCTTTTCGCTCGGCCTGACCCAGGGCGAGCTCCGCCGAAATCGCGAGCGATCGTTGCTTGAGGCAAAACAGCTTGAGGAAGCGCTGCGCAGCGACTCGACGCCAGCCATTAGCGCCTGCGCAAAAACAGCCGTGCTTGTGGACGACGGACTCGCCACAGGAGCAACGATGAAAGCCGCGCTCAAGTCGATCCTCTCTCAAAAACCACACAACATAATCGTCGCTGTCCCAGTCGCCGCCGAAGACATATGCGCTGAAATAGAGGAGATGGGCTACCAGCTTACCTGCCCGAAGCGGCTCCCTGAAGGAGAGCTCTCAAGTGTCGGAGAGTGGTACGTCGACTTCTCTCAGGTTGAGAGTGCCACGTGTAAAGCGATTTTCGCGAAGAGCCGAGCAGCCAAGCGAGACCGCTCCAGCGCCGCAGCAGCTAGTTCAGGTCAGAGTCCGGCGGCGTAACCGACTTGCGAGCAATCTCTTTGCTCAGCTCTTTGCAGAGATCATTGATCATGTTGAAGGCGCGGGCGAGCGAATCGACGCCATCGCTTGCGAGCTCAATCATCTCAAACGCGAGCTCTTCGTTCGACAACTCTGGGGAGTCTTTGCCTGGCTTAGACATTGATAGCGCCTCCTGAGGCTGGGGTTCAACGCCGCACTCGACAACAAACAAGCAGGAACCGTTCCACCAAGGAGGAACGGCAGGAGAGGGGATTTCCTTTAGTAAAAAAGTCCTAATCGACGCAGGATCAGCCCCTTATGCCCCAAGAATCGGGATAGTAGAGCAGCCAAAGGAGTCGAAATTCTGGCTCGGTGAGGCATTTTTGGCCCAGAAGGGAAGCAATATCCCAGGGGGCAGTTACTCGCCCCCTGCAGCTCCAGGCGTCGGAGCAGGAACCGCTTTTATCGCCAGAATGAGCCCCCTGTCACCAGCGCAATCGGTGCCGGTCACAACCGTGTCATCAGAATCAAAGTGCACGCGCGTGTTGAGGATCTCTGAACCATCAGCCTCTCGCCAGTTGAGCCACAGGCCCACCCGCTTGTTGTCCATGTACATCGGACGGAAGGTGAGCGACTGCCCGTTCGGGAGCTTCATCGTCTCGCGCTTCTTGATGACGTGAGACTCATTCTTCGTCGAGAGCAGAGTAAAAGACGAGAACGGAAGCTGCGCCAGCTTGGCAGAGATGTCAGCAAGCTCGGGCGCGACGCTCGGCGCCTGCAGCTCTGATGGTGCGTTAGGCTCGCCCTTAATCGGCTCAGAAGCTTGAATTGCCCGCACAAAGATATTTACCGATGCCGAATCATCGCACATCGCGCGCTCAGGCCAAGCGCCAAGCACTGCAACAGCCACCAGGCAAGCTAACGGGATAAAGAAGCGAGACGATTGAAGGAACATGATCTCCTATTTCGACAGCTATCTCCGCTGTCCGTCAAGATACAGATGCGGAGTTGCCATCGAGGGAGGCGTCGCGCGCGCTGCATTCAGCGTCCGAACCGAGCCCGGGCGGCGGCGAACCCAAATCGTAGCCGACTTGCCTGATGGGTCCTGGATAAGCTTAAGCGAGCCATTCGCACGCATCCAGTCAACCTCCATCGCAGAGCGGGAGTTGTTCTGGAACGAAGCCGGAGAAGCCGCCATGCCGCCAATTGCCGCCTGGTGGAACGGCTGCGCGGGGACAGGAGCCGCCTTCGAGCCCGGAGACGTAACGAAGAAGAGAGCCGATGCGGCAACAACGGCTCCAGAGAGCCCGCCCCAGACAGCCTGCTGCGATCTGAGCCGTGAGAAGAACGATTCTCGACGGTCATCTTTGCGCCTCTCTCCCAGGTAGAACGCTGCGCGTTCCTCAGAATCTATTCGTGACTCAATCCGCTGCCAGAGATCCGCACTCGGAGCGTTCTCTGCGGCGAAGGAGCGGCACTCGCTGGACATCTCCTGAAGCGCCTCCAGGAAATCTCGAGCTGCGCCGCTGCGCTGCAGCAGCTTCTCAGCACGACGCCGGGCGAAGAAGCCGCACTCTCCATCGAAGTACTGAGAGAGAAGCAGCTGCTCCCCTTCCGAAAGCTCAAAAGAGTCTCGTTTCGTCATAACACGCTCCTCAACGAGCCTTAGCAAAACTATTTGACGACGAATTTTCGTCGTCATCGTGAGTATCCTGCTCTTGCCCAGCCACCCCGTCCGCGGGGCTGAACTCCTTGAGCGCCTTCTGCAGAGCCTTGCGGGCGTAGAAGAGGCGACTCATGACGGTACCGCGCGGCACCCCGATCGCATCAGCGATCTCCTGGTAGTCGAGCCCATCGACCTCCCGCAGCGTGATGACGCGTCGGTGCTCTTCCGAGAGCTCCTCCATCACCGCCTGCAGCTTGCCCCCGAGCTCCTTTCTCGAGAGCGCGTCGAACGGACCCTCCACGTTCTGAAAGTGACCAAAGCTGTTTGAGACAGTTGGCCCAGAGGGATCGCCTCCGTTTCCGGAACCTTGGCCTTTGACGTCCCAACTCTCCTTAAATTCAACGTGGTTACCGCCACGGCGCTGACCACGCCGCCTGACGTCGATCGCCATATTGAAAGTAATGCGGTAGAGCCACGTGTAGAAAGACGACTCACCCTTAAAGTTCTTTAATGAAAAGAAAGCCTTAACAAAGCTCTCCTGGACCACGTCCTCAGCATCTTCGCGGCTCTTGAGGATATCCATCGCCATCCCAAGCAGCTTGCTCTGGTAGCGCTCAACGAGGCTCCGGTAGGCATCCCGGTCGCCCTTGAGGGTGAGTTTCACCAGTTCTTTATCGGGCGGATCCTGCTCGCCCCGAGACCTATCGCTTCGCATACCTGCTGGTTATAAGGCGCTTAAACGCCTTTTTCGACCCCGGCGAGCTTATCTCATCGGCGGGAGCGGTGGAAAGGAGCACTTCGGCGGAAAAACGGCCGGGGAAAAATCCCATGCGGGAAGCAGCCACAGCAGTTTGAAGCGAACAAGTTGCTACAGGTGCGCCCTCTGCCGATTGTGGAAAGCCACGAGGCCTCAGGTCAGATTTGTCCCCTGAACCGAGCGACGCAACGAAAGGCTTCTCGAAAGAAGTTTTCGGTTTATACTCCTCGCGCCGCAGCGCGGCGGCGGCTTACAAACAAAATGCTCAACCATTCTCCCCACGCGGAACAGAAGAGACGAGAGGTGCAGGCAGTGCTTGCCCAGTTGGAGGCTGCGCCGATGTCAGAGGCGTGGGCACTCTGCCGCCGTATAGAGACCCTGCCAGACGCATACCGCGAAACACTTGACGTTTTTCGGAGCGGAATTCGAAGCAGCGACGCTCTTGTGCAGATGGTGTCTGCCAACAGCCTGGTGCGATTTGGCGCAAGAGAAACCTGGGTTGCGGCCGAGCTTGAAGGCCTGCTGCTCCGCGAGGAGCGTGACATAGTCTCCGGCTCTGCCGCGCTGCACGCCCTGCAGTTGCTGGGCACGTGCGAGGCGGCGCGAGTCATAGCTGGGGTAGTTCCGCGCACAATCGAGGCGCCGATGAGGCTCTCCGACAAAGCCGCTATCATCACCTATGCGCTGCGCAGCCTCGCTATTCTCGGCGGAGTAGCGCTCAATGAGAGAGCAGCGTTTCGCCAAGCGATCCAGTTCTTTGACAGGCAGTTCGAAGGACTATGGGCGATCGAGTGCTTCTGGGAGCTAGAGCAGTTTGCCAAAAACGCAAAGTCAGACCTCGGCAGCCTCTTTTTCGCGCGTTCCAGCTTCCCAATGGCGAATGTGTCGCTGCGCGAAATACAGAATCTCTCAACGGGAAAACCCGCAGGTCGCCGTTTCGGCAACTGGACCACAGTAGTAGACAGCTACTGCACCTTCACCGGCGACGAGGTCCCCGAAAGGCTGATGCCAAAAGAAGCCAACGGAAGGGGGCTGAGCGGAGAGGCGCGTCTCCTCTTGCTGCGGAATGAGAGGGAAGAGCACGCAATCATAGTGTGCCTTGATGACGTGTCGACAATTCCCTTGAGATATCCCGTGTCGTCACTCGTGCCGGTGCTAGGCTGCTTCTTCGATCTCGATCCAACAGGGACGTACGCCCTCGTGTACAAGCTCGGAGAAGAGGCGCCGGCACCATTTGGTTCGCTAACGCTCTGCGCAACACCCTCCATGCGCGCGTCGCGCGCTGAAGAGCTGTTTGGGGCGCACATGAAGGAGCTTCGTAAGGCTCTCTTTGAGGGCGTGCCCGTTCCGGAGAGCCTGGCACAGGGGGTTGAAGCCCGGCGAATGTCAGCGTGAACTCCCCGGCTGAAGCATCTCGGTAGTGGTGAAAAGCCGGATCCTCTGTAAATATCGACAGAGCGTTCGTGCACTTATGAATATCCGCTCCTACACGCAACCTAACAACTCGCCGCAGTCCGCTAAAATGCGGAGCGTCACCAACACAGCATGGAGAAGCTCGTGAGGCTTAAGTTGTTCATCTTGGTCACAATTCTTGGAGCAACGGTGTTGCTTGCCGAGTTCCTGCGCTTGGTCGTGTTTGCATCGCAGCCAGACGTCATTTTGATCACCATCGACACTCTGCGTGCTGACCACGTATCGGCTTACGGCTACAAACGGGCGACGACGCCCCGCATTGACCAGCTCGCGGCGGAGTCGGTGTTGTTCACAGAAGCCCACACCGTTGCGGCCTGGACGGTCCCGTCAGTCGTGTCGCTGCTGACCGGACTTCACCCGCTCTCACACGGCGTCAACTCAGGGCTCCCAAACTGGGAGAAAGCTGAGGTCCTGGAGCAGCCCGAGATCCCAGCATCGCTGCCTCTCCTGCCCGAGCTCATGAAGCAAGCCGGATACAAGACCTTTGGCGTGACCGAAAATGGGCACCTGCCAGCGAGCCTGGGGTTCGGACGAGGATTTGATTTTTATTCAAACTCGTACTTCGTCGAAACCTTGGCGGCGCACAAAGAGATCACTCAGAGCCCGCTGTACCATGAGCCTGGGCCCCGTTTCATCTGGATTCACTACTACGCCCCGCATGCTCCGTACCTAGCCCGCGAGCCGTGGGCCACCGAATGGGCACGAGCAGCAGGCACAGCAATCGACCGCGTGCCGGAGCTGATTGACCCGTCAGGATACGAGAAGTTTAACTACAAGCGTGGCAGCCAAGAGATTGCGGCCCTTGAGGCACGGTACGACAGCGAGATTCGCGCAACAGACGAAGCTGTCCGAGAGGCGCTCGAGAGCCTTGACCCAGAGAAGAAAGCGCTCGTGATCCTCGCTGCTGACCATGGAGAGGAGTTCCTTGACCACGGGAACTACGGGCACATCAACCACTACCCAGAGACAGCCAAGATCCCTCTCTTGGTGCGCTACCCCAACCATCGCTTTGCGGGAGTGCGCTCAAGCCGTCTCTCGTCAATCCTCGATATTGCGCCGACTATTCTGACGGAAGCGGGGGCCGATGTTCCCAAAGCCTTCCAGGGAGCCATCTTGCAGGACCTGGGAACTTCGCCGCAGCCAGACACGCGAGAGTTGGCCTTGCACACGAGACGGGGGCCCGGGCAGCGCAGCGACTCTCTGCGTGCCGTGACGCGGATGTTTCACCACTTCCTTGGCCCACCAAAAGACTTCGATGTGCTGTATGACGTTGTGGCTGACCCGCGTCAGGAGCACCCTCCGCTAAACGACGCCGAACAGACGACTGAGTTTGCTTCCCGCCTGGCAAAGCTTGAGCAAATTTACTCGGAGGCCAAGAAAGCGATCGTGCAGTACAAGCCGCTGTCAAGCGCTGAAGCCGAGCGGTTGAAGACCCTAGGGTACATCAACTAGCAGCGCTCGCTATCCCTGCGCCTCTTGCCAGCTGTGTCCCGAGCCAACGTCAACCTTGAGCGGCACAGAGAGCTCCATCACCCCCTCCATCGCCTGCTGCACAGCATCGAGAAGTTCCTTATTCTTCGCAGCGCCATGATCAGGCGCCTCGATCAGAAGTTCGTCGTGGATCTGAAGGATTAGCGACGCGCCTGGGAATTTCTCTCGCAGCAGCTTGTCCACTTCAATCATCGCCACCTTGATGATGTCGGCAGCCGAGCCTTGCAGCGGCGCATTGATAGCGGCGCGCAGCGCGAAGCCCTGGTCGCGGCCGCTCGTGTCGATCGAGCTGATGACGCGCTTGCGGCCGAAGATCGTCTGCACCTCGCCGTTTGATAGCGCTGCTTCCTCAAGCTTTGCGAAGTACGCCTTCACTCGCGGGTAGCGGCTGAAGTAGTTCTGGATGTACGAGCTGGCCTGCCCAACAGGAATGCCCAGCTCCTTGCCAAGCCGGAATGCGCCCATGCCGTACACGATGCCGAAGTTGATCGTCTTTCCGACCCGACGCTCGTTGTCAGTGACCTCATCGCCCTGCAACAGCCCCATAATCTCACGCGCCGTGTTGGCGTGAATGTCCGTGCCCTCCTTGAAGGCCCGGATCAGGTTCTCGTCGCCGCTCAGGTGCGCAAGTAGCCGAAGCTCAATCTGCGAGTAGTCCGCCGCGACGAAGAAGCTCCCCTTCTCTGGGATGAAAGCCGAGCGGATACGGCCACCCTCTTTGCTCTTAATAGGGATGTTTTGCAGGTTGGGATCCGAGCTAGACAGCCGGCCCGTGCTCGTGATGGTTTGGTTCAGGCGAGTGTGAACGCGGCCCGTCTTCTCGCACACATCCTCTTGCAGGGCATCCGTGTAGGTAGACTTCAGCTTGTGCAGGCTGCGGAACTCGAGGATAAGCTTCGGCAGATCGTGGGTCTCCGAGAGCTTCTCAAGCACTGACGAATCGGTCGAAAAGCCGCTCTTGGTCTTCTTGACTCCCTTGGTCGAGATGCCGAGCTTTGTGAACAGCACCTCTGCGAGCTGCTTGGTCGAGTTGATGTTAAACTCGCAGCCCGCCAGCTCGTAGATGCGGCTTTCAAGCCCCTTGAGCTGGTCCTCGAACTCAACAGACATCTGCTTTAGCCGCGCCCTGTCGACCTTTACCCCCACAGACTCCATTCGCGCCAGCAGTGGAATGAGCGGCACCTCAAGCACGTTGAACACTTTTGCGAGGCCAGCCTCGTCGATCATCGGCAGCAGCTTTCCCTTGAGCAGCCACGCGTAGTGCGCGTCCTGGCAGGCATAGCGAGTCGCCTTCGGAATCGTCACTTCTGAGAAGTCCTGCGCGCCTTCAGTCACCACATCGTACTCTATCACCGGAAGCTGCAGGAACTCGTGCGCTAGGGCCGTAAGGTTAAAGCTGCGGCTGTCGGGGTTGAGCAAGTAGGCAGCCACCATCGAGTCGAAGGTGACGCCCTCAACCGGAATGCCGTGAATGCCGAGCACACCGATATCGTACTTCAGGTTCTGTCCGCACTTTGAGACCTTTCGATCAGCAAAAATCTCGCGCGTCGCCTCGGCGAAATCATTCCAGGACACCTGGCCGCTCTCGCCCTTGTGCCCGAGCGGGACGTACCATGCGCTCGAGTCGTCCCAACAGAAGGAGGCCCCAACGATCTGGGCCTCGTGCAAGCTGAGAGAAGTCGTCTCCAGGTCAAATGAGAACTCACCCTGCGCAGCGAGTGACCTCACCCAATCCGCAAAGTCATCGGCCAGCACGGCCTTGTAGTCGAACCCATCCGCGATCTCTTTGTTGTGGGATGCGCCAAGAATCCTCTGAAAATCCTTGAAGAGAGAGTGAAACTCAAACTTCTCAAAGAGCTCCCGCAGGTGCTCGACATCGAGCTCCTTCTTGGTGAGCAGCTCCTCGATGTTGGCGCTGCCGTCCTGAATCTCGTCGAGCGGTACGTTCGGATCAACCTCCACGAGCTTTCGCGACAGCCGCAGGATCTCGAGACCGCTCTCGATAGACTCCCCGATCTTCTTTCGGTTGCGGATCTCGGGATCGTTCTTGATCTCCTCAACTTTAGTG
>CANLJX010000018.1 GCA_947491545.1 Deltaproteobacteria bacterium
AAAACGAGAGCTGCGCCACATAAGCCTCGATGCGCTACGAAGCGGGGCGAATAGCTCGGCTGCATCTGCTGAGGATGTCATGGCGAACCTTGCGGAAATTGTAGTTTCGTACGGTGCTGCCACCGCGGCCGACTCGATGGGGCGGCTTGTGTACCTTCTGTCAGACCCCAACGTGCTAACTAAGGAAGGCGTGCAGTCCTTCGTTTCAGCCCTGGTGCGTGAGGCCAATCGCTCTCAGCGCGCCAGTGGAAATCCAAACTTCCTAAGGGCCTAGAGCCCTGAAATCCGGGGCTATCCGTCACTGATGTCAGAAGGTGGCGAACGTGCTAAAAACGGGGGCTTCCTGAGAGTACCCCTAAAATGTCCCTAGACCAGAAAGAGCAAGAGAGCATACAAGCCGAGGAGCGAGTGTTCCAAACGGTGCATGGCTCTATCTCAAGCCAAGTTGACAGAGCTCGGTCGCGGTTAGCGATAGAGAATCAGCGTGCTCGGGCCCTGACCGCCGAGATTATGGAGACTCGCCGGGTCGATGACAAGGCGCTGCTCGCCTCGGACGAAGCTGTTTCGCACGGCTTAAAAGACGCAAAGCGCGAAGAGGTTGAGACTCTCAAGAAGCAGCTCGATAATCCGTACTTCGCGCGAATTGAGCTTGAAGAGGAGTCTCCAGCGGGAAGTCTTGCGACGATCGAGTACAAGCTCGGCTTTTCCGCCAATACAGAGTGCCGAATTATCGACTGGCGAAGAGCGCCGATCTCAAAGCTCTACTACGAGTACAAAGAGGGAGAAGAGTACTGCGAGGAGATCCTTGGACGGGAGCGAAATGGCCGGGTCCGTACCCGGAACCGGATCGATGCCAAAGGCGGCAGGCTGGTGGGCATTGAGAACCGCTTTGGGAGCTTCCGCTGGAACGCTGAGGACGGCGCGTGGGTTGCGGTCGGCGCCGGACGAGGTAGCAAGGGCTCTGATGGACAGCTCCCGGAGATTTTGTCTCTCATAACGGCCGAGCAGTTCCGGTCAATCACGGTTGATGCCAAGAACGCGGTGCTTATCCAAGGCATCGCAGGCTCAGGGAAAACTACTGTAGCTTTGCACCGCCTTGCATGGCTCCTGCACAGCGACAACTCGCCGCTCAAGGCTGAGGAGGCGTGCGTGGTTGTCTTGAGTCCTGCCCTGCGTGCATACGTTGAGAATTCACTGCCCGCCGCAGGCTTAACTGGAGTTGGAGTGCGGACGTACCACGAGTGGGCGGCCAAGACATTCAAGGCGGCAGCGCGTGGCGAGGATGTGCGGATTGGGCGGGCCGCGACGGGGCAGCAGCCTCTCTCAGTTGCGCTCGTAAAGCGTTCTATAGAGATGCTCAAGGCGATCGACGTGCAGGTCCTGCCCCGCGCTGGAGAGCTGCCCAAGCTTGCGGATCTGCAGCGTGAACTGCTCCAGGTGCTCGCGGCTCTTGAGGGTCAAGGAACGCTTGCCCGTGACGCTGTGCGGCAGGCGCGAGAGCTTACCGAGAGAGACTTTGCTGACGGAATACTCGACTGGAACGACGATGCACTGCTGCTCCGAATCTTTCAGCGAATGACGGGCGGTGTGGCAACCGTGAGCGGGAAGGTCGGAAAGCTAGGGCACGTCGTAGTGGATGAGGTTCAGGACCTCTCCCCGGTGGAGCTGGCGACCCTGATTGACGCTGTCACGGACCGCAGCTCGCTTACCTTAGTAGGGGACGTTTCTCAGAACCTTGACCGCGCGCAGTCATTCCCGGGCTGGGACCAGCTCCGGCGCCACTGGAACTTCGCAGAGGAGATGTCTCACTACGTGTCGCTTGAGGTGAGCCACCGCTCGACGCTCCCGATTATGCGTCTTGCGGATTACATCCAGCGCCGAGACCTGGTCAAATCCGGCCGTCCAGGCCGCACTCCGATCTGGTTCAAGTGCCGCAACGAGGCTCAAGGGATCGAGCACGTGCTGCAGTGGCTCACCAAGGCAGGAGAGCTCTACCCGAATAGAATCGCGTGCGTTATCTGCGCTACCCCGCAAGATGCCAAGTTCGCCCACAAGATGCTGCAGCCGACGTTCGGTGCCCGAGTGCGCCTCGGCGACGAGTTCTCGTTCTCATTCGAAGAGGGAATACTCGTCACCGATGTTAGGCAGGCGAAGGGGCTTGAGTTCTTTTCGGTGCTACTCTGGAACCCATCTGCCCGCTCGTATCCGGCGGGAGGACTTGAACAGAATCTGCTGTACGTTGCCGTCACTCGCGCCGAAGAGAACCTGTGTATCGTTACTTGGAACAGGCCATCTCCGGCCCTGCCTGAATTTGGTGCCTCGCCCCTCATTCGCGCGCGTGATGTCTCTGCCGTGGAGGATGGTGACGAGCAAGAGAGTACAGTCGATCATCCGCTGCTCTCCGCGAATCCCTGGGCTCGATTCGGCAAGGGAGACGGCGAGCGGAATGGGTAGGTGAGGGCGCCTCCCTGCCCCAAAAAAGTCCATTGTCTGCCCCAAAGTTGTGTCGCCGTTGTCGGTGCGCTCATAAGCGAAGGGGCTGTCGCCAACGGCAGAGCAGCCAGGTAAAAAATCATCCGCTCGGATGACGGCAATCACGAAGAGCTCGACGTAGAATCGAGTGGGTGATAAGGAACGCAGAGGCAGGGCAAATTTCTGCCTTGGAATACACATCACGCCTCTTCCACATGAACGAGCGCGTGCCTGTTCATGATTGAGGACATGGAAAAGTTGCGCGGATAATGAGCACAAACAGTGCGGCGAGGGCAGAGAGAGGAGCCTCACCTTCTCCTATCCCTCGCTGTTCTCGCCGCTCTCTTTGTTCAAATATCCCCACGGGCACATTGACGTCGGCATGATACCCGGCAGCCCTGTCGATTTCACGAAGAGCCACAGTAAAGACGTATCAACGCAAGAGGCTGGCACCGCCAGAGCGCCTCTCGGGGGCTAGCGCCTGCCATGAGTGATGAGCCCCGCAGTCCTACAGCATAAGACGGCTCACGCCGTCCGGCAGCGCATTCTAGTAACTTCGAGCTGCATGCTTCGTCTAGGCCTCAGATACGTAATCCTCGTGTTGCTCCCGCTGCTAGCCGTGGTTCGTGATGGGGCAGCTGACTCTGCCCAGGAGCTGCGCCGAAAAGCCGGGCGAGCGCTCAACCAGCTATACGCTTCGACTCCAGCGGCGAAAGCTATCGGGAATCACTCTGCGGGAGTGCTCGTTTTTCCCGAGATATACAAAGGGGGATTTCTGGTGGGGGCTCAGTATGGCGAGGGGGTGCTCTTTCGCCGAGGCGCTGTGGCGGGATACTACCGCTCTACCGCGGGCTCGTTTGGCCTTCAGGCGGGTGCCCAGAAATTCGGTTACGCACTCTTCTTCGTCTCAGAGAAGGATCTGACGTACCTTGACCGCTCTGCAGGCTGGGAGCTGGGGGTTGGCCCCAGCATCACGGTCGTTGACCAAGGGGTAGCGCGTTCTCTGTCGACGACAACCCTTCAGGACGGGATGTATGCGTTCTTCTTTGAACAGAAGGGGCTTATGGCGGGCGTCTCCCTCCAGGGCACAAAAGTAACCCGCATCCATCCGCGCTGAAGGCGATGGCGAGTGACCCTTTCGACTATTTCTTCGATGTCATCCCACTGTGGGCGCTCTTTCTCCTCACTGTGGGATTGATTGCAGCAGCGCTTGAGGGAGGGTTCCAGGCCGGAAGTGCACGAAGGGGCTGTCGTGGTGATGAGCGAGAGAGTTTCGTTACCGCGATCGTGAGCGCGACCTTGGCGCTTCTTGGCTTTCTGCTTGCCATGACGTTTAGCATAGCCGTGTCCCGCTTTGACGCTCGCCGCCATGCATTTCTGCGGGAGGTGAATGCGCTGGGGACTGCCTACCTCCGGGTCGACCTCCTGCCGGAGGCGCAGCGGGCGCAAGCGCGAGTCAGGCTGAAGGAGTACGTGGATGTTCGCCTGAGGGTTGTGGACGAGGGGCTCGTATCACAAGGGATTAAGCGTTCTGAAGAGCTGCATCGGGAGCTGTGGGTAATCGCCATGGAAGCCTCCCGTGAGGCGCAAAATCCGGTTGTGGTGGCGCTCTTTATCCAAGCGCTCAATGAGGTAATTGACCTGCATGCCGAGCGAATTGTGGCGGCATTTCAGTCGAGACTTCCCGCGGCCATATGGGTCACGCTTTATTTCGTTGCTGCCGTTGGCATGGCGGAGCTCGGCTATCAAGCCGCCTTGGCTGGCTCGGCCCGCTCTCCAACGGTATTGGGGCTCATACTCTCGTTCGCTGCGGTATTGTGGCTCGTGGCGAGCCTCGACCGCGCAAGAGAAGGACCGCTGCGGATTAGCCAGCAGGCGATGAGGGACCTGCAGGCGACGATGGCTTCTGGCCTGCGGCGCACGTTGCCCTGACTCTTCGGCAGACCCACCGGATTATATCAGGGTCTGTGGCTGAAGCGATGGGGGAGAGTCACGAACTGATGTTAGGCAGTTTGGCGACCTTGCCTAGCGGCTCTTGAAAGCCTTGGGTCAGGGGCGGCTAAGCCCACCGAGTCGCACTGGGCCTGCGCGATTTGCTGCGGCCTTTGTTCCGGAACGCGAGCCGCAGCTCTACGAGGCACGAGGCAGCCCTGGTCGCTGTGGCCGCTCATGTCTTATCGCGATTTGCAGAACTTTTTGGTGGTCGTTCAGCACTGACGCCTGGGGCTCGACACCGGGAAAAGCTTCCAGGTGCATCTCCTTAAACTTTTCCGCCGATGTTTTTACGATATTTGCAAGGGCAGACCAGGCTACTGATCGTTGTGCTGCAGCAAATTCGCACAGCTTGTTGTAGGAGAATGCGGAATGGAAAACTCCAGAGCCCGCTGCTGACCAGAACTTGGCAGACGGCTGTTTCTCCCAGTAAGCCCTCTGCGCGGAGGTGTCGAGTTTTCCGTCTAGGATATTACAGGGTACAATCTGCTCCTCGGTTTGGCGAAGGAAATCGACGAGGTAGCCGCGAATGATGCTGCGGATTGCCGGAAGATGGGGATTCGACATGCGCTCCTCAGCCGCCGGTTGTTTCTCGAATTCTCCTGGCCCAGGGTTGCGATCACCCCTTGGCGCGTTGTGGAGGGAGTCTGCGGTTAAAGCCGCAAGAAAGCTCGCTCGCTCAATCTGTTGTTGAGGCGTCAGCTTCTCTTTTTTAGCGGATGCGTCTTCTTGCAGCGACGAGGCCTGGCCGGATTGTTCTTGGCTTTTCGCGGTGTCTACAGCAGCCCCCCTTGCGGCAGCGAGCCGATTTTTCGCCGTCTCATGCAGAGACTCTATCACTCGCTCGGTTACCTTGTTCAGGAAGGGTTCGATCGGACAAGCGAGTTTCTCCGGGATTCTGAGCTTCAGAGTGTCGCTCCAGCTGCCAGCGCTCGCGGGCTCCGGTCGAGTGGAACTCGCAGGCTCCGGTCGAGTGGAATTGGACGGTTTTGAGGAAACACGCATAGTCGACCGGTATGGGCATCTCTTGACGGTATGTGCGGTAAGGAGGGCCCCGCTGCGGCATTTCCAGAGAACAAGGGCGTTATTCTGGTCATGATCTGTCGCCTTCGATCTGGTCGGAGGCGTGAGCGAGACGGGAATGATGACAAAAAAGCTCCGTTTCGGAAAGTAATGTAACGAGTTCGTCGAACTTTCAGTTATGGGAGGTCTCCGCCTACATTCAGCCTTGTGGCACACTGTCTCAATGCTCGGCCTGTCCATCATCTCGGTGTTTGGCTCGGCATGCTGCGACGAGAAAGCGCTGCCCCATGCGTTTGAGCGTCTTCAGAGCGAGAGCGCCAGCGAGAGGAACAAAGCGCTCCACATACTCGGCCGCTGTGGGGGGCGAGCGGAACGTGCGGTGCCCCGCATAGCACAGCTCATGTACGATAAGAACGTCGGTGTTGCTAGCTCGGCTGCCTATGCCCTGCGGCGCATAGACACCCCCTCTGCACGAGCTGCCTTAAAGACAGCGGAGGAGGCTCGCGCAAGGCGGACTACAACCTCAGCAAGATGATGTCGAGAGATGTTTGGCTAAAAAAAGCTGGCTTGTAGCGGTAGAGCAGAATCAGCTGCGCGACCATCAGGGCGAAAAGAGCGAACCGGCCCGCATCCGTGCGGAACTTCGTGAGCACCAAGTACGAGGCTACCAGGGCACTCAAAGCCCCGCCGCAGGCGGCTACAAAGAAGAGAGAGGCCTCCAGCGGCTTTGTCTCGTACGTCATCGGTTGCCGAGCCAGGATGATGCTGAGGAGGAACGCGACAAAGTTAACAGAGATCACGTAGGCGTGGATGAAGGGGTACCCAACAGTAAACCGTAGGCCATACATCCCGATTGCTACGAGAAGCGGAGCAGCCACTAGCCAGAGCCACTCTCCAGGTCGGAAGAACTTACGCCTGACTAAACGGATGTTAACCGCAACTACACCGCTTGCGGTCTGAACCACATCGAACATCACGTTCCGTCCGATCAGGGAGCCGATGTCGGCGGGCTTGTTCGTGAAGTCCGCCTCAGCGAATAGCACCGCCTGTGGGGTATCCTCTATGCGTATGACGCCGGTCCGACGGGTCTGATCGTGTGTGATTACTTGGCCTATGAGGGACATGGTGACGAAGGCTCTCGTGTGCTCGGTATGAGGCTGCCGGTATACTACCCACTGATGACCGGTTAGCAAGGGGGCAGTCCGCTTCGCCATAAGGGATTTTTCCGCGTTGCAGCCGGTACTTAGCCAGCACCGCGCCCAGCACCTTTTCTCTTTTTAAGGGTTGGAAAGAGCCAGTTTCGTGCTTACATTCCTCAGAAGCTCATCTATCCAATCAGACAGGAACCAGCGTGAAATTTAGGGACTACTACGAGGTATTGGGGGTCGACCGGGGCGCCTCAGCAGAAGAGGTGCAGAAGGCGTATCGGAAGCTCGCCCGCAAGTATCACCCCGACCTCAATAAGACCAAAGAGGCTGAGGATCGCTTCAAGGAGATCAACGAGGCGAATGAGGTACTCTCGGACCCGCAGAAACGGCAGCGTTACGATGCGCTTGGTGCCAACTGGAAGCAGGGGCAGGACTTTCAGCCCCCTCCTGACTGGGACCAGGATGGCGGGTCGTTTCAGTGGCGCTTCGACGGCGGCAACGCCGGAGGCATGGAGGGCTTTAGCGACTTCTTTTCAGCGATCTTCGGCGCTAGCGGTGGAGCCTCGCCGTTCGGCGCAGAAGCTGGCTTCGGTGGCGGATACGCCGGTGCTCGCGGGGCGCGTGGATCGCGAAGGCGAGCGGCGCCTGCTCAGGAGGCGCAGCTTGACGTCTCGGTCGAGGATGCTTTCAACGGTGTCTCGCGCACCATTCAGCTACAGGATGCCTCCGGGAGAGCGAGGACGATCAACCTTAAGATTCCGGCGGGTACCGCTGATGGAAGCACGATGCGGTTGCCTGGAAAGGACGGCGAGGGCGACCTTTTCCTGAAGGTCAAGCTGCAGCCCCATCCGCGCTACTCGGTTTCAGAGAGCGACCTGACCGTGCGGCTGCCTATCTCTCCCTGGGAGGCAGCTCTCGGCTCAAAGGCAGACCTTGTTTTGCCTGATGGAACAATCAAGCTCTCTATCCCTGCGGGCTCACAGAGCGGCGGCAAGCTTCGGCTGCGCGGGCGCGGTTTTCCCCTCAAGCAGGGCGGGAAAGGTGACGTCCTTGTGGAACTGAAGATCGTTGTGCCAACGAAGCTCTCGGAGGAAGAGAAGTCGCTCTTTGAGCAGCTAGCCAGAACCTCCCGCTTCAATCCACGCGGCAACGCGTAGAAAGGGCTCGCATTGTCGCGGCCTGATGGTTACTTCACTCTGAAGGGATTTGTACTAGAGGAAACTGCATAATGGACCTGCAACGATTCACCCAGAAGTCACAGGAGGCGCTCCAAGACGCACAAGCGCGCGCTGTGCGGCGCGGCAACACGGAGGTCGATGTTGAGCATCTTGTGTCAGCGCTGACGCAGCAGGAGGGCGGCCTCATCCCGCGGCTCTTTGAGAAGATGGAGGTTCCGCTCCAGCCATTTGTTGACGAGATAGAGCGCGAGCTCGACCGACGTCCAAGCGTCTCAGGCCCAGGCCTTGAGCCAGGGAAGGTGTACCTCACAAATCGCCTCGGCCAGGTATTCGTCAAGGCTGAGGAGGAGGCGAAGCGGCTCAAAGACGAGTACGTTTCCGTCGAGCACCTGCTGCTCGCTGCTCTGAGCGCGGATCCGAAGAGCCCACTTGCAAAGCTCTGCTCTCAGTTTGGGCTCACTCGCGACAAGCTCTTTGCGGCGCTCAACGTTGTGCGCGGCAACCAGCGTGTGCAGAGCGCAAACCCGGAAGCCACCTACGAGGCCCTCGACCGCTACGGACGCGACCTCGTTCAAGAGGCGCAGAAGGGGAAGCTCGACCCAGTAATCGGCCGTGACGGAGAGATCCGGCGAGTCATCCGCATCCTTTCGCGAAAGACGAAGAACAATCCGGTGCTGATCGGAGAGCCGGGCGTGGGCAAGACCGCAATCGTCGAGGGGCTCGCGCAGCGCATTGTGCGTGGCGACGTTCCGGAAGGCTTGAGAGACAAGACGATCTTCTCGCTGGACATGGGATCGCTTATTGCTGGCGCCAAGTATCGCGGCGAATTCGAGGAGCGGCTCAAGGCCGTGCTGCAAGAGGTTAAGAAGTCCGACGGGCGGATCCTCCTCTTCGTTGATGAGCTGCACACCATCGTTGGTGCCGGAAAGAGCGAGGGCGCGATGGACGCCGGAAACATGCTCAAGCCGATGCTCGCGCGCGGTGAGCTGCACTGTATCGGTGCAACAACGCTCGACGAGTACCGGAAGTACCTTGAGAAGGATGCTGCACTTGAGCGCCGATTCCAGCCGGTCATCGTTGATCAGCCGACGGTTGAGGACTCGATCTCAATTCTGCGCGGCATCAAGGAGCGCTTTGAGGTTCACCACGGAGTGCGAATTCAAGACAACGCCTTGGTGGCTGCAGCGACCCTTTCAAATCGCTACATCTCGGACCGCTTTCTGCCAGACAAGGCGATCGACCTGGTGGATGAGGCGTGCGCCACGATCCGCACAGAGATCGACTCAATGCCGGCGGAGCTCGACGAGATAACTCGGCGCATCATGCAGCTTGAGATTGAGGAGGCGGCCCTCAAGAAGGAGACCGACCGCGGCAGCCAGGAGCGGCTCAAAGCGCTCACCGATGAGCTGGCAGAGGCGCGCCTGCAAGCAGACGCGATGCGCTCGCAGTGGCAGAAGGAGAAGGGGGCTATCCACAAGCTCCAAGAGATTCGGGAGCAGATCGAGCACATTCGCCGCGACATTGAGCGCGCTGAGCGGCAGTACGACCTCAACAAGGCGGCTGAGCTTAAGCACGGGAAGCTCCCGCAGCTTGAGAAGCAGCTCCACGAAGAGGAAGCCCGCATGTCGAAAGATGCCTCACACCGGCTTCTCCGAGAGGAGGTGACTGAGGGCGAGATCGCGGAGATTGTCGCGCGCTGGACCGGTATTCCAGTGACACGGCTGGTCGAGGGAGAGAAGGCGAAGCTGCTCAAGCTAGACGAGATCCTGCACGAGCGAGTGGTCGGGCAAGATGAGGCGGTGCGGCTCGTTTCGGATGCGGTTATCCGTGCGCGCGCTGGCATCAAGGACCCGAAGCGACCAATCGGATCGTTTATCTTCCTTGGGCCCACCGGCGTGGGGAAAACCGAGCTTGCCAAGACTCTTGCTGAGACGCTCTTCGACACAGAGCAGAACATGGTGCGGATCGACATGAGCGAGTACATGGAGAAGTTCTCGGTGTCTCGGCTGATCGGCGCGCCTCCCGGCTACGTTGGGTACGAGGAGGGGGGGCAGCTAACGGAAGCGGTTCGTCGCAAGCCGTACTGCGTTATCCTCTTCGACGAGATCGAGAAGGCGCACCAGGACGTGTTCAACGTGCTGCTGCAGATCCTCGATGACGGCCGTGTGACCGACTCGCAGGGACGCACAGTCGACTTCAAGAACACGGTCATTATCATGACCTCGAACATCGGATCGCAGTACTTGCTTGAAGGGATCTCATCCAAGGGTGAGATCACAGAAAGTGCGCGCAACCTCGTGATGCGCGACCTGCGCGGGCACTTCCGGCCGGAGTTCCTAAACCGTGTTGACGAGATAGTGCTGTTCAAGCCGCTGGCCCTCGAGGAGACCACCAAGATCGTGGATCTGCTGTTGGCTGACGTGAGGGATCGCCTGGCTGATCGGGGCATATCGCTTGATGTGACAACTGAAGCTAAGGAGCTGATAGCGAAGTCTGGGTACGACCCCGTCTACGGAGCTCGGCCCCTCAAGCGCTTCATCCAGCGCGAGCTTGAGACCAAGATCGGCCGGGCGATTATCGCGGATGAGCTGCACCACGGCTCGACGGTGAGCGTCTCTGTGAAAGACGGCGAGCTTGTTGTCTCTGGTGGCGAGAAGTCGGCGCAGGAGGTGGCGTAGCTCTTTAATCGTTGGCAGGTTCTTTCGGAGGCGATAGAGCCACTAAAGAGAGATTGAAGCGAGGCATAGCACTCCTCCTCTTCATCTTAATCCTTCTCTTCCTCCTGCACCTGCACCGACTCCTGCTCATAATCAGGGCATGCCCGCCGATTTCCTGCGGTGTCCGCCTTCGACGACCTGGACGAGGAAGAGGAATCCAGTGCAAGTGCAGGAGAATGAGAAGGATGAAGACAATGAGAAGGATAAGAGCCGATGGCTGTTGATCGCCTTTTTCGTCGCGCGATGATTAATTAGGCAGGGACTCGACCGTCTTCTTGAGCTCTAGAATCTGGCCGGCCGAGTAGCCGATGTTAGAGGTCCACACGATGCGACCGTCTTTGGACAAAAGAACTGCGTAGGCGCTCTGAGGCCGTTCGTTTCCGAGCGCTGCTATGATCTTCGGCGCGTCCTCGTACACGGTTACAACCGATGCCCAGTCCGATTCAGGGATTCCGCTCCGCATGCCGCTGTTGATGAAGCCCTGGACCATCTGGGGCATCATCCCGGCGATAGTGGGCACCTCAACGATCTGAACAGGGATGTCGGCTTGCAGGGCGCCGAGGATCCAGCGGTCGATATCGAATTGCGACTTCTGCAGGTAGCCGACCAGCATTAGGGTTGGTTTCCCCAAGTACCGGTCCGGTAGAATAACCTCCTGCTTGGTCAAGCTTTCGCCGCGAACCCGCGGGAACGGCGCGTCCTTAAGCGAGGCGGGAGCAGGCACTGTGCTGCTGCACCCTGACACAAGCACCACGATAGCCAGAAGCGCTGAAAGAAAGCTTGAATTTCTCATGCCCCTGCCTCCACCTGTACGTCTGCAAAGTTGTCCATAATCCGCCCTTTCGTGAGGTACGCGAGGCGCTCAAGGAACTGCTCCTTGGTGAGGGTTACCTGCTCTTTTACGCAGTAGCGACGCAAGGTGACGCTTCCCGTCTCGGCTTCCTTGTTGCCAACGATTAAGATGTTAGGAATCTTTCTCGTCACGGCGTTTCGGATCTTCTTGTTGAAGGAGTCTGTCGAGTCGTCGACCTCAGAGCGGTACCCCTTGGCGTTCATCTCGGCACTAAACGCGTTGGCGTATTCGTTGCACCCTTCGTTGACCGGCACAACGACCGACTGTACCGGCGCGAGCCAGGTGGGGAAGGCCCCGCCATAGTGCTCAATCAGGATTGCAAAGAATCGCTCCATTGAGCCGCACAGCGCGCGGTGGATCATGTAAGGACGCTTCTTCGCTCCGTCTGCATCGGTGAAGGTGAGGTCGAACCGCTCTGGCAGGTTGAAGTCAAACTGTATGGTGCTGAGCTGCCACTGCCGGTCGAGCATGTCCTTGACGCAGATATCGATCTTCGGGCCGTAGAAGGCGCCGTCGCCCTCGTTGAGGGAGTACGGCAAGCCGCTTCGCTCAAGAGCAGCCTTGAGAGCAGCCTCAGCGGCATCCCACTTCTCCTCGGCCCCCACGCGCTGCGGTGGTCGGGTGCTTAGGTACATGTGGAAGTCCTTCAGGCCGAAATCGCGAAGCAGTCCGACGCTGAACGAGAGCACTCTATCGATCTCGTCCGGCATCTGGTCCTCGCGGCAGAAGAGGTGCGCGTCGTCTTGGGTAAAGCCACGCACGCGCGTTAGCCCAGAGAGGGTGCCGCTGCGCTCAAAGCGGTACACGGTGCCCCACTCTGCGAAGCGCTTCGGCAGGTCGCGGTACGACTTGGGGACTGCGTCGAAGATCTTGCAGTGGAACGGACAGTTCATCGGCTTTAGGTAGTACTCCTGTCCCTCTACCTCGATCGGCGAGAACATCCCCTCCTTGTAGAACGAGAGGTGCCCGGAGGTCTCCCAGAGCGTAGAGCGGCCGATGTGGGGCGAGTACACGAAGTCGTAGCCGCCCTCAAGGTGCATGCGCTTGGCGTGCTCCTCAATCAGGTAGCGCACGAGAGCGCCCTTAGGGTGCCACAAGATGAGGCCAGAGCCGACTCCGTCGTGGTCGATGCTGAACAGATCCAGCTCACGGCCGAGCTTGCGGTGCTCGCGCTCACGCGCCAGCTCGCGCTTCTCGATGAAGCTCTTGAGCTCATCCTTGTTGCTGAACGCCAGGACGTACAGCCGGGTGAGCTGCTTGTTCTTCTCGTCGCCGCGCCAGTAAGCCCCAGCGAGAGAGTCAATCGCAAAGCAGTCCGGCGGAATTGCGCCAGTGTGCTCAAGGTGCGGACCAGCGCACATGTCTTCGAACGGGCCATTTGTGTAGAAACCGATCTCTTTTTCGCCACGCTCGATAAGCTCAAGGCAGTACTCCACCTTGTAGCCCTCGCCGCGTCCCTTAAGGTGCTCAACTGCTTCGGCTGCTGAGCGCTTCGAAGCGACAAACGGCTGTCGTTGGCCGATGATCTTTCGCATCGACTTCTCAATCTCCTTGAAATCCTCTGGAGTGAGCGGAGTGTCGAGATCGAAATCGTAGTAACACCCCGAGTCGATCGGGGGACCGAAGGCGAGCTTTGCGTTCGGTCGCAGCTTGAGCACCGCTTGGGCGAGCACGTGGGCTAGCGAGTGTCGCAGCGCGTAGAGGGGGTCGTTGTTGGCTTCCATACGAAACTATCCAGATATCGAGACCGGAAGTGACTGTATCGTAGGGCAATAACTCTTTCAATATAAGGTATTTAAGGGGCAATGGCACACACATACACTGAAAAACAGACGAGAAACCTCATGTTTCAAGCCGAATTCAGCGACTCCTCCTGTGATTAGAGAAGAAGCGGTGGGGTGGTATTATGTCCGACAGGGACCTAAGGGATACGCAACAAGGGTGCGGAGCGCAGCAGGCAGGCGTTGCGCCAAGGAGCGCGGGCAATCTCATGTTCATCGGCTTGTGCCTGGTGGCGCTCCTGGCGGGCGCTGGAGTCCCGATGTTCTTCACGGGCGGGGCTGATGAATGCTACCTCGAGGAATTGTTCGGCGCGGCGAATCCTTCGGGGTCCGTTGACGGCTGATTTCTTGCCGGTTTGGCGCGCTCACTGGTTCAAAATCGCGCCCCTGGACACACTCGTCCCATGTTGGGCCAGTGAGCGCGTCTTGAAGAGCCGCGCTGCCCAGAGCCACGTATCAAGCCCTACTGCTCCGCCGCTTTACTCACAAGTAAGTGTTCCTTTTGAGTCGCAGATACACGAATCGCACTGAGCTTACAGCCCATTTTTTGACATAGAAAAACTCACAAGTTTGAGAACTATAACCGAAGTGGCGCCCTAAAGAAGCGTAGCGTTTGCCGACCTGACATGAATTTCGCTTGAGGACCGTGAAAAAATAGCATCGAGCACTCGCTCGAACGAGGGACAACAAGCATCGGGGCCATCCGCGAATTCCAAGGAGGAGTCGTATAGTAACCGGGACTTGAGAAGCGAAGGCCAGAAGACTCAAGCGGAACGCCTCAAACCTCAGGCTGGGAACTGAAGTCATAAGCCTGGTTCAAAAGTGATAAGTCGCTACCTGCGCCGAAGTAGTGTGAGGCTCCGACAATGGGCAGCACTTTGCTCACAAGTAGTGTTTCCTTCATTCATAATCCGCCCTATTTTAGTGAGGCTGCTGCTCGTCAACATTGTCGGCGCTTCCCGAGATTGTCGTTCTGATGCCAGACTGTGACCGCAGACACTCGGATGTGGGCACCGCACTCTGTATACTCCATTGTGGAATCATCGATTCAACTCATGACGCAATTCATCAATTCAAAAGAAAGTCTGGTCGTCGATTCCCTGGACGGCATCTTGCGCAGTTCGGGTGGTAGCAATCTCGCCCGGCTTGATGGCTATCCGGCAATCAAGGTCATCGTGCGGACTGACCATCAGCCCGACAAGAAGGTGGCAATCGTGGCAGGTGGCGGCTCCGGGCATGAACCTGCACATGCCGCATTTGTCGGTCCCGGCATGTTGACCGCCGCTGTTTGTGGCGAAGTGTTTGCTTCGCCTTCGGTTGATGCGGTATTTGCGGCCATCATGGCGGTGACCGGCAAGGCCGGCTGTCTATTGATCTTCAAGAATTACACCGGGGACCGGCTGAATTTCGGGCTCGCGGCTGAACGAGCCCGTGCACATGGCTGCAAAGTCGAGATCGTTATTGTCAGAGACGATATTGCGTTGCCAGACATCGTGCAGCCGCGCGGAATCGCAGGCGTGATCTTTGTCGAGAAGATTGCCGGTCATTACGCCGAACAAGGTCTACCGCTCGCGAAAGTCGCCGCCATCGCCCAGAAAGTAGCAGATAGCCTGGTTTCGCTCGGCATCGCACTAACCTCCTGCACGTTACCCGGTATCGGGCGTGAAGACCGTATTCCAAAGGGCAAGGCAGAGCTTGGGCTTGGATTGCATGGCGAGCCGGGGGCAGAGTCAATCAACTTTCAGGGTGCTTCCGAGGCCGCGGCCACGGTTACGGACAAGCTATTTGCTAGTGTAACCAAGGCGAACAAATACGCACTCTTGATCAACAATTTAGGGTCGACCACGCTTCTTGAAATGGGGCTTATTGCGAATGAGGTGCTGAAGGGCAGGCATGGCAAGAAGATTAAACTGATTTGTGGTCCGGCCACGATGGTGTCCGCTCTTGACATGCATGGCTTCTCACTGTCGCTGTTGCCACTGAATGCAAAGTTCGAAGCGGCTCTCACATCGGCCGCCTCGCCGTTGGTGTGGCCGGGCATGAAATCTCATGTGGCACCTAGATTGGTCAAGTTGCCCAAGGCAATGAAAGGCAAGGCCATCAAGCCAAGTCGCAACGAGGCACTCGCAGCACTTGTGAAACAGATCTGCCGCATTCTTGAAGCAGCCGAGTCCCGACTCAATGTGCTCGACGCCCGCGTCGGCGACGGGGATACGGGCTCGACGATTGCGACAGCGTCGCGATACCTTGCAGCAGCTTTGGACAAGATGCCACTTGCCAAGGAACCCCAGTTCTTCGCGGCAGTAAGCGAGGCGATGACCCGCACTATGGGCGGTTCCTCGGGTGTGTTGCTAGCCATTTTCTTTGCTGCCGCCTCACAGGCCTCGGCATCGGGCAAGTCATGCAATGACGCCTTGAAGTTTGGGCTCGCCCGCATGATGGAGTATGGGGGTGCCAAGGTTGGCGACCGCACCATGGTCGATGCCCTTGCTCCGGCCCTGGACGCGCTAAGCAGTTCTGGCAATGTCGCCGCTGCGGCCAAAGCCGCGCGCAAAGCTGCTAATGCCACGGCACACATGAGCGGAGCCCGTGCCGGGCGCTCGGCTTATCTCACAGCCGACAAACTTCTCGGTAACAATGATCCCGGCGCTGAGGCTGTCGCTCTGCTCTTTGAAGGCTTAGCCAAGGCCTGATTGGTTGTCCCGCCGCCGAGCTGCAAAGATGCAGACACGCTCAAACAAAGTCAGATGATGAAATAGAGCGCTACATATCCGGAAGGGAACACCTATGTGTGGGCAAAGTGGTACCCATACTCTGGGCACCACACTCCTTCTGCGCATGAAGCGAGGTGTCGCTTTTGTATGAGGCTCATAATTTCAGCTTTAATGCTGAGTGTTGAGGCGTTCCGCCTGAGGCTCCTGGCCTTCGTTTCTCAAGTCCCCGTTAGTACACGCCTCTTCTTTGAAGTGCACCGATGACCCCGGAGCTTGTCGTCTTTCGTTCGAGCGAGTACTCGACGCTATTTTTTTGGGTCCTCAGCACAATTACAACACATCGATGGGCGCTATGCTTACTTAGCCGAGCCTCTGCGCTGTAATGACAGCACGTGTGAGTTTTCTTATGTCACAAAATGGGCTGTAAGCTCAGTGGAATGCGTGTAACTCCGACACAAGCAGATTCCTCATCTGGAAGACCAGCAATATCAAAACGGACTCAGCGGGAGACGCTCCAGATGAGGGGCACATTCATTAGTACCAGAAAACCGACTCCTGACTTGCAAGCCGACTGATGAAAAACTGCGGCATGCTTCCGCCCTCTTTCGGGCTATGCCGTTGCGCGCAGGTGTCTCGTCCCGCGTTGCACAATCCGGCACCAGGTTTAATGTTCGTCCGTGGAGAACCGCGCGCTACCTTTCCGAGGACGGCGCCTGAAAGGATGCCTCCTCGCCAACATCAAGCATCTGTCCTTCGCGAAGGATAACCTCACGAATAGAAATGCCGAAATCCCGTTCGAACTGCTTAACAAGCCGAACCTCGGGCCGAACTAAGACTGACACCGCAATCCCCTGGGCCCCCGCGCGTCCAGTACGCCCAACTCGGTGTAGATAGTCCTTTCCCTTGCTCGGAATATCGAGATTGAATACGTGAGTAATGTTCGGAATGTCGAGTCCACGAGCCGCCACGTCTGATGCGATCATGACTGTCGCCTTCCCGCTGCGAAAGTTCTGCATAGCTTGTTTACGGACTTCTTGGTCGTGCGTGCTATGCAGGTCCACTACTGCGACTTTGTGATGTTCCAGCCGTGCAGCGAGGTCTTCAGCGGTTTCGTTTCGATGGGTAAAGACTATCGCCTTCTTGGTCTTTGTCGCATGCACCAACTTTCTGATGGTGTCCGCTTTGTCGCGTTGATCAACTACCACATAGTAGTGCTCAATGTTCGGATTAACGATTACATCATCGGTATGCAAGCGAACAAGCTGTGGCGACAGCTGCTCCATGACTTCTTTGCTCTTCGGTTGCTCCGTGGCAGACACGAATACAAGCTGGCGTCGTCCTGGGCACGCACGAATCACTTTCTTAACAGCCTCAAGGCTCTCGTCTCCCAAAAGACGATCTGCTTCCTCGATGACGAGGGTCTTAAGCTCTGAGAGCTTTAGCTTTCCTCGCTCTAGAAGTTCAAGAATCCGGCCCGGAGTGCCCACAAGGATCTGGGGCTTCTTCTTCAGCTTCTCAATCTGTCGGTCTATCGCTGCACCACCGATCAACGAGGCACTGCGAATATCCATCCCTGAGTGCTGCGCCATTTCCGTGGCGACGCCGTGGATCTGAATCGCAAGCTCATGAGTCGGCACAAGGATAAGAACCTGCGCAGCTCGTACATCACACTTTAGGAGTTGAAGCAGGGGAAGTAGGTAGGCCAAGGTCTTTCCACTTCCGGTTTCGGCATTGATGTAGGTATCACTTCCGGGTGTAACAACAGGAAAGGCCTGAACCTGCACCGGTGTTGGTTCTGTAAACTTCTGCTTTTCCAATGCTACAAGAAGCGCTGGAGCTAGACCGAATTGTTCAAAAGACATGGTAATACCCGAAACTCTTTGGCTAGATTGCCATCGTGAAACTCTCGCCTCATCAGAGAGATCAGGATACTACCATTTTCGCCCAACTAAGCATAACGAGCGGAATGGAGACCTCTTAGGAACCCTAAGCCGCTCTTTTGTTGAGCGCGCCCGAGTTGCAAGCAAATACGTTTTAATCGTGGGAACAAGCGCCATCTGCTCTGCGAGGGAGTTGGCGAGCTCGATAGCCACTATTGAGGAAAAGAACTGTACAGAAAACGCCCAAGGTATGAGAGGTCTCTGCCCTGCTGTATGAGGTGTCAGTGAGCGGTAAGGTTCCCCTTAGAATCAAGCTGTACAGCATCACCACTGAGGCTAATGTGATTGGCAAGCACAGGAACTATCCTTGTTAACTTCACAAGCCTCTCGAATTCAAAAGGAAACACTACTTGTGAGCAAAGTGCTACCCATAGTCGGGGCCCCATACTACTTCTGCGCAGGTAGCGACTTATCACTTTTGTACGAGGCTCATGACTTCAGTTCTCAGTCTGAGGTGTGAGGCGTTCCGCTTGAGCCTTCTGGCCTTCGTTTCCCAAGTCCCCGATACTATACGTGTCTTCACTGAAATTCACCGATGGGCCGGGGGCTTTTCGTCTCTCGTTCGAGCGAGTGCTCGACGCTAGTATTTCACGGTCGTCGGGCGAGAATCATAACACATCGACCAACACCAACCTTCTTAAGGTAGCCGTCTCGGTTATGCTTCTGGAACTTGTGAGTATTTTGCGCTGTTTAAAAAAGGGCCGCACGCTCAGCAAGCTCCGTGTATCTCCGACACAAGTAGATTCGTCAGGGATCTCTGCGGTGTCTCCAGCCCCGAAGGCCTGCTCCCCTAACTGCGTTGATTGCTGCAAGAAGAGCGCCCAGGAGCACAGCGTCGGGAGCGAAGCCTTGCGCGATGCGACGTACAGCCTGTGCTTTAAGCGCTGCTCGTGCCCGGGAAGATCGAACCTCCCATTCCGCGAGCCGCGATTTGGAAAAAGCGCTAGATGCAATAGCGGCTCAGCGCGGCGCTAAGGACCAGGCTCTGGGCTGCCGATGTGGCGAAATGGGGGTGATGGGGCAGTGGAAGGCTTTGGCGCGCTCACTGGTTCAAAATCGCGGCCCCGGACACACTCGTTCCATCTTTCAAGAATTCTGCGACGCATAGAGCGGGCGGCACTGGCCTTGATGCGAAACCGCCCAGAGTTCGAGAGCATTTGGGACTCTGTCGAGGACAAATACCCGCACAGTCTAGGGTAGTTAAGGGGTAACGACTTGCACAGACTGAAAAAGAGTGAAAAAACCTCATGTTTTCTCCTGAATTCACCGATTCCTCCTATCAGAAGGGAAGAAACGGTGGAGTAGCCTTATGTCCGACGCGAAGGAGAAGGAAAAGCACGAAGAGGGCGGAGAGCAGCCTGCAGCCGCCAAGCCGAAGAGCAAAAAGAAGCTCATGTTTATCGGCTTGGGAGTAGTGGCGCTCCTGGCGGGCGCTGGAGTCCCGATGTTCCTGATGGGCGGCGGCGAAGAAGCTGCTGAGGAGGCTCACGTCGAGAGCGAAGAGCCAGCAGAAGAGGCGAAGCGCATGGAGACGCTCGACCTTGGGGTATTTATCGTAAATCTCTCAGAAACGTCATCCTTCCTCAAAACGCACATCATTTTTGAGTACGACGCGGCTGCCCTCGAACGTCAGACGATGTCAATTGAGGGACATGCAGGCGCTGGCGGTGGCGCTGCTGGCGGGTCCGGAGAAGGTGGCGGCCATGCTGGTGGCGGCGGCGAAGGAGAGGCCGCTGGTGGCGGCACTCCACACTACCTGGCCAAGAAAGAGAATATCTTCCGGCACACGGTGATACGGATCCTCTCCTCGAAGAGAGTTGAGGATGTGCTGACCCCAGACGGAAAAGACTGGCTCAGCGAGGAGCTCGTTGAAGGGCTCAATGCTGCAATCGGACTGGAGCAGCCGGTCGTCTCTCAGATCTACTACACAGAGTTTATTATCCAGTAGCAGGCCAGCTATGCGCCTCGTAGGCTACCTCGTAGGCAGTCTAATCTTGGCGATAACCGGTGGCGGCTCGCATGCACGAGAAGAGTGTCCGGTTGAGATCTCGTACGCATACTATGAGGTTGATGGAGAGACTTTCGCTGATATTAAGGAGTCGATCCGCTCTCGCGGCCCGGTAGATGAACGCGGAAAGCAGCGATACGCCCGCACGGACTGGAAGGTCGACTGGCGCTGGGAACGTGATGACAACGGTGTTATTCGTCCAGGCTCGGTCAAGGTTCTCTGCAAAGCCGTGTTGACCCTCCCACAGCTGAACTCAACGACGAACCTCTCTCCCGCTGAGGCTGATCGATGGAAGGCTTATCAGCAGCTCCTCTTGCGCCATGAGCTAAACCACGTGCGACATGTAGAGGCGATTGCTACTGAGATCCCGCGCCGTATCAAGCAGCGGCAGGAGCGCTACGGGAAGGTCTCCGCCAAGAGCGCGCAGCGCGTTGCAAAATCTGTCCTGCAGGATATTAGAGAGCTAGACCGCTCGTACGACTCCTACACCGTGCACGGCGCAACGGAGGGCATTTAGCTACTTTGAAGCTCCCAAAATTAAGCGAACATTTTTTCAAAGCGGGAACGGGAACGGGAACGGGAACGGGAACCGCCCCGCATGCGGTAGAGCCTTGCGCTAATCGCGGCGGAGCCGCTTCCGTATCCGCAGCCGTTCCCGTGGCCGTTCCCGGTTGGGAGGTCTCTTGCTGCGACACTGAGTCACCAGGAGGAGAACCTGAAACGGGAATGCAACCGGGCATCACCCCGCCACCAAGACCCCCCGCAGCTCCGCATACGAATTCGCAAGCGCCTCTTTCCACCCCGGCGCTTCAAGCGCTGCTCTGAGCTGAATAGGCAGCTCTGGATCAATTCCGATAGCGCGCCGCACGACATCCGCAAACTTAGCAGGGTGTGCGGTGCCAAGCACGAGCCCTGGTGCTTCGCTTTGGCTGGCCTGGCGGAAATGCTCAAGGGCGTGAACTCCAACCGCGGTGTGCGGGTCAAGGATGTAGCCGCTCTGCTCATACGTGGAGCGGATGGTCTTGATGGTATCCTCCTCACTCACACTGAAGCTAGAGACGTCAGAGCGAACACGCTGAACCGAGCCACCGAAGAGTGATGAAATGCGGGCGAAGTTGCTCGGGTTCCCAACATCCATCGCGTTGGAGATAGTCTCAATTGACGGCTGGGGATGGAAAGCTCCGCTCTGGAGGTAGTGTGCGAAGACCGAGTTGGCGTTCAGGGCAGCGATAAAGTGCCCGAGTGGGGCTCCCACCATCTGCGCCAAGAGCCCGCCCGTGATATTTCCTAAATTGCCGCTAGGGACTGAGACGAGCGGGCGACTCTCGCCCTTAAAAAGAAACGCCGCATGCATGTAGTAAAACATCTGCGGGAGAAGGCGCGCGATATTGATTGAGTTGGCGGAAGTCAGCGCGGTGTATTCAGTCAGGGAGCGATCTGCCAAGGCCTGCTTAACGAGCCGTTGGCAATCATCGAAGGAGCCGTCCACCTCGTACGCTGAGACGTTTCCGCCAAGAGTTGTCATCTGCTTCTCTTGCACCAGGCTCACCTTGCCGCGCGGGAAGAGCACGCACACACGGATGGGAGCGGAGGGCGTCGGGTCGAAGAAGGCGTTAGCGACCGCGCTGCCGGTATCCCCCGATGTCGCTACGAGCACCGTAAGGCGCCGAGAATCCGAGCCCCAGAAGAGCTTAAAGAGCCGAGCCATGAAGCGTGCCCCGAAATCTTTAAAAGCGCAGGTTGGGCCGTGGAAGAGCTCAAGCACCGAGGTCGTACTCGATATCGGGGTAGTGGGGAAGGGGAAGGTAAAGGCTTCCTGGCAAAGATGCTTTAGCTGCTCGCGATCGACCTCGGTACTGAGGAAGGCGTGGGCAAGCTCGTAGCTAAGCAGTGGGAAGGGGAGTGACTGAAGTCGTGCAAGCTCAACTGGGCCCAGACGCGGCAATGAGAGCGGAACGTAGAGGCCTCCATCAGGCGCGAGCCCCGACAACACCGCTTCGCGCCAAGTAACTCTCGCTTCAGGATTGGAGGTGCTCGTGAGCAGCATCACTTACCCCTGAGCTAGCACGGCTGCGCCGTGAGGGTTAACGCGCGACACGTGCACTACGCTCCCCAGCGAGAGGCGAGCAAACTCCTGCTGCATCGCAGTGCCCACGGCCTTTGCGGCCTCAAGCGATCCGCTAAGGGCAAAGATCGAGGGCCCAGAGCCAGAGATCGAGCAGCCGACGGCGCCGGCGGCGAGGGCGGCTGCCTTCACCTCAAAGAAGCCAGGGATGAGCTGCGCCCGTTCAGGCTCGATGATCTTATCTTCAAGAGCCCGTCCCATCAGTGCCACGTCGCCCTGAAATATTCCGGCGACTAGGGCTGCCACGTTGCCCCACTGTGCCACGGCAGCTTCAAGCGAGACTGAGCGTTTCAGCACACGACGCGCGTCGTGAGTCTTAAGCTCAAGAGATGGTGATGCGACAGAGACCCACGCCCCAGCTGGAGCAGGCAGCTCGATCACATCGAGGGGCTCGTAGCTGCGGATAAGAACGAATCCGCCGAGGAGCGCGGGGGCGACGTTGTCTGCGTGCGCGGCGCCACACGCAACGCGCTCACCCTCCATGGCGAAGGGCAGGAGCTCTCTACGAGAAAGGGGGCGACCGAGGAGCTCGTTGGCAGCCACAACTGCTGCGACAGTGCTGGCGGAGCTTGAGCCGAGACCGCTACCAATTGGCAGGCCCTTTTCAATTCTAAGCTCTATGCCGGTACTGGGAAGTGAGTATCCTGAGCGTGAAAGATGCTGGAGCAGAGCGGCAACCGATACACCAGCGGTGTTTCGCTCGGGGTCTCGCGGGAGCAGCCTCTGGTCGCCTGAGATGTCAGTGATTCGAACTCCGGGGGCTCCAGCCAGGCACGCCACCACCGTGTCGCCCGGCGACTCAAGCGCGAAGCCGAGCACATCGAAGGCGGAGCCGACGTTGGCAACAGTAGCTGGCGCAAAGACTCGCACGCTCTTCATGCAGTCCTCACCTGGCTACCCGAATGATGTCCGAGAAGACACCGGCTGCGGTCACTTCCGCGCCAGCGCCCGGGCCTTTGACGACGAGCGGCTGCTTGCAGTAGCGCCGTGTCGAGAACGCAACCAGGTTGTCTGCTCCACGCAGGGCGCAGAAAGGATGGTCGAGGGCCACGGAGCGCATCCCGATCTCAGCCGAGCCGCTCTCGCAGTCGATGAATGCGCCGAAGTAGATCCGCTTCCGGTCGTTCTCGGCCTCCTCAAGAAGCTGCTCAAAGTGGTGGTCAAGCGAATGAAGGTTGTCCATGAACTCCCCGAGCGACCATGCGCTGGCTTCGGCCGGCAGCATCGGTGTCACCTTTATCTGGTCGAACTCAAGCGCTACACCCGCCTCGCGGGCGAGGATAAGAACCTTTCGGGCGACGTCCATTCCCGAGAGATCCTCGCGTGGGTCGGGCTCAGTGAAGCCTTGCTCCTTGGCCTCCTTCACTGCAGCGCTGAACGGCACTCCGTTCGCCATAGAGTTAAAGATGAAGCTTAGGGTGCCAGAGAGCACGGCCTCAATCGCGCGCACCGTGTCGCCGCTTCTAACCAGGTCGGCGAGGGTGCTCAAGACCGGCAGGGCGGCTCCGACGCAGGTCTCGTGCAGGAAGGGAACCCGGCGAGCCAAGGCCGACTCGCGCAGCTCGGCGTAGAGCGCCATTGGCCCCGAGATGCCGCGCTTATTGGGCGTGACAACCGCGATGCGCCGCTCAAAGAGGCTCGGGTAGAGCTTCGGCAGGTCATCGCTCGCCGTACAGTCGACGAAGACTGAGTTGGGCAGGTTTGCCGAGATCGCGTGGTCGAGGAAATCCTTCGGATCATAGCGGAGGTGAGCGTCGAGCAGGTCAGTTGAGATCTGGAGCGGCTGTAACGGATCCGCCGAGAGCGCCATCTTGCGGCTGTTGGCGAGGCCTCGGAGCTGAAGGTCGATCCCGAGTGTCTTCTGGAGCGTGTCACGCTGTGATGAGAGCTGTTGCAGCAGCGTTGAGCCAATCAAGCCGACACCGACGATCCACAGGTTGATGGTCTTTGAGTTGCCGAGGAAGAACTCGTCGTGCAGGGCGTTTAGGGCCTTCGATTCGTCCTTGTCTGAGATAACGGCTGAGATGTTTAGCTCCGAAGATCCTTGGGCTATGGCAACCACGTTCACGCCGTTTGACCCGAGGGCCGTAAAGACCCTGCCGCTCATGCCGGGGGAGTGGCGCATGTTCTCGCCTACAATGCTCACAATTGCGAGCCCGTCTTCGACCTGCAGCGGCTCTATTAAGCCGGAGCGAATCTCAAGCCCGAACTCCTCTTCGACTGCGCGAGAGGCGCCCTCGATTGAGCCCGGCTCTATCGCGCAGCAGATTGAGTGCTCTGAGGAGGCCTGCGTGATGAGAATCACGTTGATGCGGTGAGCCGCCAGTGCGCGAAAGAAGCGCATTGCTGTGCCTGCCACCCCGACCATGCCGCTGCCCTCGAGCCGCACGAGTGCCAGCTTGTTAATCGAGGAGATGCCGGTAATTGGGTGTGGGTGCCGCTCGGCAGAGCCGACGATCCGGGTGCCTGTGCTCCCCGGCTTAAAGGTGTTTTTGATCACGATTGGAATCTGGGCATCAACAGCCGGCTGAATCGTTGGAGGGTAGATGACCTTTGCGCCGAAGTGGCAGAGCTCCATCGCCTCTTCAAAGGTTACCTGCGGTATCGGGAAGGCCTTTGGCACTTTCCGCGGATCCGCAGTTAGCATCCCGTCGACGTCTGTCCAGATCTCAATCTCAGTGACGCCCAGCGCTGCGCCCAGCAGAGCAGCCGTTAGGTCAGAGCCGCCGCGTCCCAGAGTAGTAGTGTAGTTTGAGCCTCGAGAGGCGCCGATAAAGCCGGTCACTACTTGCACTTCAGGATGTGCTGCGAAGTGCTCAAGGACCTTAGGGCCGGAAGCAGCTCGGTCGGGGCGGGCGTTACCGAAGTCTTCGCTCGTCACAACTACGTCCCGAGCATCGAGCAGCTCTGCCGTGTGGCCGCGAGCAACGAAAGCCTCAGAGACGATGAACGCGCACAGCCGCTCTCCGAAGCTCATGATCTGATCGAGTGTGCGAGGGCTACATTCACCAACGAGCCCAACCCCCTGCAGGAGGTCTGAGAGCTCATTGAGCATCACCTTCACGGATGCAAGCGATGAGCTGCGCTGAGTTGCAGGAAGCAGTTCCTGGAGCGCGTCTAGGTGGCGGCGCTCAAGGGCCTTCAAGCCATCTGCGAGCGAGCCGTCACGAGCCGCCGCCTTGGCTGCGAGCTGGATGAGAGAGTCCGTCACCCCTTGGAAAGCGGAGACGACGACAGCCCGAACCTCTCCCGGCAGGTAACGCGAGGTGTCAGTGACGATCTCGATAATTGAAACGATGCGTGCCGGGGTGCCGACAGAGGAGCCCCCGAATTTGAGCACTTTGCTGCGTTGCATGAGAAACCTTCCCTTCGAAGGCTAGGATGAGAAGGGGGGCTGGAACGTAGCGGAAGTTGCACCCTAAGGGCTCGAAACGAAGAGCAAAACAGTGTGCAATTTGGGATGGGGAGAGAGGAAATCGGGGTAAAAGGATTTGAACCTTCGACCTCACGGTCCCGAACCGTGCGCTCTAGCCGGACTGAGCTATACCCCGCTAAGTTATCGAAAACATAGTGCCAACTGCTCTAGGTTGCAAGGGTTTCACCTTCTTTTTCCTGTAGCACTATCAAGTAGATGACCGATTAGGGGTTTTTGTCGCGATCGTTATGCAACGGTTCGAATCCGACCGGGAATAACAGAAAAGGACCGGTTGAATCACCCGAGGCGGATCTGACTGCCCCGGTGTAACAAGTTTTTTCATGCCCTTAGGGTTATGGCAGACACCAAGATAGAGCAGCGATCGCAGGAGCACGCGGCGAAGCAGGATGACCTCCTGTGGACCTCTAAGCTTGCGGCTGGCCAGACTCAGGCGCTGGCTGGGCGGCTCATGCCTTCCCTCAAGTCGCGCATCGCTGGAATTCTCGACGAACGGTTCGAACGCTTTTTTAAATCCGTTGAAGATCAGGCTGCTGGCGCAAAGGAGGGAAGCTCCGTCAAGGGGAACGGAACCGAGACGTCTGCAAATGAGACACGCGCGCAGCCGTCGCAAGCCTCTAAGACACAAGATGCTGTGACGCTCGTGCGTGGGGCCTTCGATGCCGCATTGAGCGAGGCACCCCGCTTCTCGCCGCAGGCTGCTGGAGCTGAGTCCCGAGATAATCGCGAGCGACCGCCAACACAGCAGCAGGTATCCCGAAAACAGGCGCATGCGCAGCAGCTCGTCAAGATCGCCCAGTCGGCACAGCAGTCATGGGTCGCTTTCGCTGCGCAGTTAATCGGCGCAAATCTTAAGCGCCTGGGCCTTGAGCCCTCAGAGCTAGACGACATTCGGCTTTTTCTTATCCGTCAGGGTGCGGCCTCGTACGAGGAGCTAAAGAAGCTGACTCGCCTCCCGGATTCCCTCGATCCCGCAGCGGAGCTGAAGGCCCTAGAGGATATAAAGACCTTGATGCTTGCGTACGTAGTGCAGGCAACGCAGGAACAGATACTGAGCGATTTGGAGCTAGACGAGCAGAAGGAGCCAATCGGCTTTGCGAAGCCGATTGTGAACCGGTTCTCAGATATTCCGGAGAAAGAGGTCGACCCGAGCAAGCTGCTTGAGCTTGGGTTGGCGCTGTAGCAGGAGAGAGCACATGTTTGCGGTGATCGGAAGGTACGACGAAGTTTTTAAGATAGAGATGGATGGCTGGAGCTTTGGCATCTCGAACTATCCTGGTGAGGTATCGCCGTCGATAGTGCATCGTATCGTGCGCGAGCTCGCGTCGTCATTTCAGGCAGCGATTGAGCACAATGTCGTGATTGATATCCTTGGCCTTGCCCAGAAGTTTTCTGAGTCGGCGAAATCGCTCTTGCACCCTGAAGAGATCGCTCTCGCTATGGTGGCACAGCTCCCGAATCCAGCGATCCTCACGGAGGAGCAGCGCTGCGTGCTCGGCCAGGTTCTTGACCGAGTTGACCAAGCCCATAGCGGCGCGCTCAACAACTTCTATCGGCGCTGGAATCTCGGTGTTCGTGATGCAGCGTAGCTCTAGCAACCGCGCGCAGAGTCTCCCAGAAAGTAGGCGGGAGAGAGTCGTACAGCTTCAACCGTAATAACGAGCATCGAAGCCTCGTCTCCCTCTGCCTCGGACTAATCTCTTTCTTTTCGAGGTCGTCCGCGTTTGCGCTTGCGCCTGCGGTTGCCCATGTCAATCCAGAGCAGCTTGTCCCGTCGAGAAGAAGCGCCGATCGCTTTTCTGGACAGAAGGCTGCGGATAGCTCGCTGCTCCTTTGCGCTCGATTTCTCAAGCAGCTGTCGCAGACGAAGCCCTCTGTTTGCCACCAACACCCGCAGGTTTAAGAGCTGCTTGTTCAGCTCCTCTTTTTCCCTGCAGCGGTTTCTTATCTGGCGAAGGCAGAGGCTAAGCTCCTCCGAGATTGTCTCCGCTTCCAAAACCGCCGTGCAGACTCGTTTGGCCATGTTTGCCCCCAGAGTGCGCGTGAAATCAAGTAAGAACCTGGCGCACATCAGGCTCTCTCGCCGTCACGCCGCTGCGTGCCGGAAAGAGAGCCTGAAAAAAACCTGGCCGTACGACTCTTCCCATATGAAGGCGGCCGGGGGACCCTGGCTACGCCGATACGGCGCAAGCCTCTCACATCCGTATTTCTTAAGACAAAAAGTTCCCGCGGCTGTCGGAATTAACGAGAAAAAGTCGTTTATGCGCCGGAATAGCGAGACGATGGGGGGAGATGCTCGGCCAATAAAACACAGTCAAAAACTGTGCGGAGATCTCCCTCGCAGCGATGACAGAAGCTCTTTACGAGTCAGTCGTTGGCGCACTTAGCAGATCCTTCCACAGGTGCTTCTCCTGAGGGAGCTTAAACCTCCTCCGTTGACGATCAAGGGCGGCGTCGATAGTTCTCCGTTCACCATCCGAAGCCGAAGCGAGAATCGACCGAAGCTCAACTTCAAGGCTTGAGCGCTCAAGTCTAGCCACAATCGATTTTCGCCTGTATTCGGCCTGACGTCGCTGCTTGTCAGCGATGCGCCGTATCAGATCATTCGCCCGTTCTATCCGTTGAGAGCTTTCCAAGAGCGGACCTCCTATCAAGCAAGAGCGCCGCGAAGTGCGGGAGCTCTCACCGTAGCAGGCTCGCCTGCGGCGGTGGGAGCTCCCGAAAAAACCTGTTTGCCGAGCATCTTCCCAAAAGCGAGAAAAAGATGCTCCTCTCCTCGGCTCTTGTCAAAAGGGAGCGAAAAGCGAGCGGGGCTGCATGCTTAGTGGTGATGCTCAGCGCCAGGCAGCGACGGTTCACTACTGAGCAACCGCCCGCTCTACACGCAGAGAGAAGGGCGAGTACCGAGAGCCGAAGCGCCGCTCAAGCTCGGAGAGCTTCGAGTGAATCAGCGCAAGCCCGCGGCTGTGCGCAAAGTGCAGCACTCCGCCCCTAAAAGGCGGGAAGCCGATCCCCATCACGGTGCCGAGATCGATCTGCTTCTCGGCGAGTTCTCGGTCACTTCCGGCGACACCCTCGTCTAAGCACTTCATCGCCTCATTGACGAGGTGGTACACAAGCCGCTCTGCGATCTCTTCGCGTGAAGCTGCCGTTTCTGGCCTTGCCGGAAGCCCAAGTGCTGAGGCGAGCCCCTCCCACGGCTTGCTCTCCTTGCCGTGGTATTCGAAGAAGCCAGCGCTAGACTTCCGCCCTTTGCGCCCAAGCTCCATCAGCTTCTCGGCGAAGTTCGGCACAGCCATGCGCTCGCCGTAGCCTTCAACCATGATCTTTGACACGTGCGCTGCAACGTCAAGACCGACCTCGTCGAGCAAGCGGATCGGTCCCATCGGCATGCCGAAGGCAAGGGCTGCGCCGTCAATCTCCTGAACCGAGTGCCCCTCCTGAAGGAGGTACACCGCCTCGTTAAGGTAGGGAATGAGGATGCGGTTTACAAGGAAGCCCGGTCCGTCGCGCACTACGATTGGAAATTTCCCCATCTCGGTGGCGAGAGCTGCGACCTTCGCGATGGCTTCGTCGCTCGTCTTTTCGCCGCGAATAATCTCGACGAGGGGCATCTTCTCTACAGGGTTGAAGAAGTGCATCCCGACGAATCGCTCTGGGTGCGGCAGACTTTCAGCCATCTCAGTGACTGAGAGAGATGAGGTGTTCGACGCGAGGATGCAGGCAGGCGACACCTCCTTAGCGAGCCCGGCGAAGATCTTCTTCTTGAGCCCCATATCCTCGAAGACGGCCTCGATCGCGATCCCTGAACGCGACACCGTATCGCTTGAGAACTGCAGCCAGTCGATGCGGTTACCGACCGCCGCGCGCTCGAATGAAGAAAGGTAGCGCAGCTTCGAGAGCTCCTTCGTTACGTGGTCTTTGCCGCGCTTGAGCGAGCTCTCCGAAGTGTCTTTGACGATTACCTGGTGCGAGGAGCGAGCGAGGGCTCCAGCTATCCCCGCGCCCATCGTGCCGGCGCCGACTACCAGCGCGTGCATCTTCTCTATGTCTTTGCGAGCTGACTTTCCGAGAGCCTTGGATGCTTCAGTCAGGAAGAAGATGTGCACGAGTGACTTGCTTTCAGGAGTAACGATCAAGTTTCCAAGCTCTCGAGCCTCGATCCCGAGCGCGTCAACGCGACTCCGTCCGAGCCCTGAGACGGTAAGGTCAAGCGCCTTCGGTGGGGCAGGGTAGAAGCCTTTGGTTTGGGCCATCATGGCAGAGCGGGCGCGGCTTCGAACAAAGGAACGTCCGAGGAGATTTGAAGAGAGCAGCCAATCAGCGAGGCGCAGCTTGCGTGGCTTAGGAAGCCGCTGTCCTCGCGCGATCTCCTCGGCGCGCGCAAAGATCTTCTCTGCCGACACAACCTCGTCTACCAGCGAGGCTTTTAGTGCTTGCGAGGCCTTGAGAGTCTTTCCGGCGAGGATTATGTCGAGAGCCTTCGGAAGCCCCACCACGCGCGGCAAGCGGTACGTCCCGCCGAAGCCTGGGAGGATCCCGAGCTTCGTTTCTGGGAGGCCGATCGAGCTGGCGGGCAGGTCGGCGATGATGCGGTACTGGCACGCGAGAACCATCTCGCAGCCGCCACCGACACATGGGCCGCCGATCGCCGCTACCGTCGTAATGCCAAGGTCCTCAAGCTGGTCGTAGGCGCGCTGTCCCTGGGCAGCTAGCTCTGAGCCCTTTGTTGGCTCGGTCACGCCCTGGATAAGAGAGATATCCGCCCCGACGCAGAACGATTCGATTGAAGGGGCTCGGACAACGAGCCCACGGGCGTTTGACTGGGCGACCTTTGAGAGGGCGGCAACGAAGGAGGTAATCCTGGCGGGGGTGAGGGTGATTGCACGCTCCTCTGGGGCGCCTAAGGTGAGTGTTGCGACTAGTCCGTCGCTGGAGAAAGAGAGGTCAACTGTGCCGGTCATGGTCTTTTCCGAAAATCGTGGGCTTGAGCCGCTAAGCGCCCAGCCTTGTTGCAAGATATCAGCGCCGATTCCGCCGTGTCGACATACAATTCGCGGGCGGGTACTATTGTCGGATGCCGTTACGACCCCCTGCGAACCAAGATATCCCCGGAGCCTCCGATTGGGCGGCGAAGGTAGAAGCCTTTGGCGGGCTCGACTTCGTGGTCGGAGTTGCTCGCCGAGCCTCGGCGGTCATTCTTCAGGTGTACTCTCGGCCGCTAATCCAGCAGCACGAGAAGGAGAATGGCTCGCCCGTGTCCGAAGCCGATCTCGCTGCGGCATCTCTCATCGAGCGCGAGCTGAGCATCACTGGCATTCCGGTTGTGTGCGAAGAGAGCGTCACAGGTGAGGCAACGGCGGCGCCGCTCTTCTGGTTGGTTGACCCGCTCGATGGCACAAAGGAGTTCCTCGCAAAGAACGGCGAGTTCACCGTCAACATAGCACTTGTGTCCGGCGGAGTGCCGGTCCTCGGCGTTATCGCGATCCCAGTCTCAGGCGAGGTGTACGGCGCGGTGAAGGGCTGCGGAGCGCTGCGTATCGTGGGCGAGAGTGCTGTGCCGATCCGAAACACCCGTACAGTTGAGAGCTTAGTTGCTGCCGTCAGCCGCTCGCACGGCTCTGATGCGGGAGACCGGTGGCTCTTGTCACACGGAGTAACGGAGCGCGTTCAGTGCGGCTCGGCGATCAAGTTCTGTCGTGTGGCTGAGGGAGTTGCGGACCTCTACGTCCGTTTCGGCCGAACGATGGAGTGGGACACTGCGGCTGGGCACTGTATCCTTGAGGAGTCCGGGTGCAAGCTAGTCGTTGCGGACTCGGGTGAGCCCCTAAGGTATGGGAAAGCAGGCTTCGATAATCCTAGCTTCGTTGCGTGCCGGAACGACCTTGCCTTCGGTCCCGAAGATTCCTCAAAGGCGGTCGGAAATCTTTAGCGCGCAGTGACGTGTCTTGGGGGCACTACTGCTGGTCGCAGATCTCAAAAAAGAATCCCTCGGTGGGCGCGAGCCGCACCGAGCGCTCGAAAAGATCAGACGGAGAAAAGCTGATTTGGACCGGACCACGCACGCGTTCCACACCGCGGTAGAACCTCCTCGAAGCTAGCTCTGCGTTCACTTCAGCCAGCAGCTCAGTGAGCGTCCTGCTGGACGTCACTGTTCCGTTTGCATCGGTTGCTTGGGCAAGGCTGACTGTGATGAGTCTCGATTCACCTTTGCGGTTGCGGCCCTGGAACGAGAACGTCGTGGTGATGTCGGCACCCTCGATCGCTCGACGGGAGCGGTTCCTGCGATATGTGGACGAAACCGTGATCGTGTCGGTGCGGGCGAGGCAGCCCGCGTTCCTGATGGCGGTGCGCGTTTGGTCTCCAAGGAAGCTGCGTAGAACAGCATCAAATGGCGGGGTCCCCATCGCCCAGCCGAATCTTGCAGCTCCGGCTGCTACGAAAGCCGCGACTATGATTGTAATTGCCTTGCTTCTCATCGCCTAAGGATAGCAGCCACCACCTCCCGTTGGATACTGTTGAGCCGAAGGTATGCGACCCCTATTCGCATTAGTAGTTTTTACAAAACAAAAGCAGCCCCAGGACACCCCAGGTCCCCTTTGGCAGGGTTAAGCCCCCTTGATTACTACGATTCAAAGTCTGGTTGCTCTGAATTGCGCCTCCTGCTGGCCCGGTTAAATTGTTTCCCTGACCGGTGTTTCAAGGTCGAGCCTTCGGTTATACTTCCGCAGGTCTTTTTCAAGCCCCTAACCTCACGAAAGTAGGTAAGAAGTATGAACCAACGTCGAGCTCTCCTGATCGCTTTGCTAGCTGTGGTAACCGCCCTCGTAATCGGGAGGTTTCAGTCCACGAACGTTGCCAAGCGCAGCGTGCTGGTGCTGATGCTCGACACCCTGCGTGCTGATCACCTGGGAGCTTACGGGTACAAGCGTGACACAAGCCCAGTGCTCGACCAGTTCGCGCGTGACAACGTGAAGTTTTCGTATGCGGTCACGGCCGCCCCATGGACTCCGCCCTCGGTCGCCTCGATGTTCACAGGGGTGTACCCGGCCACGCACGGCTGGATGCCGCCGAATCGCCGCGACGAAGTTAAGCAGATGGCGGTGAAGCTCGACCAGAACCTGACCACGCTCGCTGAGACATTCAAGGCCAACGGATTTTCGACAGCGGCCGTCTCGCCGAACCCTTGGATAACGGAGGAATTTGGCTACCAGCAAGGCTTCGACACCTTTACGTTCGCCTCACGTGCGCCGGCGGAAGAGATCGTGAAGATCGGCACTGCCAAGATCGACGAGCTGGCAGAGCAGGGGAAGCCCTTCTTCGTCTATCTTCACTTCTTGGATCCACACGACCCGTACAACCCGCCTGGCAAGTACAAGACAGCCTTCACGGGCGATGTGCCAGGCCGCACCTACTCGCCCAAGGAGCTTGGACGCATGAACCTCTACGACGGCGAGATTCAGTACATGGACTCCCAGATCGGAGCGCTCTTTAGCCACCTGAAAGAGCAGGGTCTCTACGACGACCTGACCATCCTCGTGGTTGCAGACCACGGAGAGCAGTTTATGGAGCACGGGCAGCACGGCCACGGTCATCAGCTCTTCAACGAAGAGGTTCACGTCCCGCTCTTCGTCAAGTCGCCTAAGACCCAGGCTGCGCGAGTCGTCGATGTTACGGCGAGCACAGTAGATATTTTCCCGACAGCGCTCGAGGCGGCGGGGATTGCGGTTCCCGCTGGCCTCCCAGGGGTTTCGCTTCTGGACGACGCAGCGCTTGAGGCTCGCGACGGGGTCTTCACCGAGATCCAGAAGGATTTTACCCAGAAGGCTTTCACCACCCCGGATGGCCT
>CANLJX010000019.1 GCA_947491545.1 Deltaproteobacteria bacterium
CTCCTAGAGGCGACCGTGCTGGTGGTGGTGTTGATCGTTGAGCGCCGGCGCCTCACGTGGCGCGCCTCCGGCAGGCCGAAAGCCGCCGTCTTCGGAGACCTCGTGTTCCTCGCCTTGGCCCTGGGCGTCTCGTATGCACTCTTCTTGCCACACGTGTACCAAGAGGGCGCCGAGCTGTATCGGAGTGCCTTGTACTGGGATTTCACGGCGCACTATCCGATCGTGCAGAACTTCGTCTTTGGAGACAATTTCCCGGCGCAAGACGAGACAGCTGCTGGGTTGCCGCTCTTGTACCACTTCTACGGCGACCTGCAGGTCGCTCTCGCCAGCGCTCTGGGAACGCCGCTTGCCGAATCCTTTCTTTGGGTCTCCGCTCTCTCGCTAGCCAGCTTGCTGGTGCTTGTCAGGGAGTTTGCAAAGGATCTCTTCAGGAGCGAAACCGCGGCCTGGTCAGCGGCAGCCTTCATTGTCACCTCAAGCAACATTCGGTGGGTCTTCGACCTCGTGGGAAATGCTTGCCGTCCCGAGACTCTCGCGCCGCTGGAGGGGTATGTCCACGCAGCCCGCCACGGCATCGCAAAGTGCTCGTTTGGCGACTTCAACGTGACCATGTTCAACCTATTCTACCTCGTCGAAGAGCGGCACGTGCTGTTCTCCTGCGCGTTGATCGTGCTGGCAGCGATGCTGCTCCGCGCGTTGCCCACGATGACGGTAGTCAGGGGCGCAACGCTCGGAGTTCTCTTTGCGCTCTTCTGCAGATGGAACATCTTCTTGCTGCCGATTCTCCTGCTGCTCTTGCTGCCTGGCGTCTTTCGTCAGGGGAGCCGTGTGGCATCTGTGGCAGCGATGGCTATCTTACTATGTATCTGCGCTGTGCAAGCGGCGGCTGTGCGCGAGGTGGTGACTAGCTCGCCGTGGTTCGAGGCCAGCGGCACAATTCCAAGCCTCAATTTCAACTTCGCTACAGAGGACTACACGCAGACGATAACGCTCCGCCGCTTTGTTGAGTACTATGCATTCTCGATCGGTCCCACGGTGCTGTGCGCGTTGCTTGGGATGGCAGTGCTCTTCCGCGGTGATAGGCGAACATTCTGGCTGATCGGCCCGATGTTGATAGGCACGTTCCTCCTTATCAATACAGTCCAGGCGTTGCCACAGAGTATCTTTGAGAACCACAAGTGGGTTAAGCCCTGGCAGGCGGTCCTTAATGTGATCGCAGCTGCTCCCATAGCGCTCCTCTGCCGCCGGTTTTCGTTTCCGCGGTTGCTAGGCGTGTTCACGCTGGTTAGCGCGATGACCCTCTCCGGAATCGCGGAAGCTCTTCCGTACTTCACGAAAGAGGGCGCAAAGAGAGTAGCGGAGTACCCTTCGCCACTAATCGAGGAGATTAGGGCAAAGACGAGGCCAGATGCCGTTTTTGCCACTAGCAATCCTCGCGAAGTGCTTCTCGCTGGGCGTCGGATCTACTTTCTCAACAATAAGGACATGGACGGAACGATCCCGCACCTGCGGGGGCTCAATTTTCGTTTCATAGCGCGAGAGAAGTCCCAGGGGCTCCTCTACAGTGCCCAGAACGCTAAACAGCTCTGCATGGTGGGGCAAAAGCTAGGCGTCTCGATAGTTGAGTTTTCGCCCGTTCAGCAGGAGAGCAACCTCTTCAGGCAGTTGAGCCAGCATACCATCATTCGGGCGACGCTGGAGCGAAAAGGAGCTGAGTTCGTCTTCGTGTCCCTCGATTTCTGCGGCGACATCGCCGCGACCCCCGGCTGATCCCGCACTATGCGCCGCGGCTCGAAACGCGCTAAGGTGCACAGATGGACACTCACGGCAGCTCAGCAACCAAGTTCTTTTTCGAGCTCACCCCCGAAAAGATTTTGGAGTCGGTAGAACGCCTAGGTACCCGCTGCACTGGACGAGTGCTTGCGCTCAACAGCATGGAGAACCGCGTCTACGAAGCCGAGCTCGACATGGATCTCGGGCCGGAGTCAGGGCGTTGGGACGCCTTCGTAGTTGTGAAGTTCTATCGGCCTGGCAGATGGACTCGAGAGCAGATTCTTGAAGAGCACCAGTTTCTAAGCGAGTGCCGAGAGGCAGAGCTTCCAGTTGTTGCCCCATTGCAGTTTCCGGATGGCTCAACGCTGTGTGAGGTTCCGGGAGCTGGGATCTTCTTTGCGGCTTTCCCGAAAGTGGGAGGCCGACTCTTGGATGAGATGTCTCCAGAGGAGCTGCGCCGCGTCGGGCGGCTGCTCGGGAGGCTGCATGCAATTGCCTCAGCCAGCAGGTTCAAGCACCGGCTGAAGCTCACTGTCGAGAGCTACGGCCGGCAGAACGTCGATTTTCTGCGCAGGGAGAAGCTGCTCCCTGCCTCCGTAGAGACGCACTACGTGTCGCTCGCTGAGCGTATCTTTGATCTCGCGGGCCCATGGCTGGCGCAAACTCCGACACAGCGCATTCACGGCGATTGCCACGTAGGGAACATCCTGTGGAGCGGGAATTCTTGCACGCTAGTCGACTTTGATGACTGCCTAGATGGTCCGTGTGTGCAGGATCTCTGGCTCCTGACGCCTGGCCGAGATGAGCAAACGTACCGGAACCGGGAGCTTCTCCTGGAAGGGTACGACATGATGCGAGAGTTTGACCGGACCTCCCTGCGGCTGGTTGAGCCTTTGCGAGCCCTGCGCATGATCAACTTCACCACGTGGATAGCCAAGCGTTTCGAAGACCCCGCTTTCAAACGGGTTTTTGTCGATTACGGCTCGGAGCGCTATTGGCGCGAGCAGCTCATTGCCCTCCAGGAGGTAGCAGAGAGCCTGGGGCTGGCCTAGCTGGGGTGTCGTGGCTCCAGCGCGGTATAGAGGCCCCCTTAAAGGCCTCCCAAACACCGCTTTTTGTGCGGTGAAAAGGGCTGCGGTATCAGCTATAGTCCCTCAGGCACCCTATGGTCGTTGGAATCCTGCTGCTCATTATACTCATAGCTGTCAACGCGTTCTTCGTCGCTGCTGAGTTCGCAATAGTCAAAGTTCGCTACTCCGCAGTTGAAGCAGATGCCGCCGCTGGGCGCTCTATCGCGCAGACATCGCAAAAGATGTTGGACCGTCTCGATGCCTACCTCTCAGCGGCACAGATCGGGATTACGCTGGCGAGCCTGGCGCTGGGATGGGTCGGAGAGCCGATAGTTGCCGACATCCTTAAAGCCGGGATGCAGTTTCTTGGCCTCCCCATCAGCGATCTCCTTGCCCACCAGATCGCGGTGCCGCTCGGGTTTTTAATCATCACCATCCTTCACCTTGTTTTCGGCGAAGCCGTGCCGAAGTACGCAGCGATCTACTACCCACAAGAGCTGACCTACGTCTGCGCGACGCCGCTGCGTCTATTTGCTTCCATGACGGCGCCGCTCGTGTGGCTCATCAACAGCCTTACCTGGCTAGTTCTGACCCCGTTTGGTATTCGCATAGAAGCAGAGGGAGAGACGCACACGGAGGAAGAGCTGCGGCTCCTGCTCGCTGAGAGCGCGCGCAGTGGCGAACTTGGATCGATCCAAAAGACGGAGCACGAGCTGATCGAAAAAGTGTTCAGCTTTGACGAGCGGCTCGTTCGTCAGATTATGGTTCCGCGTCCGCAGATGGCGTGCGTGGCTCTGGAATCAGACACTCAGCAGGTGCTGGACGTTGCAGCGAAGGAAGGATACTCCCGCATGCCGGTATTCTCTGGGACTCGCGACAACATCGTTGGAATTGTTCACTCCAAGGAGCTGCTGCGGCGTGTCATGGAGAAGCAGCCGTTCAAGCTAGCCGACATCATGCGGCCAGCGTATTTCGTTCCAGAGACCAAGAAGGTTCGGGTGCTGCTGCGTGAGCTGCAGAGCAAGCGGAACCACATGGCTATCGTTGTAGACGAGTTCGGGGTCACATCAGGTCTTGTGACGCTTGAGGATATCGTTGAGGAGCTCGTAGGAGAGATTCAAGATGAGTACGACGACGAGCGGCCGGCTGTCGAGCAGCGCAAGCCTGGCGAGTATATTGTCAACGCACATGCCTCGATACTCGACGTGAGTGGATTGCTGCCGAAGCGCTTGCCCGAGTCGGCGGAGTACTCGACGGTCGCCGGGCTGCTGAATGTTCTCTTTAGCGGGATTCCGGAGGTCGGGCAGTCGATCAAAGATAGCGGGTACGAGTTCAGGATCGTCAAGCGATCGCGCGGCAGCGTCGATACGGTGCTTTTAAAGCTCATTCCGGAAGAATCCGAGGCTGATGCAGAGGATAGTGCCTCTAGTTGAGCTGCCATGTCGCCTGGGCTAGACTCCTGAGCATTGACGAAGTGGAGCAACCCAATGGGACAGGCAATTGTGGCACCGCATATTAGGCTCGAAGACTTTGAAAAGTTTCACGTTCGGCAGAGGGTCCGGAAGAGCCCGCCAGTGACGTTGCGTGAGATATTCATCACCCTTTCGGTCTCACTGGCCTGTGCCCCCTTCTTTTTCGCGACGTTCTTCCTGATACCCATGATGGGCCAGATCACCGTGGGACTCGCCGCACTGCTCACAGCCCTCTACCTCTGGTTCCGACGCTCAGTGATCGTTGCGGCAGTAGCGATTACTGGCTCTGCGATTTTCTCCGGCCTGATGTTCGGGTTCATCCAGTCGGTCAAGACCCGGCTTGATGTCCCTCTGTTTATTCTTATCGCCCTTGGTATTCCTGTGACTGCGATGTACTGCATCTTCATAGCTGGGCGGATCTGGGTTCTTCGTGGAGGAGTAGACGAGTGATGAAACGACTTTTGGCAGCTGTGATTACGCTCTTGCTCTCGGCAGCCCCGACTGTGGCGGAGGATGCATACACGTTTAAGGTAACAGGGGTTGTGCGCGCTCTCCCCGGAGAGGGTCGAGCAGCGAATGAGATCCTGGTCAAGCACGAGGAGATTCCAGACTACCGAGACTCATCCGGGGAGGTGGTTGGGATGATGGCTATGACGATGCCGTTTTACCTTGCTCCCGAAGTGTCGTTGAAGGGCATAGCAGAAGGAGACGCTGTCGAGCTGGTGGTCGAGCAGCGCCTAAAGCCGAAGTACACAGAGCAGGTCACCTCTATAACTAAGCTCGCCAAGTAGAGTCATTCATGGCGCTTCGGGGTCGATTTCGAGTCAAGAGCACGCTCGTCGCGGGCTCGCTCTGCTCGCTTCTGCTTCTAGGTTGCCCGACGCCGAGCAAGTTTAAGCAGCCAGCGCGCCCCGACGGAAAGTATCTCGTGCACGTCGTGTCGGCGCAGGGCGAGACTCTGGCCCAGATCAGTGAGTGGTACGCAGATGGAGCCAAGACCCAGAAAGCTATTGCTGCCGCGAATGGAGGCAGAGACCTGAGCGATCTGAAACTGGGGGACCGAGTCTTAATACCGTTCTCGGTAGTAAAGAAGCTCGAGCCCCTCGGGCCTGGCTTGCCGCGGCCCGAAAAGAGTGACGAAGCTGCTGACCTTGCGCCGGCCGACGAGGGGGCTGCAGCGGGTGGGGCCTTAGACGACGATTTCGTGGATCTTCCTGAAGGGTCGGCAACGCCGGCGGCTGCTACGGCTACGCCAGCAGGCGCTAGCGCAAAGCGACCGAGCCCGCCCGACCGACCGGTAGCGCCTAAGCCGCAGAGCCGCCCAGAGACTCAGCAGCCCAAAAGAGCTCTCGACCCGCTTGAGGAGCTGGCAGCGAGCGCCGAGAAGGCGCAGCGCAGTCAACCTGCAGGAGTGCCAGTCGGGGTGCAATCGCAAGCTGTCGACCACGAGACTTTCGATGAGGCGCCAGGAGCTGCGAGTCAGCCCGAGCCCCCACGCGAGCACGCAGCTCCCGCTGAAGCAGACCGAGCAACCGACGGTGATGTAGAGGAGTTGCGCCGAGAGTTGGGGCTAGCCCAGTAGCTCTACCCGTGGCAGGAGGAGTCCGCAGAGTGCTTGCCCGATCCGCACGAAGCGCACGAGCAGTCGCCCGTTGCGCAGGCGCACTCGCTCGCTGCTTTGCCGCATGAACATGCTGTAGCCGAATCTCCTTCCTGCCGGACCTGGCAGCCGCCACCGAACATCGAGCAAGCCGATATAGACATAGTGCACACGAGAGCTAAAGCGATGCGGATAATCATAGGTGGCGTTCCTCTACGCAAAGACGAGCTATGGCAGGCAGCTCTTTCTAGTATTCACCGCCTAGAGCGGATCGACAAGGGAGATGTGCTGTCGAGTCGGCCTCTTCCGCTAATGCCGAAGCAATACTATGCTTCAGTGGCTCAAATAGAACAGAGAAACCTCTTCGGAGCCGCCATGAAAGCCCAAGCATACGCCGCACTAAGTGCCACGACTCCCCTAGAGCCATTCGAGCTTCAGCGCAGAGACGTGCGCCCAAGCGACGTGCTCATTGAAATCCTCTACTGCGGCGTCTGTCATTCCGACATTCACCAAGCCCGCGGAGAGTGGGGCAATTCGGTTTATCCGATGGTGCCAGGGCATGAGATCGTCGGTCGAGTAGCCAAAGTGGGTGGCAGCGCCAAGAAGTTCTCGGTCGGAGACCTGGTGGGAGTCGGCTGCATGGTAGACTCGTGCCGCGCCTGCCCGAGCTGCAAGGGAGGCGAGGAGCAGTACTGCGGAGGGCACCTCTCGCTCACCTACAACAGCACCGAGCAGGATCAGAAGACCCCCACACACGGCGGGTATTCATCGCACATAGTGGTGGACGAAAGCTTCGTCTTGCGAGTCGATCCGAAGCTTGATCTGAGAGCTGTTGCGCCGCTGCTCTGCGCCGGCATAACGACGTACTCGCCACTGAAGCATTGGAAGATTGGCGAGGGGCACAAGGTTGGTGTCTTGGGCCTTGGCGGACTGGGGCACATGGCGGTCAAGTTCGCCGTGGCCTTTGGGGCTGAAGTCACGGTGATTAGCACGTCTCGCTCGAAAGAGGCGGATGCGCGGCGCTTAGGTGCACACCATTTCCTGCTTTCCACAGAGCAGGACCAAGTGGCGAAAGCGTCGTGCCGCTTCGACTTCGTGCTCGACACAGTTTCGGGCAGCCACGACCTGAACGCAGTGCTCGGCATGATTAAGCTCAACGGAAATCTTGTGCTAGTTGGTGTTCCGACGGAGGCGCCGCCGATTCATCCGTTCTCGATTATCATGCCGCGGCGCTCGGTCTCAGGGTCCGCTATAGGAGGCATCCGGGAGACCCAAGAGATGCTGGACTTCTGTGCTTCGAGAGACATCGTGTCTGACGTTGAAATGATCCGAATGTCGCAAATAAATGAGGCCTATGAGCGTGTGCTCAAGGGGGATGTAAGGTACCGCTTCGTGATTGATGTGGCGGCGCGCTAGCAAGCATGTTCGTGTAGTTCACAGGCTAGAAAATCCTCTGGTCGTGACTACCCTTGCGACCTGAATCGCTGTGAAAAGTTAGAGAGCATCCTCTATTTGCTATCCAAGCGGACTATTACCGACGGATAGCGACACTCGGCGACATTCTTTAAGAATTCGAAATTGTCGATACTTAAGCAGTCGCGCGGCTTCAAAAGCCGCCTACAAGCTTATGAAAGAATTTTTCAGTAAACACGCGCGCGGCGAGGACTTCATGAAAGACCCTCGCCTTGCGGCTAGTGGCGTTCTCGTCGACGTTGTCAAAGCCTTGCCCCTTTCCCAGCATCCGACCGTTCAGGTTGTGCAAGCTCGTTTGCGTGGAAAGGGTGTAACAGGTGTTGAGTTGGCCCTAACGATCATGACGCCCGACTTGGAGAAGTCGGTTGTTGAAGTGCAAGTGAAGCCAGAAGCTCGTGAGGTCATCAAGGAGTTCTTTGACAGGCAGGCTATCCGAGAGGCCTCTCCCGAAACTAACCTGCCGAGGCTGTCGCCGCTTTCCAAACTGCTGGAGATGGCCGAAGACGTAACGAACCGGGTAGCTGAGCGTAGCGACTTGAAGGGAGCATCTACCGCACACACCCAGGCTCTCGGAGACGCGATAGGTATCGCTACAATACTCAATGACGAGGCAAGAGCATTTGCGTTAGCAGTAAAACTAAAAACCGCATTGGGTTTTGATGGGGACTCGCCCGTAAGTCCGCGCTGTTTCTTGAACGCAATCGCTCCAGCGATTCGAGCGGCGCTGGCCACTGATCAGATGGAATCCCTCGACGCTGTTGTTTCGACCGTACTTCCGAAAAATTATAAGTTCCTCGATGTGCTGTCGCCTGAAGCCGATCTCTCGCGATTTGCGATAGCGATTCGTGAGTTCATGGAGGATCGGGGGGAGGATGAAATAGTCGCTTTTCTTGATCAATTCTCCAGCCCGAACGTCAGCCTTCGAATCCTCAACGAAGTGGTTGATTCTTGTGTAACAAGAGGTTCGGCGAGGTCGATAAATACCTGCTCCCAAGTGGTTCGTGCGATCTTGCCGGAGTGTAAAGACGCAACGCTCTTCGTGAACGAAGCAGGCATTAGGCTTCGTGCCTTTGAGGCTGCCATGTCAAGTGATTGGGCGGCAGCGGAGAAGACTCTAGACGATATGCCGCGTTGGTCGCGCTCCGATCCGCTCATCGGATGGCTTGCGGGATACGTAGTCGGTCTCAAAGTGCGATCGGACCATACTCTCGCGCCGGCGCCCGCGGTAAATCAGCTTAATACCCTCCTCCTTTCCGGTAATGATGACTACTTCGAGAAATCAGCTGCGCAGTTCGTTCGTGGCTTGGTGGCGGCGACTCAGGGGCGAAATGGTGAGACGAGTGAGCCTATTTTGCAGCGGATTGAGGACCAGCACGTTACCCTGGAAAAGATGCCGGCTTTCCTCAGCGCTAGGTTTGCGCATCAGCTCGTCGCAGCTAGCCGCTCCGCAAATGAGGCAAACATAGAGCTTTGCCTCAAGGACCTGGTCTGCACAGCTCAGGTGCTCGGTGAGGATGGAGATGCGCTACTGACGGCGATGTGTGAGGAACTGTTCTCAGATGTCACCATTCGTGACTTCGCGTTGCGCAACAAAATTGCTGCAACTATTGCAAGTGTGCTGCGTGACCCGACGAACGAAGGTAGGTTTGAGGGAACCCGACTGTTGGCTGGTTCAATACTCTTTGACGCTGGCTTCCCGAAGGCGGCGCTGAAAGCTCCACCAGCCCTCGTTATTGGCGAGAGTGGCAGGCTGGTGTGGCACATCAGAGCAATAGATGTCAGGAGCAGAGAGTTTGGTCGGGTGAGTGCTTTGAAGTTCGAGCAACTCGACCGCAGCGTGGATGCGCTCAAGACCTACACTGATTATCCCGCATCGGAGTGGGCTGCGGTGCTTGAAGAAGCTGCAGCAGTTGCAAAAGGGCTACCGATGGCGATGAAAGCGCTGAACCGAGCTATTAAGGCATCCACTGACTGGAGCCCCTCTGACGTAGCTCTTCTCAATGAAGCGGTCTGCTCTGGCTTGCTGCGCCGCGCAAAATCGGTGCGTTAAGTCAGCGCAATAAGTCCTGATTTAGTTCCGGACAGCCGGAAAAGACTGGCCTAGGTTTGGGTGATTGGTCGGGCTGAGAGGATTTGAACCTCCGACCTCTCCCACCCCAAAGGAGTGCGCTACCGGTCTGCGCCACAGCCCGCCGAAAGCTACGTTATAAGAAGTAGAGCAAACTTTCAAATGCTCTAACTGTTCAATCGGAAGGGGCCTGCGCTGTCTTCTGCGCCGCTGCCAGGGAGGGCTCCTTGGCTCCCCCGGTTTTTGACACACAACCCTCTTTCCTTTAACCTCCGCCACTTCAGTGCGGGCCTATAGCTCAGTTGGTAGAGCGCTACACTGGCAGTGTAGAGGTCAGCGGTTCGACCCCGCTTAGGTCCATTCTTCCCATTCGGCATTCGAGCCAAGGGAGCTGCGCCCCCTCCCGCCGCTGAACGCGGCTTCACCCCGCCTCGGTGCATTCTTCCCATTCGGCATTCGAGCCAAGGGAGCTGCGCCCCCTCCCGCCGCTGAACGCGGCTTCACCCCGCTGAGCGTCTCGCCATCTTTGCTTTCCGCGGAGCGGCCGCTATTAACTCTTCTTCCGCGCTTCCCAAAGCTTTGCGTACTTGAGCAGCACAGAGTAGGCCTCTATCGAGGCTACGATTAGGCCTGCCATGCCTTCACGGAAGCCGCGCTTGGACACATAGAACTTCAAGAAGCGGGCAAACGAACGGAAGATGATCGCTACGGCTGACGCGCTCGCTCCGCGGCGTATCAGAGAGGAGGTTGCATTCGAGGATAGGGTGTTCATGCGCCTCACGTAGTCTGTTAGGTCTGTAAACGAGTAGTGATGGAGCTCGCCCTTGCAGCGCTTCGTATCGCCGGAGACCTCGGCCTTCTCGTGCGGGTCTTCTCCGCCCCACTTTGTGACGGAGCGCCTGCAAAGCCTCAGCCGGTACTCCGGGTACCACCCACCTTTGCGCCACCAGCGATCGAGAAAGAACACGACGCGGTTGAGCAGGAAGCCGTTTGCTGCGACTCTCCCGGCTTTGTCCCCTTGCAGGATCTCCAGGATCTCCTCCTGCAGCTCCACAGACACCTCCTCGTCGGCGTCGATGTTTAGGACCCAGTCAGAGCTGCACTGGCCAAGGGCATAGCGCTTCTGGAGCACGTATCCCTGCCATTCGTGGTGCGTAATCTTGTTGGTGTACTCAGAGCATATCTGCAGAGTGCGATCCGTTGAGCCAGAGTCAACGATTACGATCTCGTCGCAAAACCTCACGCTCTCGAGGCAGCGGCGAATCTGTCTCTCTTCGTTGCAGCAAACGATAAACGCGGAGATGGTCGAGCGGGGAGTGTGAGTCACGCCGTATTGATTAAGGATTACAGATAAAAAGGCAAGGTCCTTCAACGAATTAGGGCGATTGGACGAGAGGAATTGAGCAGCCTTTCCCAGCGCAGCCTTAGGTCACACAACTAAGTGAGTGCTATCGACAGTTTGCGTAAACTCGTTGTATTTAATCCCCTTACCTCAATAGCTGGGGCCTGCATTATGAACATCCTCGGAATCTCTGCCTTCTACCACGACAGCGCTGCCTGCCTCGTCGTCGACGGAAACATTGTCGCGGCGGCTCAAGAAGAGCGCTTCACTCGCAAAAAGCACGATCCAGACTTTCCGAAGAACGCGGCTGCCTACTGTCTAAAGTCGCAGGGGCTCACGATCAAGGACGTCGACTACGTTGCCTTCTACGACAAGCCGTTGCTCAAGTTTGAGCGGCTGCTTGAGACCTACCTCGCGACAGCCCCATCAGGTTTTACCTCTTACGCGCGTGCCATGCCGCTCTGGCTTAAGCACAAGCTCTGGATTCCTGACACGATCAAGACCGAGCTCGGCTACGAGGGAGAGGTGCTCTTCACGGAGCATCACCAGAGCCACGCCGGCTCCGCTTTCTACCCATCGCCGTTCCAAGAGGCAGCAATTCTCACAATCGATGGAGTCGGTGAGTGGACGACAAACAGCCTTGGGCTCGGCAAAGGAAACAAGTTCTCGATCCTCCGCGAGATCAAGTTCCCTCACTCCATAGGGCTCCTGTACTCGGCTTTCACGTACTTCACCGGCTTTAAGGTCAACTCGGGTGAGTACAAAGTCATGGGCCTAGCCCCCTACGGCAAGCCTAAGTACGTGCAGACGATCTACGACAACCTGCTAGACCTCAAGGAAGATGGCTCGTACCACCTGAACCTCAAGCACTTTAACTACATGCAGGGCCTCTCGATGACCAACGAGAGCTTTGAGAAGCTCTTTGATGCACCGAGACGCAAGCCGGAAAGCCCGCTGACGCAGCGCGAGATGGACCTCGCCGCCTCGATTCAGGTCGTCGTCGAAGAGTGCATGCTGCGACAGGCGAGATACCTGCACAAGGAAACCGGCGTTGAGAACCTGGTGATGGCAGGGGGGGTTGCTCTCAACTGCGTCGGCAACGGCAAGCTGTTGCGTGAGGGGCCCTTCAAGAACATCTGGATTCAGCCTGCAGCAGGTGACGCAGGAGGGGCGCTCGGCGCAGCGCTGTGCACCTGGTACGGGTACCTCGATAAGCCGCGCTTGACCACCGGCAGCGCCGATGCCCAGAAGCAGTCGCTGCTTGGGCCGGAATTTTCGGATGAGGAGACCGTGCAGCAGCTCGCCCAGTTCGGAGCCGTCTACAAGCGCGTGTCGGGAGACGAGCTATACAACACGACAGCGGACATGCTTTCGCGAGAGAAAGTGATCGGCTGGTTCCAAGGTCGCATGGAGTTCGGTCCTCGTGCGCTCGGTGGTCGGAGCATCATCGGCGACCCGCGCTCGACAGAGATGCAGGCGACGATGAACCTCAAGATTAAGTTCCGCGAGTCCTTCCGGCCCTTTGCGCCGGTTGTCTTGCGCGAGGATGTTTCGGACTACTTCGAGCTTGATTCGGATTCCCCGTACATGCTGCTGGTAGCTCCAGTGAAGGAGAGTCGCCGCCGCAAGATGTCAGAAGAGGAGCGAGGGCTGTTTGGTATCGCCAAGCTAAACGTGCCCAAATCCGACATTCCAGCCGTGACGCACGTCGACTATTCGGCTCGAATCCAGACAGTTTCTGCCTCTCAACACCCTACGTTTCACAGGCTTCTTTCGGCCTTCAAGGCGAAGTCCGGCTGCCCAGTCTTGGTCAACACTAGCTTTAACGTCCGGGGAGAGCCTATAGTATGCACACCGGCTGACGCTTACGCGTGCTTCATGCGGACCAACATGGACGCACTGATAGTCGGCAACATTGTGATGTTGAAAGAGGAGCAGCCAAAGTGGCAGGAGCGCGAAGATTGGCGGACGAAGTTCGAGCTGGACTAGGGAGCGACCCCAAGGAGGGCCTGACGAAAGTGGCCAACCAAGATAGCTCACCGCTAGCCAAGAAGTGGATGGGGAAGCCCGTCGGTCAGCACGTGCGCGAGTTTGGCGCGATCTTCGGGACCATCTGCTTCACGGTTTGCGCCTTTAAGCTCTACAGGGGATCCAACAACGCGGCCCAGGTTTGGGGCGGTGTAGGAGCAGCCTTCGCGGTGCTCGGCTACTTCTTCCCCCGCGCGTTGCTTCCAGTATGGCGCGGCTGGATGAAGCTTGCGCACTACTTGTCGATTGTGATGACTTTTGTGATTCTTGCAGCGGCTTGGACTATCGGCTTCGTCCCGATGGCGTACCTGCTCAAGGTCCTTCGGATTAAGGCGATGGACCTCTCCTACAAGGCCAACGTGACCTCCTACTGGGAGACGAGAGACCCGAAGTACGACGACTTCAAGCGATTAGAGCTCCAGTACTAATCGCCGCAGCGCGCAGAGATAGCTCCGCTTTCGCTCGAACTCGGTTGCGACGAGCACGAGCCGTTTCTATAGTGCCCTTGGCGGGATGAGCGTCAGACAAGAGAAGGACGCTTGCGCAGCGAGTGGAATGACGAGGATCAAGGAAAACACCGGCGCCAATCAATCGGCAGACAGCTCCCTCGATCTGGGACTGCGCTTCATCGTTGAGCCATCCGGTCCAGCTCTCACATCAGACGAGGCTGCGATCCTTAAAGAGCTACGGCCGGCGGGCATAATGCTTCGCCGCCGAAACTTCATCCAAGGGGAGGCATACCCTGGTTGGTTAAGCAGCTACAAGAAGCTGCTAGACGAGGTGCGCTTTGCAATTGGCCGAGAGCGAATTGCAGTGTCGGTTGATCACGAGGGCGGAAAGGTGCATCGGTTTCCGCCGCCTATCACCTGCTTCCCGTACCCAGCCTTCTACGCGGCTGAGCCTGAAGCGGTAACAGCGGTGGCTTCGGCAATGGCCAGGGAACTCTCGGCACTCGGCGTAAACGTCTCCTTCGCGCCAACAGCCGACATTCACTCGAACCCAGCTAATCCGGTAATTAACCAGCGCGCCTTCGGCAGCACGGTGGCGCAGGTGTCGGACGCTGCGATTCGTTTCGCCTCTGCGCTTCGCGCGGGTGGAATTACGCCCTGCGCCAAGCACTTTCCCGGTCATGGAGACACAACAACCGACTCTCACACATCTCTGCCGACAGTAAATAGGACCCTGGCTGAGCTTGAGCAGCGTGAGCTCGCTCCGTTTGCCGCCCTCATTCGGGAGCAAGTTGAGATGGTGATGAGCGCACACATTGAGCTGCCTCTGGTGGACCCTGGCGTGCCAGCTACACTTTCTCGAAAGATTATGACAGGCATCCTGCGCCAGAAGCTCGGCTTCACTGGTGTAACTATCGCTGATGCGCTCGGCATGAAGGGAGTCAGTGAGAAGCATGCCCCAGGCGCTGTGGCGATTCCCGCCCATAAGGCAGGGATAGACCTGATGCTGATGGTTGGTGACTCGGTATCGCTCCGAGACGCTCTTCTAGCTAAGAGAGAGCTGGAGAAATTCGCCGAATCTTGCTCGGCGACCGACATGAAAGAGATCAAAGAGTCACAGCAGCGCATCTCGACACTGCTTATGAAGCTTCCGCAGCCGGCTGTTGTTCCGCTAGACGACGGCGTTCTCGAAACCCACGGGAAGCTCGCTTCGAAGCTGGGTTCAAACCAGCAGTGGGCCTGTTTTGAATTCGATCCGATTGGGTTCACCTAGCCTTCGCAGGCCTGTCTTTCTCTGCAGTAAGACGTGCACGTGCACGTGAACGTTGAGAGGCTTCAGCTGGGTTAAAGGCTCGTTGGCATTGTCGGAGCGGTCCGTCTTGCTCTGCAGAAAACATGCTGAGTCTCAAGGCAGATTGTAGTGGGGCATAGGGCTCCGCATCTACATCCCAATCCTTCTCTTCCTCCTGCACCTGCACCGACTCCTGCTCATAATCAGGACATTTCCCTAAGTTGTCAGCGAAATCCGTGTCGGACTGCCCAGATGAGGAGGAGGAAACCAGTCCAAGTGCAGTAGAATGAGAAGGACGAAGATAATGAGAAGGATCAGGAAAAGAGCGGTCGGCTATTAACCCCTCGGGGATGGACCACGTCTTCTACACAGCAGGCCAATCGCTAAATAGGCTTTGCGCGTAAATAAGGTTCAAGCGGCGCGGGGCCTTGGGGCGTGGAACAGGTGAACGTTAACGTGCCCCACTAGAGCGTGAGCCAAGCAATCATGGCGCCCGTCAACGGTCTCTCAGCGCCCGAAAGCGCCCTCTAGGGGCTCCTCACGGCCTATTTACGGGGTTTCTACCCCCCGGCATTTTTTTCCGTTAAGCATCAAGCCATGAAGGCCGAATTAGTTTGTAAGGGCAAGGAGCCCTGGGGGGCACGACGATCGGGTCCCGAGAAAGCCAAGAGGGCAATGAAGACCGTACTCATCATAGACGACAATCACGATTACCGTGAGGTGTTCCGCGAGATACTCGAGGAGCACGATGTCGAGGTCTTCGAGTCAGACTGCCCCGATTCAGCATACGAGCTCCTCCACACCATAGAGCCTCCAGACTTAATCGTTTGCGATGTGCACATGCCCTTCACGATGAAAGAGAACGCAGGAGAGTTCGTGGAGTCCAGGGAGGTCGGCATTAAGGCCGCGCAAGAGCTTGCTTGGGTCTACCCGAACACGCACGTGATCGCCCTGACCGCTACAGACCCCACTGAGATGGCAACTGTAAAGAGCGAGCTGTCACCGATACCGGCGTACCAGAAGCCTGTCGGGTACAAAGAGCTGCTTGAGCTCGTGCACTGCTTCCTCGCCTGCAACGACTTCGGCGGCTTACAGTAGAGCCTTTCGCAGCATCTCCATAAAATCAGCGCGTAAAACTTCGCGAGCGCCGAAAGACGACGAAAAGGGGGTAATTACCTGGCAATCGAGCCACGTGACCCCCTGAGCAGCCAGCCACGAAACGAGGTGACACATTGCTGCTTTCGATGCGTCGGGCGCTCGGTAGAAGCTCGATTCTGCGGCGAAGTAACGGCCGATCTTGACACCGTAGATCCCGCCGACAAGCTCTCCGTTCCGCCAGCTCTCGACGCTGTGGCAGTGCCCCTGCCGGTGCATCTCGCAGTAGGCACTTGCGACTTGAGAGGTGATCCATGTCCCATTCTGGTCGCCCCGGTTCTTGACCTCCGCGCAGCGCGAGGTCACTTCAGCAAAGGCGTTGTCGATAGTGTGCTCGAACGGGTTGGCGCGAAGCGACCGAACGAGCCTGCGCGAGACGTGCAGCTCGTCGAACATAATGATGGCGCGCGACGGCGGTGCAAACCACAACAGCGCATGCTCGTCGACCGGCCACGGAAAGATGCCGCTGCGGTATGCTTTGAGCAGGGACTCAACAGCCAGATCTCCACCGACGGCGAGCAGGCCGTCCTCATCAGCAGACTCGATTGGCGGAAAGGAGATGACAGTCATCGAACCCCAGTGCATCTAGCTGCCGAGAAGCATTTGAGATGCCGTTTGACGTTGTGAGGGGGCAGCTATCTGCCGTATCATAGAGATATGCCTTTCGATGCCGAAAGGGCTTAACTTTTTCACGATAATCTTCGCTTTTGGCACAAGGCGAGACCCCCTTCTGTCGAAGATACCAGTGAGCCGTGCAGTGGCATCACGGTGCTAGAGAGGGGGAGGCTTTTGGTGGGACCACCTTCGCAGCAGGCAGCACAGCATGGGCAAGCCCCGGACTCAGCACGAATCAGGCACGGCGGTAGCGGAAAAACCCCGCACCAAGACGCCGAAGCAGTATAAAGTCATCCTGCTCAACGATGATTACACCACGATGGAGTTTGTGGTGTACATCATGGAGACAGTTTTTATGAAAACTCCCGCCGAGGCTATCCAGATCATGCTGCAGGTTCACAAGAACGGCAGGGGTGTCGCGGGCATATTCTCGAAGCAGATCGCGGAGGCTAAGATCGACCGCGTTCACAGTGAGGCGCGCAAAGAGGGCTTTCCCCTCAAGTGCGTCATGGAGGAGGAGTAATGTTTAGCACCGAGCTCGGACTGACTCTTGAAGCAGCATTTAGGGAAGCCGCTTCTCGGCGCCATGCGTTTTTCTGCCTTGAGCACCTGCTCTACGCACTAACATTCGACGAACAGGTGATCGAGATTCTGCAGAACACGGGCGCCGACATTCCAGCCCTGCGCAAAGACCTTGAGGTGTTCTTCGACAAGCACATCGAGGTAGTGCCCCTAAAGCCAGGAAAAGCTCCCGCCTCGGAGCCGGCTCAGACGCCCGCAGTACAGCGGGTCCTGCAGCGCGCGATCATGCACGTCCGTTCAGCGCAGAAAGATGTCATAACCCCGGCAGAGGTGCTCGTTGCTCTCTTCACAGAAGAGGATTCCCATGCGGTGTTCTTCTTGGCGAAGCAGGGTGTCACCCGGCTCGACGTCCTAAACTTCATCGCGCACGGGCAGCCGACGCCCGAAGGAGAGAAGGATGACTTCCTCGCCGATTTGGATGAGGACTCAGATGACGGCTCTTCGTCGCCGAAGCGCACCGCGCTGGAGCAGTTCACGGAAGATCTCACAGCCCAAGCGAAAGCGAACAAGCTCGATCCGGTAATCGGCCGAGCCCAGGAGATAGAGCGTGCAATAAAGATTCTGTGTCGCCGGCAGAAGAACAACCCGCTCTTCCTTGGAGAGCCAGGAGTTGGCAAGACGGCGATGGCGCATGCGATCGCCAGCCGGATAGTTGCTGAGGAGGTTCCAGAGCAGCTCAAAGGAGCTGAGGTATTCCTGCTCAACATGGGGACGCTGGTGGCGGGGACCAAGTTCCGCGGCGAGTTTGAGGAGAGAGTCCGTCGCGTCATTCAAGAGGTAAAGCAGCGCAAGACGGCGATCCTCTTCATCGACGAGCTCCACACCGTTGTTGGCGCGGGCGCCACAGGCAACGGCTCTCTCGATGCAGCAAACCTGCTCAAGCCAGCGCTAGCCTCCGGCGAGATCCGCTGCATGGGCAGCACCACACACTCCGATTACAAGAAGGCTATCGAGAAGGACCGGGCGCTCAGCCGCAGGTTCTCGACGATCGATCTGCCAGAACCCTCAATTGAGGAGACCGTAGAGATTCTCGAAGGGCTCAAGGAGCGCTTCGAGCGCTTCCATAAGGTGACATTCTCGGCCAAAGCGCTTCGGGCGGCAGCCGAGCTTTCGGCAAAGCACATCACGGAGCGATTCTTGCCCGACAAGGCCATTGACGTGATCGACGAGGCTGGGGCAGCAAACGCCATGCTTGCCAAGAACAAGCGCAGAAAGAGCATCAACGAGGAGCAAGTTGAGAAAGTCGTTTCCGCGATAGCGCGGGTTCCAGTGCGCAGCGTGAGCGAATCAGACGAGGTGATGCTCAAGAGCCTTGCGGCTCGCCTCAAGGCGCGGGTGTTCGGGCAGGACAAGGCGGCTGATGCAATTGCCCAGGCTATTAAGCGCAGCCGCGCAAGCTTGCAGCCAGAAGCGAAGCCGATAGGCAGCTTCCTGTTCGCAGGCCCAACTGGCGTCGGGAAGACGGAGCTTGCGCGCGCTTTGGCCCAGGAGATGGGCGTAAACTTTCACCGCTTCGACATGAGCGAGTTTAGTGACAAGCACCTTGTGTCGCGATTCGTGGGGGCTCCTCCGGGCTACGTTGGCTACGAAGAGGGCGGGCTCCTGATCGACTTAGTTCGAAAAAATCCGTACGGAGTCATTCTCTTCGACGAGATTGAGAAAGCTCACCCAGACGTATTCAACATCTTCTTGCAGATAATGGACGATGCCTCGGTAACAGACTCGCAGGGGCGGAAGGCTGATTTTCGCAACACGATAGTAATCTTCACGACAAATGCTGGCTCCGAGAAAGCCGCGTCCATCGGATTCGGCAGCGCCCAGCCGCACAACTTTCGTGACACCGCGATTAAGGCGCTCTTCAAGCCGGAGTTCCGCAACCGCCTGGATGACACGGTCTACTTCAACCCGTTGCCGATGTCGATCATCGTTCAGATCGTTGGCAAGTTCATTAAGGAGCTCGAGCAGCAGCTTGTGTCGCGCCACATAACTTTTGAGGTGAGTGCCGAAGCTCAGGAATGGCTCGCCCAGCGGGGCTTCGATCCGATCTTCGGGGCTCGCCCGATGGCACGGCTTATCCAGAGAGAGCTCAAGGATCCGCTTGCAGATGAGATCCTATTTGGCGGGCTAAAAGATGGCGGCAAAGTTAAAGTTTCGCTGTCCGACGGAAAGCTTGCCTTCTCCGTGTTGGCGGAAGTTACAGCGTGAGCCCTTCGAACTGAAAGCGCATCGTGGTGAGGTTGAATCCGCGTAGGCGCACTGGAACCACCGACCCTCGTTCCAAAGGCGGGGCATCCTCGGCGCTGATGATTCCGAGCTTTGAGAATCCTTCGACCTGGACGTGGTACCGAGTTGGCTCAAGGCGAGCCACTATCCCATCAGGCAGTGGGGGCGGCTGCGGAAGCTCATGAGGCTCGGAGTAGCGTGAAGCTATGAGGTAGCGCTCCCATGCTATGCGGGTCAGAGAGTCAAGGAACGCCTGGTCCGCTTGGCCCGCCGTGACAGGCATCCCGTGGTGGTAGAAATGCACCTGGTGATCAATTTTGGCAACCTCTGCATTGAATTGGCTGCCGACGAGCATCAGCTTCTCTTCGAGCATCTCAAAAAAGAGAAGCTTGTAGTGCTTCTCGTCTCTCACCCAGCGCTTGTCGTTGAGCGACCGAACCCGCTTCTCTACCTCTTCTAGGGGTATCTCTTGTCGATTGCTGAAGGCTGCATCAAGCGCGAGCTGGTTGAGGATGCCGAGAGCCTCTCGCGGTTTCAGCCTTGTGTAGCCCTGGAGGTTAAGTCCGGAGTGCTTGCCTGGAAGCGCAGAGGGCACAGAGCGTGACATGCTCCGGTCGAGGATGCTGTTCTCAAGGGAGCGTGCTAGCGGCGAGCTGAGATCTTCGAGGGAGCGCAGGATGCCCACCTTAGCCCAGTCATTCGAGAGATCCTCCAGGGAGGCCGGAATCCGAAGTTCGTTTAACAGCTCAAGCCACTTCTCACGCTCTGTCTGAGGACACTCCTCGTGAACGATGAAGCCGGCGGGGATGCGGAGCTTGTTGCGGATGAAATCTGAGAGCCCTTCGTTCGCCGCTATCATCGTTTCAGAGACGATGCGGCTCGCCGTACCCTCGCCATCAATCGATATCATGCGAGAGCGACGGATGCGTTGGCGCTCAAGAACCCTTGTTATCTCGGCTAGTGAGCCGATGATAGGCGCAATATCTGGCTGAGCGAGAAAGTCGAAGGGCTTGTCGGGGTTAACCGTCGCGTGGTTCCTCACCAAAGCTCGACGGAGGCTGAACGAGTCAGGCTCTACCACGCCGTTGGGGGACAGCCGCAATTCGGCCACCCAAGCGGGGCGGGTCTCACCGGCGACGAAGCTGCCCTGGCCCTCTGAGAACTCGGTGCCGATCGTTGAAATCTTTCTCTTGCGCCCGTAGAAGTCGTTGCCAACTCGGAGCGCATATCGGTCATGAGGGCTTCCGAGCTGGATGTAGTCTGTGACGTCGATGATCGCGACCCGCAGCAGAAGATTGCCGCCTTCAAGCGCCTCTCCATGGATGAGGTCTTCGGGGTTGAGCACGTCAGGCCGATCGATAGCGATAAAAGGAATATGCTGCAGATCCTCCCGAACGGGGATCTCAGAGCGGGGGGCGATGCTTGAATCGGGAGGCTCTCCGAAGAGCCCTTTGACCATTTCACCGAGCTTGCCAACGGCAGTCGCGGCAAGGAGGTCTGTGTCGCGGAACTCACTTCGCAGGTGGCTGTACAGCTTCTGGTCTACCTGGACCCGCCGGATGAAGATCGATGCTAGGGGAAACTTCTCTTCAAGACCTTGCCGCCATTCCTTGAGCTTCGGCTCCAGCGCTGGAGGCACGTGAACTTTCAGCATGACGAACTCAAGCTTGCTTCCGAGCTGAAAGCGCTTCGCTCGATAGAGTTCGAGGCCGGCAGGCAACGTGCGGCCAATCTCCCCCATGATGTCTGGCTTTGCTTGCCGAGCTTGGCGAGGCTTGAACTCGAATGGCGTATTGAGCGGATTCGCAGGCGCAAGAGCTTCCGTTTGAGCCGGGATGTCTTGGCTAGGGACTGCCGGGGCGCTCTGGGACGTACCCGATAGCGCAGCTGGAGCGAGGGCAGCGGTCATGCTTTAGATTATACCGCTATTTTAGCCGAAGGGCACTGCGAAAAAACAGCCCGGGCGCGGTTTGCTTGGCACTTCAGTCGCATAGCTCGCGGTCTTTTCACGGCACCGCAGAGGTGCTCCCGTGGTGAAATCGGGGGCTGTGAGCGTGGGGCCTCCGGAGAGCTCTGCCAGCGCGTATTTTAGACACGCCGACTTCAGGACTAGGGCCGGCAGCCCGACCCCAAAAGAATGAAGGTAAGTTTCGGGCGTCCTGACCCTCTTCGGACCACACAGATCCTCGCTGGCGTGTGCATAGCGGCGCTCTTGGGAATAATCGGTGTTGCAGCACTCGGGCCTCGAACTGGACCGGGACTCGCTGTAGAGCAAAAAGCCCCTCCGCTCGTTGAGCCTGCAGAAGCGGCTGAGCTTGCTCTCAGCCAGCAGGGCAAGAAGGCTGTGCAGGTAGGTTTTTACCTTAACCGCATATCCGAGGTCTCTCACAAGGACGGCACCCTGAATATAGATGCGTGGCTCTGGTTCCGCTGGCAGGACAAGGAGATGACCCCTTTCAGCACCTTTGAACTTGTCAACGGCGAGATCGAGGAGCGAAGCGCCACTGAGGTAATCGAAGACGACGGTTACCAGTACTCATCAGTGAGGATGCGCGCGAAGGTGTTTCAGCCATTCGACGTGGAGCGCTACCCTTTTGATAACCACACAATCGGCTTGGCAATCGAGGACAGCAATTCGGAGTTCGAGCTGATGGAGTACTTGCCTGACCAGGGGAGCATGATCGACCCCAGTGTGTCCCTGCATGGGTGGAACGTGAAGCTCAAGGGGGTGTCGAGCAGCCCACACAGCTATCCAACCAACTACGGCTTCCGCTCTCTAGGCTCTAATACCTCGACCTACTCGCGGTTCTTAGTGGAGCTTGACCTCATTCGCTACGAGTCGCTTGTGACTGTTGTAAAGCTTTTTTGGGTTTCATACCTCGCCCTCATCCTCGCGGTTGGCGCTTGCTTCGTGAAGTCAAGCGACCTGGACGCCCGTTTTGGCCTAGGTCTGGGGGCAATCTTCGCAGCCTCCGCCAATACTATCGCCGTTAGCGCTGAGTTGCCGGACACTCCTATTATTACTCTCGCGGAGCAGATAAATATTGTCACAGTGGTTGCGATATTTTTCACGATATTTCTCAGCATTGCATCGCTGCGACTTCGCCACGCGGGGAGAGAGCAAGCGGCTGAGATACTCGACTTCTCTGGGGCTGGCTCGGTTGCGATCCTGTATGTTGCCGCGCTTTGGATCATTTTTGTTGGCCTGTAATCCGCGAGAGAGGTGCGAAAATTCCCGATTGTGGAGTCGCTGCCGATCAAGGAGCATCGTGTCAAAGGGTGTGGTGCACACATGACAGCAATGACGAAAACTCGCAAAGCTATCGACGCGCTTAAAGAGGCCTTGGCGGTCTTCTCCGCTTCCAACCGGTATGGATTCCTCAAGGCCCTTCAGATAGGCAGGTTGGTCGGGGATGAATCTGCCCTTAATTCGATTAGTGACCTGACCTGTGAATGCCTAGTGGAAACCGGTGCGATCGGTGTTGCCACCCGCTTCAGGCTTACAGCCGCTCAGGTTGAGCGCCTGGCTGAGCTGCTCACCGCCCTCGGCAACGGTGGGGTGCTTGGAGAGCAGCCAATTGAGCAGCGGCCATCAGCGCAGCCGAGTCCGGAGCCTGTTTACGTGAACTCAGTCCAAGCTGAACAGGATCTTAAGCAGAGGCTTGAGGAGCTGCGTGCGCATCCCGGCTTCTCCAAGCTGCGAAGCATTACTCTTGGTAAGTTCTGGGATGCTTCATGGGCGCGAGCTCCCTTCGAAGAGGCGCTAACCTTCGGGCAGCTAGTCGACATGGATGTGGCGCTGCTATTCAAGAAGCGCAGCACGAGCGGCAGTCGGGCGCACACGGTCACCCAAGCCATCGAGAAAGCCCTACGAACGGCCACTGCTGGAACGAAACCACTCGCTAACCCAGCAGCGCCGCCACCGCCCGCTTTGCGGCAGGTGCCACAGGTGGCACCGGTGCCGCTTGAGGGGCATGCTTGGACTTCAGACGGTGCGGCCGATGGCCTGGTTGAGCTCGAACCAGCCACGCTTGCAATGATCGAGCGCTTCGTTGAGGCAGTGTCGCAGCCAGGCGCACCGGCAGGCTCGCTGCGAGAAGCGATGGCGCCAGTAGCTAGCATGCTCTCTCGCCCCGAATTTCTTTCATTGTTCGGGGATGCACCGCTAGCGCCGCGTGTTGCCACGCAGCTCTCAAAGTGGATCCGGGATATACAAGCGGCGCCGTGTGTTGGACTAATGCGAGAAGCGCTCCAAGCGCCAGGGTGCCGACTCTCCTTCCTTGCCCGAGTTGTCAGTGACAACGGACAGTACTCGGCCTTCTCCGGCATGGCGGCCACGGTGCTGGCACGAGCGTTGAAGGCGGAGCAGGTGCGTCATGAAGGGGCCATATGCCGGGGCGTCTGGAGCCTCAATCCCGGATTGATCTCTCTCGTCATTAACGAGGCCAAGCGCCGAAAGCCAAAGGATGTCGCGCAGACAGTGAAGGAGTTATGCCCCGCCCTGGATCCGTTCTTGCAGTCCTGGGTCTGTGAGGTCGTAGGTCCGGTAACCTCGCGGAAGGCGAAGCGGAAGGGCAAATAGTTCCTGTAGCCCGAGTATTCTTTGCCTTCTAGCCAGGCTATTCGTGCCTCTTGGCAGTGAAACCTCCTCTCAGGGGCAGCTATGGCAGGTGGAATCAATTTCTCTGGGCTAGCATCGGGTATCGACACAGCGGCCCTGATCCAGGCTACGAGCGACGCCACGCGAGCTGCGCGCGTTGCTCCCTCGGAGAAGCGGCTAACGGAGCTGGAAGAGACAAACGCTGCAGCAGAAGAGCTGACCACGAAACTCGATCTGCTCAAGGCCTCGCTCAAGAACTTTACGACGATCAATGGCGGTGGCGTGAGCAAGACGGCCACCAGCAGCAAGGAATCCGTTCTGGCAGCATCGGTTACCAACAGTGCGATAAACGGCGCGTACTCCGTATCGGTCACGTCACTCGCCAAGAACCACACCTACAGCTTCGATCAGACATTCGCCAGCAGCAGCACCGCGCTCGATGCGGCCCTGACTGGCAGCGAGCCGGCTCTCGACAGGACCGTCACCTTTACTGTTGGAACGGGCGGGCAGCAGGAAACTGTCAGCGTGGAAGTGACCGATGGCAGCTTCACAATCTCTGATTTCGTCACTGCGTTTAACAACGCAAGCACCAAAGCCCAGGCTTCGCTCGTGAACACGGGATCCTCGGCCAGCCCAGCTTACAAGATTGTTGTCTCATCGAACTACGAAGGGACCGAAAAGGGCACTATCACCCGGACAGCGCTCGGCGCGTCACTGGGAGTGCTCACCGCAGCCGGCGAGGATGCCGCCACAGACGCTTCCGTGACTGTTACCGGCATCGGCACCGTGACGCGAGCCACCAACTCAATCTCTGACATTATTCCGGGCGTAACGCTTTCGCTCTCATCGACTGGCACCGCCACCGTGCGGATCTCTGAAGATCCAGACACAACAGTCTCAAAGGTGCAGGACTTCATCGACACCTACAACGATGTCGTGAAGTACATCAATGAGGGGAACGTTGTCACAAGAGACGAGACCAAGAAGGAGGTCACGAACACGTTCGGGCCCCTGGCCGCGACGCGTGTGGACGACAACGCTCTCACAGCGCTTCGCTCAGCGATCTCTGCGTCTAAGTCTGCAGGAGGCACGGCGATCCGGATCTTCGCGGATCTCGGAATAACGACCCAGCGAGATGGAACGCTTCTGTTTGATTCCGCGAAGCTCAAGTCTGCCATTGCGAGCGAGCCAACGAGTGTCAGCGACGTCTTGAGCTCGTTTGCCGACACTGCAGCGAAAACGGGCGGGACGATTGACATCTACACTCGATTCAATGGGCTCATCGATCTCACAATCAATACTAACAAGGATGCGATAGCTGATCTCAATGACCGCATCCAAGAGACCGAGCGACAAATTGAGCGGCAGGAGGAGAGCATGCGCGCGCGCTACGCGCGGCTTGAGTCCCTCATGAGCAAGCTGCAGCAGCAGCAGAGCTCGTTAACTAGCGCGCTGAGAGGCCTAGGCTAACAGCAGAGCCGGAAGAGTCGGCGGGAGGGTGCGCCGAGGCTACTGCTCCGGCCGCATCTGGGCGCGCGCTTCATCTGAGTTTGCGGCGTTCACCATGATAATCGGAGGCTCCCGGTCGCTCGGAAGCGGAGAATACGACTCAAGATCTACGCTGACGCTGCCAATAAAGACAGAGCTCTCTATTCGAAGGATGTCTCGCTCGTCATCATCTGTCACGAAGATGAAAGCTTCACGGAGTTTAGAGCGTGGCTTGGTTGTTGTGAGATTTCTGACCCGTGGAGAGATCACGAACACGGACCGCTCCTGTCCGCGGAACCGGATCACCTTGTGATCAACGGCCGTGAGCGTAATGAAGTAGCGGCTCTTGCCGTTAAACACGTCGAAGTCACGGGATTCTCCTACCTTCCAGTCGAGGCTGCGCGCCAAAAAGGCGGCTGCTATTGGGTCGAGCGTCTGGTTGTTTGGCGTGAACTCCACGTGCTTCTGGTTTGCGGCGATGTCACCGGTTTGCCTGTCTGCTTTGATGAGGCCGAAGTTTGGCTCGAACCTCATCTCAATCGTTTTGTGGCGCGAGTTCTCCTTGTGGTCGATGGAGAGGCTTATAGAGGAGAGATTGTCGGAATCGAGCACGCCACGGGCTTCGTACCGGAGCTTGTAGAGCAGGTCGACGCCGCTGTAGGTTCGGGCGGCTGCGTCTATCAGAAATCGCCCACGCTCCTCTCGGACGGTGAGTGAGCAAGAAGCTGCCGTGATTCCCTCCCAGCCAACCGAGTACTCGTAGACTCCTGGGCGCGGCTTGTACTTGGCATGAGCCGGCCGGTAGAGGGGGGTGGTGACCTTGACCAGGTCGGGGGCGATGTAGTCGTCAGCAACAGAATTCATGGTACAGCTCAGGTAACTCACGAGTGTGAGGCCGGAGGTGACGATGCTGGCGAGCGATGGTCGCTTCATGACGTTCTGTCCGGATTGCTCTCGCAGAATCCCCGGATTCTAGCGGCGAACCTTAAGACAGCACCAGTTGATTCTGTTCGCTGGGCGCGGTAGCCAGTGTGGTCTCTCTCCGCAGGGGGCTTCCTACAGGAAGGAGGCTCCTATAACAAACAGCGTTTGTAAACATGCCCAGTCAGATTTCGATGAGGGAAGATGCTCCCGGATTGGTGACGCTCCTTGAGAGAGCTTATGGGGAGGCTTGTATCGACCTGGTGTCGGCGGTTTACGAGCAGGCAGCCTGGGCAGGTGGCAATATTGAGCCTAACGGGCTTGTTCGGGACGAAGGGGTTTCCTTCCGGCCGCGCTTGGCTCGAATTGCGACACTCTTGATTCAGGAGGTCCCTAGGGTACGGCTTGAGACTGTCCGCGCGGCTTTGTCTGCGGCGGCGCGGGGCAGTGGTCCCTTTGGTAGCCCAGGCGAGAGCAGCACAGAAGCTTACGCTGTGCAGCTCGCAATACAGCTAGACACCACCAGGCACCTACACATGACGCAGCTCGACTCTAAAGCGCGTGGCCGGGCACTGGCAGCAGCAGAGGAGCTTCTGTCCTGTGCCCCTGCGGATGCGCCAGTAGACACGCTGCGCCAGAAGCTGTTGCATGCGATAAACCTGCAGCGGAGGAATCTGGGAGTGGATGAGACAGCGGGCAGGGAGCCGACAGAGGGCGAAGCATGAACGTGCAGATGTCGCTGCCCCGAACGGTATTGAGCTGGATCTTTACGCCTCTCTACGTTGTTGTTTTCTTCACTATCCTTTGCGTATTCCATCCTCTTCAAATTGCGGCCTCCCTCTTCGGCAAGCGAGCCCAGAAGTGGATGCTCGATCGGATGAACGTTTGCATCGTTTGGAATATCCGCCTGCTCACGGGGGCGTCCTACCGCGTGCATGGCACGCCGAGCCTCCCTGCTGGGCGCTCGGTGATCCTGATATCGAATCACCAGAGCATGTACGACATCCCGATGATCATGTGGGTGTGCCGCACCAGAGAGATCGGCTTTATTGCGAAGAAGGAGCTTGGCCGTGGCGTGCCGAGCATCTCGTACGCGTTGCGGACGCTTGGGTCCGTTCTAATCGACCGCGCAGATCCGGCCGGCTCAGTCACTGCGATCCGTGACTTCGGCGCCCGCAAAGAGTTGCAGAGGCAGGTTGCAGCCATCTTCCCCGAGGGAACGAGAGCGCGAGATGGAGTGATAAAGCGCTTTAAGGCGACCGGGTTCCGGGCGCTCATTTCGTCGATGCCATCCGCGCTCATACAGCCGATAGCAATACGTGGGAACTGGGAGCTGCTGCGCTACAACTTTATGCCTGTGCCGTTTGGCACTCGAATAGAGCTCGAGTTCCTCGAGCCTATTGAGCAAGCGGGGCGCCCTGCGGATGAGGTCTTAGCGCAGGCGCAGGACCGAATACGGGCGGCTGTGGCCGGTAACCCCGAAGCGGATGCCTGACCGGGCTCGCCCGAAACGCACCGAAATCACGGGGTAACTACGCGAGCTTGAATTGTTGCCCCTTTCCGTCTACAAAAGGCGGGCAGTGTGCCGGAGTGGCGGAATGGTAGACGCGGCGGATTCAAAATCCGCTATCCGTGAGGGTGTGGGGGTTCAAGTCCCTTTTCCGGCATGACTCTTCGTTCAGTATTTCTTCTCCCAGTATTTCTTCTCCGAATTTTTTCTCGGAGAGAAATTCATTCTCCGAGAAAAGCCCCGCCTCGGAGGGGGCCGCTCCAGTTTCGAACGCAGTATGGCCCAACTTTCTCACTCAACTTCGAACCTCCCCAGTGTTCCAGGCGCCAGGGCCGTTATCGTCGCCTCGAAGTGGTACCGTGAAGTATCTCAGTCGATGATAGAGAAGTGCTCCGCGATACTTGAGGAAGGTGGCTGTCATCGCCCAGATGTGCACATCGTTCCGGGCTGCCTTGAGATACCGCTGGCCGTCCGGCGCCTCATGCAGTGCGATCCATCGATAGAGGCTGTGATCGTGTTCGGGGTTATCCTGAAGGGTGATACGTACCACTTCGACATTGTGAAAGACCTCTGCATGAGCGGGCTTGAGCGAGTTGGCTTTGAGTGTGACGTCCCGATAATTAACGAGATTCTTCCTGTAGTCAGGATCGAGGATGCGTTGGTCCGCAGCGGTGACAATGACAAGAACAAGGGCGTCGAGGCGGGGATTGCCGCGCTTGAGATAATGGATTGGCGCCGGGGTCATCCGCTGCCAGGCACCTAGCTACGATAAGCCATCGTTTCACTGCTGAGAGCGGCTTCTCGGCTCGGGCAGTGCGAGTTTCAACTAAACTGTGCCCGGATGTTTGGTAAGTCCCGCTAGCTCACTATGGAGCTGCCGAGGGACCTGGTGGAGCTTTGCTCATTCTCTGGCGCAACTGTCCTAAAAAGCTTAAATGTTACCTCGCGCTCCGCCGATATATACTAGTGTAAGATCAAACCATATGGATGGCCCCGTGTTTAAGCACCACCTCCGACCCCGTCGGCTCATAGCGGTCTTAGCTGTCGCGAGCGTGCTCCTCGCCTGGACTCATAGTTCGAGTGCTGAGAGGCGCGTTGTCCCTGGTAAAGAAGTGGCTGTTGGTTTCGCTCGGTCTGCAACGATGCGAGGGGCCGCCCGATCCATCGACCGCCTCAGAGTCCCGAAACACATGCGGCTTTCAAGGATAAAGGGGAGCTACTCAGTTGGCGTTGCATCGAGGACTGACTCGACGACGCTTCAATCAAGAGAGCCGGTGCCGGTGAACGACCTTGAAATTGCGGCGCTTTGCTCCTCACTTCGCGCGGCGAACCCTGGAACACCCATCGAGTGTGAGGCCAATGTGCTCTTCCACACAGCCGTCACGCCGAACGACACCTTCTATTCGTCTCTGTACGGGATGACGAAGATTGCTGCTCCGAGCGCGTGGGACCTTACGACCGGCAGTGCCTCTGTGGTGATCGCGGTAATTGACTCTGGTGTTGATTACACGCATCCGGACCTCGTCGCCAACATCCACACCAATACAGCAGAGGTAGCCGGCAACTTCTTGGACGACGATAGCAACGGCTTTGTGGACGACTTTTACGGATACGACTTTGTGAACTCCGATGGAGCTCCGCTCGACGATGATGAGCACGGCACACACTGTGCGGGTACCGTCGGAGCGAGAGGAAATAACGCAACTGGCGTTACAGGGGTCAACTGGCAGGTCGGCATCCTGCCGATCAAAGTCCTTGATGCAAACGGGGACGGATTTCTCTCGGACATTGCAGCGGGAATTGAGTACTCGGTCGATCGCGGAGCATCGATACTCAGCATGTCGCTCAGCGGTCCGAGCAGCTCAGGACTGCTGGATTCAGCCATCGACTATGCCAGGCAGCAGAATGTGCTGGTTGTCGTCGCGGCTGGAAACGACGGATTGAATAACGACGAGACTCCCTCATTTCCCGCAAGCTCCACGGCAGCCAACATCCTTGCAGTGGCGGCCACCAACAGCCGGGACCAGCTGGCCTCGTTTTCAAACTACGGAGAGATTTCAGTCGATGTCGCGGCTCCTGGAGTGGAGATCTTGAGCACCGTCCCGAACAGCCTCTACAAGATGTTGAGCGGCACCTCGATGGCTACTCCGCATGTGGCAGGCCTAGCCGGGCTCGTCAAAGCGGCAAACGGCAGCCTCACGTACGCGCAGATAAAAGACATCATCATGGCGTCTGTTGATGAGCGCGCATCGCTGCGCGGCACGACGGTTTCAGGCGGTCGGGTGAACGCCGCGAACGCGGTGTCGATGGGATTTGGCCTTCCGACACCTACACCTACTCCAGCCTCCGGAGCACACCACGTTAGCCTCTCTATTGAGAGGGCGACCCGCCGAAATTACCTTTCAGGAACGGTCTCTGATTCCGGAGGTGGCCCAATAGTGGGAGTCCAAGTGCACCTGTTCTGCAATCGCAGACGGGTTGCTTCTAAGCTTACCGATGATGTGGGCTACTACGAGTTTGTCCGACGGCGTCCGGCTGCGCCCGTCCGTTGTTCGGTGCGTGACGCTACGAACGTACGGTCCCCAATTCGCACTGCTCGCTAAAAGCCGTTAGCAGAGGCCGCAAGCCTGCCGGGTAGAACGGCAAGCCCACCGCTCGATTTGCTCGACGCTCTCTTGGGCCCAAAGCAAGCCTGGAATGAATTCGGGTCAAGGGACGCTCTTCGCGAATGAAGCCATGTTCCAGTTCCCGAAATCGCCGCGAGTCTGACCCTCGCCCATTGAGAGGGAGAGAGTCACTGTTGATGTGCCATTGAGTGCCACATCAACACTCTCTGGCAGGTCTCGTCCGTCCATGGTGCCGCTATTGAAGATCTCCGCCCCAGCATCATTGGTAATGGCGAACTTCACCGCGCAGTCGTAGAGATGCGTAGACTCATGAGAGGGCATCACGATCGCCTGAAAGCGGTCGAAGCCTGGCGGCACGGTGAAAGTTGCGCTGGCGTTTGCCCGCATTCCGAGACCTTTCGGAAACAGGGTGCCTACCCACAAGAGCCGATTGCCCACCGCGCTCCTGTCGCCCCTTGTTGGAGTCCCTGAATCGCTCTGTGCTATCGGCCGCTGGTCGCTCAAGTATACCCTCTCTGCCGCGCGGCCTAGGGCAAGCGGCGGGAGAAAAGCCTCTGCTAGCTTTCGCCGCACCGGATTTGGCGCATGCTGATTGAAGGCCATGGTCCAATCGAGAATACTCAGCGAGGTCACGCTGACAGAAACGGCAGCCAGCAGTCCCAAGGTGATAATGAGCCCTCGGCGGCACGACAGCGTCAGGCTGGACACGGCAATCCCCGCCGCCAGCAGCGGCAAGAAGTCAGCTGCGTATCGCTGCGTAATAAAGAAGTATGTGAGGATAAGAAGGGCTTGTGAGAGCAAGCACGCCGAGTACACAGCGAGGAGAGCTGGAGCTCTTCGTTTGAGAAGAGCTGAGAACCCAAGAGCTGCGAAGAGCATGACTGCGCAGGACGCGAAGGTGAGCGAGATGGTCTGCTCTCGCCAATGGCGCATGAACAATTCCGGCCGAGCAATCTCGGAGCTAATCATTCGGGCGTACGGTGGAGTATCTGAGAAGTATCCCCAAAAAAAGCCGAAGTAGTGGCTGACGGCTGTCGGCAAGCGAGCGAGATTAAATTCGCCGCCGATCTCCTCAGGCTTAATGTAGAAGGTTTGGTAGTCAAAGAAGACAAACGGCGAGCCGAACCGCTCATAGTTGTACCAGAGCTGGAACACTGTGCCGAAAGCCGCAGGAATCATGACAGCCAGGCGGAGGAAGGCAGCGCGAGCTGCCCCGCCAGGCTCTGAGGTGATTCGCCACAGAAAGACCACCGGCGCAGCCAGGCAGATGGGCACAGCGAAGGTGATGCGCGAGAGAAGTGCCACTGCCAGGGCTACCGAGAAGACAGCCCGACCAAGGAGCGGGCGTTCGGTGCCGGTGCACAGAAGCAAGATTCCGTAGAGCGCCAACAGGCCACCGAAGAGCGCCCAGAGTGATGCTTCGTGGAAGATTCGCCCACAGGAGGCAAGGTACAGGAGAGGAGTGCCCAGCGAGAACGAGAGAATCAAGAGAGCAGCAACAGCCACGCGGGTTCGGCTCTCAAGAGATTCATTAAGGCGCAGCGTTCTCACCACAACCATGCCGAAAACTACGGCAGAGAGGCTTGCGGCGAGAAAGCATGAGACACGCCCCCAAAGGCCGGCATGTGCGGGGAAGATTGCATTCAGGACGACGCGAAGGAGCGCTGGGAAGGGCCCGAAATACATGAACGTTTTGCCGTCACGCTTCAGACCTTCAAAGCTAATCGCCTCTGGATCAACGTCTGCCTCGCCGCGCAGCAGCGATGATGCAAGTGAGTCGTAGCTTGCGCTTAGCCACTCAAGGTCGAAAAACGTGCCGGTTCCGTAGGTGGTGAACCAGGCGAATGTGGCAAAGACAATTGCATAGGTGAGAACCAGCGCGCGCTTCATAGGAGGCTTCCAAAGGGTAGGTAGATTGAGCTGCTTCCTGCAAGCGGCTAAATCTCATTTTCAGCCAAAGCGCGTTGCCTTAGCGCGGGACAGATAGAGGATTTTTCAGCAAGGCGCTACTCGCGGCACTCCCGGAACATCTCCTCAGCCATAACTTTCTGAGTGCCGTGCTCTACTATCGGATTCGGGTAGTCCACTGAGCGTGTCATGTCAGGCTCGCTCATCGTGTGGATGTACTTTGGCGAGAAATCCTTTAGCTCTGGAACCCAGCGCTTGATGTACTCACAGGCTGGATCAAAGCGTGACTGTTGCAGCCACGGGTTGAAGATCCGGAAGTAGGGCTGCGCGTCACAGCCAGTCGAGGCCGCCCACTGCCAGCTTCCGTTGTTTACCGCCGGGTCGAAGTCTGTCAGGTGCTGCGCGAAGAACTCCTCGCCCTTGCGCCAGCTGATGTGCAGATCCTTGACGAGGAACGATGCTACGATCATCCGCACACGATTGTGCATGAAGCCTGTTTGCACCAGCTCCCGCATCCCAGCATCGACTATGGGGAAGCCGGTGCGGCCCTTGCACCACGCCGTGAAGAGCGCCTTGTCGTTGCTCCACTTAAGCTTGTCGTACATCTTGTGGAACGACCCCCTAAAGACGTGTGGGAAGTGGAATCCGATGTGCGTGAAGAAGTCTCGCCAGTACAGCTCTCTGATCAGGGTGTGGCCTGGACCGAACGCTGAGGCTACCGCGTGGTAAGACTCCCGAATTGATACGGTTCCGAACTTGTGGTGAGAGGCCAGGAGGGTAGTGCCGCGA